>NZ_KV827280.1:4949-49203 GCF_001836075.1 Staphylococcus sp. HMSC035D11
AAAAAAATTGTAATTTCATTGCATTAGATTTAAAGTCCAAAGATCAAACATTAATTAAAGATATGTTTAAAAAATGGACTCAAATGTCTGTTAGTATGACTGACGGTGCTATTATTGGGGGAAATAGTAACAATACACTATTACCACCTGTAGATACTGGTGAATCAATAGGATTAGATGCTAGTAAACTCACTTTAACATATGGCGTGAGTAAGTCTTTTTTGAAAAAAATAGGATTATCATCTAAAATTCCATTTGATTTTAGAGATATACCTCATTTTCCTAATGATCAATTAGATGAAGAGTATAGTGATGGAGATATTATGATTCAAGCATGTTCAAATGATCCTCAAGTTACTTTTCATGCTATACATAACTTAATACGACCTTTTAGAGACATCATTAAAATTCGTTGGTCACAACATGGTTTTATTTCTGCTAAAAAAAATGAAACACCGAGAAATTTAATGGCATTTAAAGATGGTACAGTTAATCCACGAAAAAATAACGATTTGAAAAAATATGTATTTATTGATAATGGATGGGCAGAAAATGGAACGTATTGCATTATAAGACGAATCCAAATACATATTGAGACATGGGATCGTACCGCATTAGAAGAGCAAGAAGCAACATTTGGTCGTAAACGTTCTACAGGTGCACCTCTAACAGGTAAGAAAGAATTCGATAATATTGATTTAAATGCTAAAAATAATAAGGGCAAGTATGTTATCGATGAGAATGCGCATACACGTTTAGCTCGTGAAGTAAAAACTTCTATTAAACGTAGAGCATATAATTATAATGATGGTACAAATGCTAAAACAGGTGACTTAGATACTGGACTCATGTTTATTTGTTTCCAAAAATCTATTCAACAGTTTATCGATATTCAAAATAATTTAGGACACAATGATAAATTAAATGAATATATCACACATCGAGGTTCTGCATCATTTCTTGTATTACCAGGGATACAAAAGGGAGGTTATATCGGTGAAACACTCTTTAATTAGGATATCGATAATTACTCTCTTAATCATTATTACACGTCTGTTTTCATTGACTTCAGTTAGTGTTGCAAATGATAGTCAATTAAATGATGCGTATGTAGCTATCTCTGATGCGAAATCGACGTTAGAGCACAAACAATTAAATTATAACGAAAAACAAAACGTGTTGAATGAAGTAAAACATAAAATAATGTCTTTAAATATTAAAGAAAATAAAAAAGGAAAAGATGTTAAATCGAAACTTCATATGATTGATCAAGCAACGACTACAAATAAACAAATCGAATCGTTATCGGAGTTAACAAAATCTCTCATCGTTTACGAAAGTTCTGTATCGACTGATGATATTGATAAAGATATTAGAAATTTAAAAAAACAAATTAACGCAAAAGATAATATCATGCAAGAAGCTGTAAAAAATAAAGATAGATCAAAATTACAATCTATTAATAATATGTTAAATCAAATTTGGAAAAAACATGAAACGGCCATCAGAAATTATGATGAAAATAAATATGGACAAATAGAAGTATACTTGATGCAGTTACGTGTAGCTATTCAAAAAGAACCATTAGACATAAAAAAAGTAGATAATGCTTGGAAGACATTTAAAACAAGTATTGATACTGTTGATAAAAAGCAATCCAATACTGAAAAAAATCAATATAAAGTTACCCAACTTAATATTGAATTAGAGAAAGCAATCAAAGGTATCGAGAGTCATCAGTTAAAACAATCAGATGAGGCACTGACTAAATTTATACAAATATGGCCTTATGTTGAAGGCAAAATTCAAACTAAAAACAGTAGTTTATATACAAAAATTGAAGATAAAATTCCATATTATCAAAGTATTTTAGATAATAGTAATAAAGATCGTATTAAAGAAAGTTTAATAAAAATAAATTCTGAAATTAAAGATACTGTAAGTGAAGACGCATATTCATCTATAGATGTAATGATTATATTTTTACGTGAAGGATTAGAAGTATTATTAATCATATTGACATTAACAACTATGACAAGAAATGTTAGAGACACTAAAGGGACAACAAGTGTCATTGGTGGCGCTATATTAGGTTTGATTTTAAGTCTCGCATTAGCACTTATCTTTATTCAAGTACTAGGAAATAATGGATTATTACGTGAAGGTATGGAAGCAGCACTAGGAATAATAGCAGTTGTTTTAATGTATATTGTGGGTATATGGATGCATAGACGTTCAAGTGCTAAGCGATGGAATGATATGATTCAACAAATGTATCACCATGCAATAAGTAATCGAAACTTAGCATTATTAGGTACAATTGGATTAATATCCGTTTTGAGAGAAGGCGTTGAAGTCATTATCTTTTATATGGGAATGATGGGAAGTATAAAAACTTTAGATTTTGTTATAGGAATTATACTAGCCATTGTTATATTAAGCATATTTACATTGTTATTCAAAACAGTTATACGATTGATACCTATATATTTTATTTTTAGAGTACTTTCTATTTTAATATTTATTATGGCATTTAAAATGTTAGGAATTAGTATTCAAAAATTACAATTACTTGGAATGATAACACAACATAGTATTGAGCATATTCCAACACTTAATATCATTGGTTTTTATCCAAGTATTGAAACGATGAGTGCACAATTAATTTATATACTATTAATTGCTTATTTCACTTTAAAACATACTAAAACAAAGCATCATATCTAAATTGAAAATAAAGTCTCAAACGAGTAGATTAATTTACTCGTTTGAGACTTTTGCATTTGATTCGAATTCATTAATGTCGAGTAGTTATTTTAGTTAAAAGAATGCTTATTTCAAATAAAATAATGAGTGGTAAAGTCAAAAATAGATTCAAAGTGATATCTGGTGGTGCAAGAATACTAGCAATAATGAAACAAGTAAAATAAATATATTTGCGATATTGGTGTAATTGTTTAATATCTATTACATCCATTTTAACTAGTCCCATACAAAACATAGGTAATTGAAAGACGACACCAAATATAAATAACCACCTTATTAATTCATGTAAATAAGCATTAAAACCAATCACCGGTTGAATATACATTGTTTTCGATAATGTTAATGAAAATTTTATAATTAACGGAAATCCGATAGTATAGGCGAAACCGACACCAATGATAAATAACGCAGTACATAATAAACTATATTTATAAATAAAAAGACGTTCACGTCGATGAAGCCCTGGTGATATAAATGCCCATAATTGATAGAAAATAATAGGAAGAACTAAGCATAAAGTTACAAAACTAATGATTAGTATATAGATTTGAATCATTTCAGTGAATGAAAAAGTATGTAAAACAACTTGAGTGCGTTTAATATGATAAACAAAAGTTGTGATCCACCATTTAGATGATATGTATACTAACGGCAAAGAAATTAAAAATGAAATAAGTATATTAGTTAAACGTCGTCTTAATTCTTCAAAATGTGCGAGTAAGGTCGAACTAGTTTGATTTGTCTCGCTGTTGTTTAGAATGTTTACTGGGTGTTTCCTCTACCTCATCTGAATCAATATGTTCAGCTGCAGACTTAAATTCTCTTAAAGTACTGCCAATCGCTTTACCAAATTGTGGCAATTTTTTAGGACCAAAAATAATTAATGCAACAATACTAATAATGACTAAACTGGTAGGTCCAGCAATACCTAATATAAATAACTCATGAAACATCTTAAACACCTCACTTTAATATAGTCTATCTTTACTTTATACTTATTGATAATTATTATCAATATATATTTTAATTTATAATAAAATAATTTAATATAGTGTTTAAAATGTGTTTGATAAGGAATAAGGTATTATCTAGTTTTGTGAAAAAATAAGTACAATAAAAGAGAGGAAATATGAAAGAAGAAATTGAAGAAATTAAACAAGATAATGTAAGTGAGTTAAGAAAAATTGCAGAAAAAACATTTTATGATACTTTTAAAGGTAGTTATACTGATGAAAACTTTAAAAAATTTTTTGAAGAAAACTATAATGAAACGAAGTTATTATCAGAAATCGAACATCATCAATCATTTCACTATTTCTATAAGGTCGATGATGAGATTGCTGGTTATTTAAAATTAAATATTAATGAAACACAAACTGAACCAAAAGGTAATCAATATTTAGAAATTCAGCGCATTTATTTTGATAAGGATTACCAAGGTGGAGGGAGAGGAAGTCAATTTATTCAATTAGCGATTGATAAAGCAAGGGAGTATAATAAATCAAAAATATGGTTAGGTGTTTGGGAAAATAATCCTTCTGCCATTAGCTTTTATAAAAAGCAAGGCTTTGAAATTACAGGACAACATGATTTTATTAATGGTAATGTAATAGACACGGATTTAATTATGGAAAAAGAAATTTAAAATAACACAATAAAGCACTAAGCGTACAGAAAAGTTCTGTACGCTTAGTGCTTTATTATTTATCTAAAATATCTCTCATAAGTTGAGTTAATTTTTTTAGAGATTGATTATTACGATTTATAAGTGCATGTTGATGAATGGTAGGAATCCTATCATAAATTAAATGATTTAGTAACAATTCTTCGTCTGTGTACCAAACTTTTGCTAGACTATTCAGCACATCAATATAGACGCCACGTTCTTCTTTATATTCTTCGTGGTTAGGAGTATATAAACAAACTTTTTTATCAATAGTTAGGGCATCAAAAATGATAGAAGAATAATCAGTAAGTACAATGTCTGATACTAAGATTAAGTCTTGTGTTTCGATATCCATAGGAGCCTCAATGACACCTTCTGGAATAGCATCATCACCTTCAATATGCCCCTTATATATCACATAGTATTTTTCTAGTAACTCTGGTGTCATTGTTAAAGGCGTAAATGATTCTGTATTTTTATGCCATGTTGGCGCATATAATAAAACAGGTTTTGTATGATGGAGTTTTAATTTTTCACGTATTTTTCTTTGCTGATTTTGATTATCTTTATAGTTTAGTAAATAACTTACTCTTGGATAACCAAAAGGAAGAAATTGAACCGTTTCATTAGGAAAAGCAGTCTCAAATAAACCTTCTGAAGCTTTTGAATCTAATAAGACATATGATTGGTGTTTCCATTTATTATATTTTCTTGCTCTGTAATTATAAATAGTTTGATTTTGATAAGGTTCTTTACTATCTAAAAATAATTCTTTAATAGGTGTACCATGCCATAATTGAATGACTGTACCATTAGGTTGGTAAGCTTCAGGCATATAACTTTCAATGACTACAATTTTTGCAGTTTCAATAAGTTCTTTATTATGTTCTGCATCAATGGGAAGGAAATACGGTCCACGTCTATCGTCAGTAATGTAATAAGCTTCTGTTGTTGGATTTCGTTTTACAAAATAATTAAAAAGGTATTTAGAGTTACCCCTATAGCCATAATCGAATCCTAAAAATACGACATGATTTTTCAATTTGGATGTATCTTTAGTATAGATATAACTTAATTTTTTATGATTTTGAATAGCACGTTGATGAATTTTATTGTACATCCATTTAGGTAATTTAAATTTTGTTGTTACAAGCCAGCTATCAGCAAAACGAAGAGTTTCGTCAGCTAATGGATGCTTATATTTAGGAAATGGAATCGAATGGCCGTGGATATAAGCTAATTTATTTAAATCAAAGTGATTGGCAATTTTAATTTCTCGTGTATCTAATGAATTCCAAAATGAACTAGATGTCTGTAATTCCTCAATAAAATCAAAAACAACATGTCCATCTATATCAACCTCATTTTTTAAAATAGTGATGACTGCTAGGTCCATAATAGATTGAATTTGATATTTTGAGAGGTAAATCAGCGCAGTATCAATATTATAAATGATATTTGGATAATGATTAATATTATTCATCCAAGCGAGAAAACTTAATTTATCATTCCCAAAATAACGACAATCATTAAGATAAACACCATGGATTGTGTAATCAACCGCAATAGAATGTTCACCTAATGAGACAGCATTAAGCATGTCTTGATTAATTTTTATTTCGTTAGAATAGGGGATAAAATGTGAATACCCTGCAGATTTAGCTTTATTAAGTTGTATATCTAGATGTGACATATTAGATATATTTATTTGTTTAATCATTATGCATTATCCTTTAACTCCTAAATTTCATATTTTTATTTTACCATGCACTTTTAAAAAATTCATATTTACATGAATGATCATATAAAATCATATGTTTATGAAAATTCAAATAGATCTTACTACTATTGTTGACATAAATTATTTTTACAGTATTGTCAATTGTGATAAGAAATGTTATATTATTTTTGTGAAAATATTCACAAAAATAAAAAGTGTAATATTCTAATTTTAACTTGATTACAATATGTTAATTTTTGTGAATACCTGTTAAAATTAGAAAAGTGAATTTTTAGTTGTTTAGCTAGATAATTCATCAATATAATAAAATATTAAGGAAAGAAGCGTTTAAACTATGTTAGTACATTCTTTTAACCCTTTTGGTAACTTAGCGTTATCTAGTTTAATTGCAGCAATTCCAATCATTTTATTCTTGTTATGTTTAACTGTGTTTAAAATGAAAGGGATTTATGCAGCAATCACTACTTTAGTAGTTACTTTACTTATTGCATTGCCATTCTTTAAATTACCTGGTGGTATTGCTACAGGTGGTGTAATAGAAGGATTCTATCAAGGTATTATCCCAATTGGTTATATCGTTATTATGGCCGTTTTATTATATAAAACGACTCAAGAATCTGGTCAATTTAGTACAATTCAAGATAGCATTATGAGCATTTCACAAGACCAACGTATTCAATTATTATTAATTGGTTTTGCTTTTAATGGCTTCTTAGAAGGTGCTGCAGGTTTCGGTGTGCCAATTGCAATTTGTGCATTATTACTTGCACAACTAGGTTTTAAACCTTTACAAGCAGCAATGTTATGTTTAATTGCCAACGCTGCTTCAGGTGCATTCGGTGCAATTGGTATTCCAGTTGGTATTGTGAATACACTTCATTTACCAGGACATGTTGAAGCAATGAGCGTGTCTCAAGTGTCTACACTTACTTTAGCAATTATTAACTTTATTATTCCATTCTTATTAATCTTTATTATTGATGGTTTTAAAGGTATTAAGGAAACATTACCACAAATTTTAGTAGCTTCAATTACTTATACAGTATTACAAGGCTTAATTACAGTATTTGTTGGTCCAGAATTAGCTGACATCATTCCACCATTAGTGACTATGGGTGTGTTAGCAGTATTCTCTAAAAAATTCCAACCTAAAAATATTTTTAGAATACAAAAAGATGTTAAACCAGAAGCAGTTACTCCACATAGTGGTAAAGAAATTTTATATGCATGGAGCCCATTCATTATCTTAACTGTAATTGTAATGATTTGGAGTGCAACATTCTTCAAAAACTTATTTGCACCAAATGGTCCTTTATCAGCATTAGTATTTAATTTCAATTTACCAGGCACATACAGTGATGTTACACACAAACCAATTATGTTAACTTTTAACTTTATTGGTCAAACTGGTACTGCTATTTTACTAACAATTATTATTACAGTTTTAATGTCTAAAAAAGTTAGCTTTGGTGATGCAGGACGTTTATTTGTTGAAGCATTCAAAGAACTATGGTTACCAATTTTAACAATTTGCTTCATCTTAGCAATTTCTAAAATCACTACATATGGTGGTTTAAGTGCTGCAATGGGTCAAGGTATCGCAAAAGCAGGCGGCGTGTTCCCAATCTTATCTCCAATCTTAGGATGGATCGGTGTGTTTATGACAGGTTCAGTAGTAAACAACAACTCATTATTTGCACCAATCCAAGCTTCTGTAGCACAACAAATTGGTACAAGTGCACCATTACTTGTTGCAGCTAATACTGTTGGTGGGGTTGCAGCTAAATTGATTTCACCACAATCTATTGCAATTGCAACAGCAGCTGTAAAACAAGTGGGTAAAGAATCAGAATTACTTAAAATGACTCTGAAATATAGTATTGGACTACTTATCTTTATCTGTATTTGGACATTTATCTTATCTATATTTATGTAGATATCATTAAAAGGATTGCAACTCGGAGAATTCCGATTGCAATCCTTTTTTATTTGAAAATAGAATAAAAATAATCGTAAATTTTATCTGGAGAATAATGTTCAAGAGTTTGATGACTCGATTTAATCATATTTTCTGAATGCGTTCTCTTTTGAATAGCAAGATTAATATATTTTGCTAATGATTGTGCATTCGCATAGTCTGCTAAATAACCATTTTTATTATGTTGAATCAGTTGTGAAGGTCCAAGTGTATCTTTAAAACTAATAACAATATTGTCTTGAGCCATTGCTTCTAATATGACCATTCCAAACCCTTCATTTCGTGAAGGAACGACAGTCATTCGGCTTTGTGCCAATTTTTCATTAAGGTGTTGAGTGGCTGGATGTATGGTTATTAAGTCATTAAGCTGGTAATGATTAATAGTTTCTTGTAAATTTTGATGTTCTTGACCTTCACCATAAATCTCGATTTTATAGTTTTTCTGTCTAAGCGTATCTTTAATGAGTTGGACACTTTCGATTAAAATATCATAACCTTTTTCATATTCTAGACGTCCGGCACTTAAAATAATATTTTTTTTAGGTAGATTTAATTTTTTAGTTCGAATAATATTAGGAACGACATATACAGGTGTTTCAATGAATGATTCATAATGGTTTTTATCAGTATGAGTTAAAGTGGTTAGCGCGTCTAGATGTTGATAAGCATCTAATATTTCTTGTCGATACGCTTTGGGATAGGCATTTAAATTCATATGTTCCATACCTATTGTCATTGCATGTCCATGATAATATTTAGAAATAAATATATTAAAACTTGCTCTTGTACCTATGAGTACATCGGTATCTATATCATTAATTGCACGTATCAGTTTATGTTCAATATACTTGGAGAATTGATTTAAACCAGGCTCATGTTTTGAAAGGTAGATAGGCTTTAATAAAGGAGTGTATTTATTCAATCGATTCATAAAGATAGAAATCACATTTTGTGGTTTTAATCTATAATCAACTAAGGACTTTATTTTAATAGAAGAATTAAGTTTGAAGTAAGGCATATCTTTAGCTCTAAAAATAGAGATAATTTCAACGTTATGACCTTTGTCCGCTAAGGTATTTGCTAATTCAGTCATTGCTTTAACTGTGCCACCTAAGGCGTATATATTATGCATTAAAAAAGTAAATGATTTCATGATTGTACCTCGTTATTAATAATATTATAAAAATTATAGCATGTAATAAACCAACTGTATAAATGTTGTAAGCTTTATAATAAAATTAAAATATTTTTGAAAATAGAGATGACATAATGTGATAATTCGTGTAAATACTTTTTTCAAAGAGAAATTATGTATATAATTACTATAGTAATTAAAATTTTATTTACGCTTTTAACGTCAAATTAATATTTATTTTTTTATCGATAAAAGAAAGCGTTTTAAATTAAAAATGGTCGTGTTTATTTCGACTGAAGATGTGATTATAAAAGGGGGACTGGGTTGTTATGAGTATAGAACATAGCAAAACAGATGTCATCTTAATCGGTGGCGGAATAATGAGCGCAACATTAGGAACATTACTAAAAGATTTATCTCCAGAAAAAGAAATTAAAATTTTCGAAAAATTGGAACAATCAGGTGAGGAGAGTTCTAATGTATGGAATAATGCTGGAACAGGACATTCAGCTCTATGTGAATTGAATTATACAAAAGAAAATAAAGATGGCAGTATTGATGTAACAAAAGCAATTAAAATTAATGAACAGTTCCAAGTATCTAAACAATTTTGGGCTTATCTAGTTAGAACTGGTCAACTAGAACATCCAGGTAATTTTATTCAATCTGTGCCACATATGAGCTTTGTTAAAGGTATTTTAAACGTAGACTTTTTGAAAAAACGTGTAAAAGCTTTAAAAGAAAATATTTTATTTCAAAAAATGGAAATCACAGAAGATCGAGATAAAATTGTTGAATGGGTGCCGTTAATGGTAGAAGGTAGAACATCACCCGTTCCTATTGCATTATCTCGGGATGAAACTGGTACAGATGTAAACTTTGGAGCACTCACTAAAAAATTAATTTCTAATTTAAAAGAACATAAAGTAGATGTTACGTATCATCAAGAAGTTCAAAATATTGAAAGATTAAATAATGGTTATTGGAAAGTGACTGTCAAAGATTTGAAGTCTAATACAATTCACACGTTTGAATCTGAGTTTGTGTTCATTGGTGCTGGAGGAGCAAGTCTTCCACTTCTACAAAAAACTGGAATTAAGCAGTCTAAACATGTAGGTGGTTTCCCAGTAAGTGGTCTTTTCTTACGTTGTAAAAACAAAGACGTTATTGAACGTCATTATGCAAAAGTATATGGTAAAGCAGATGTTGGAGCACCGCCGATGTCTGTACCACATTTAGATACACGATTTGTAAATGGAGAACGATCTCTATTATTTGGACCGTTTGCAGGCTTCTCACCTAAATTTTTGAAAACAGGATCCAATTTAGATTTAATTCGTTCTGTTAAACCGAATAATATTGTGACGATGTTAACAGCAGGAGTTAAAGAGTTTAATTTAACTAAATACTTAGTTTCTCAATTAATGCTTAGTCATAAAGATCGAATGAATGATTTAAGAATCTTTTTACCGAATGCTAGAGACGAAGATTGGGAAGTTGTTATTGCTGGACAACGTGTTCAAGTGATTAAAGATACAGAAGATAGTAAAGGAAATTTACAATTTGGTACAGAGGTCATTACTTCTGATGATGGATCACTTGCAGCATTATTAGGTGCTTCTCCAGGAGCTTCAACAGCTGTCGATATCATGCTAGATGTATTAAAACGCTGTTACAAAAATGAATTTGATGCTTGGATTCCAAAAATTAAAGAGATGATCCCATCATACGGACTTAAACTTAATGAGCACGAAGAAGTTTATAACGCAGTAAATAAAGAAGTAAGAAAATATTTAAATGTGAAATAATCGAAAAAACAGGTAGTGTCATTTTTAACACTGCCTGTTTTTTCGATTAAGTTAAAATAGGATATGCGGAAATAGAATTTTAAATGTCGTGCCATTTTTAGAATCACTAGATACACATATTTTACCGTGATGTAAATCAATGATGGACTTAGTAATTGCTAGTCCTAAACCATTACTATTATCACTAGCATTGAGTTTATAAAAACGATCAAATAGATGTGGTATCGCTTGTTTAGAAATAGTTTGTCCTTCATTTGTTACCGCAAACATAATATGATTATTTTCTTGATTCAAAGTAATATCGATAATGCCATTTATATCTGAATATTTAATAGCATTTTGAATTAGATTCGAAAATGCTTGATGTAAAAGGCGACGATTTCCCTGAAAATATATGTTATGCATATCAGATAATAACATCAATGATTTATCATCAATCGTGTATTGTTCATGTCGAATGATATCAGTAACGAGTGAAGATAATTCTAAATTATCGTCAACAGATAAGTGATTCGCATTATCTAATTCAGATAGTAATAGTAGTTCTTTTATTAAGTTACTAAGACGTGTAATTTCTAAATGAATATCATTGATTAAGCTATGACGTTCATCTTCTGAATGCGCAAATTGTAATTCAGTTAATAGTCTTTCAATATGTGTAAGAGGTGTTTTAATTTCATGTGAAACATTTTGAACAAAATGTTGACGCATGTCATCTAATTGTTTTAATGACTGACGCATGGTATCAAAACGAAACTGTAAAGTTCCAATTTCATCATGACGGGTATGAGAAATGGGTGTTTCAAAATTCCCATTCATTAATTGTTCGGTCGCCATTTTTAACTTTTTAATAGGTTTAATGATTGAGTATGTTGAAGCAATAACAAGTGAAATAGATATCAGCAATAAGAAAATAAGTAATACCAATAAAAATATTCTAAACTCGCCGAATGTTTTACCTATATCTGGTCGCATAAATACTGCTATAGGTTCATGGTCTTCATAAAATCTTATGCCCACAGTGTTATCAGTTTCATTATCAAAGAAACCTGTCACGAATAATTCAAAAGGTTTGTTTTTTATACCGTGATAATCATGACCACGCATAACTTGGTTAATAGATGATGAGGACAGTGTATCTTTTCTAAAAGGTTCACCATAAAATGTTTTTTGTCCTTGTTTATCGACGGTAACGATTTGATAATTCATTTGTCCTAAATGTTGAAAATAAGATTTTACGTATTTTGAAGGAAGTTGATGTTCATAAGTACGAGCTTCTTTTAACGTACGCATAATTTTAGTGTCATTATTTTCTTTGAGATTGAAATGATAATGTATATTTGCAATGAAAAAACTAACTAATGCACTAAAAATAATCACAGTAATAGTATAAATTGCAATGCGACTATATAGTGTTTTAAACATCTTTATTCACCTTGTATCCCTGGCCTCTTACTGTTTGAATTTCAATAGTTGCCTCTAATTTTTTTAACCGTGTTCTTAAACGCTTAATATGAACATCTACTGTTCTTTCATCGCCTGTATAATCGAAACCCCAAATTTTTTCAATAATAGACTCTCTTGTGTAAATTTGTCTTGGATGAGTGCATAATAAAAATAGGAGTTGGAATTCTTTAGTAGGAAGATTCATTTTTTTAGATGCTACACTCACCTCCATAAATTCATCATTTAAAATGACATTTCCTATTTCAATCTTATTTTGCGTATTAATTTGATAACGACGCAAAACGGCACGAATTCTAAATAATAATTCCTTAATTTCAAAAGGTTTAGTTACATAGTCATCTGTGCCACTGACAAATGCACGTTCTTTATCACTTAATGCATCTCGTGCTGTTAGCATAATAACTGGTAATTGATAGCGATCTTTTAATAATTGACATAATTCAAATCCATCCATACCTGTCATCATAATATCTACAACTGCGATATCCACGCGATGATGATTAAGATATTTTAATGCTTGTTCTCCACTCGAATGTGTCACGGTTTTTATATGATCCGCTTCTAAATGTTTAGAAACGTAATGCAAGAGTTTTGGATCATCATCTACAATTAAACATTTTATCATTTACTTTTCGCTCCTTTTCTAATTATTATACGAATCTTTAAAATCTAAGACAATTTTCTTTGTTGTTCATATTCAGTTCATATTTACTCTCTATACTGTTTAATAAAGATAAATAGGGAGGAAAAAGAAATGAATTTAGCTTGGAAAGAAATAAAATTTTATAAGTTTCGATATATATTAATTATGCTAATCATCTTCTTACTAGGGAGTATGGTATTATTTATTAATGGTTTAGCTCAAGGTTTAGCGAGAGAAAATGTGTCATTTTTAAATAATCAAAATGCACAAACATATATTATTGAAAAAATGAAAGAACCTAAAATTGAAAAATCACAACTTGATTCAAATCAACAAAATAAGATAGAAGATATTATAAATCAACAAGCAACACATCTTGGACCACAAACATTAAAATTAAAACAACAAGATCAAGATATTCTTACGTTCTCTACTTCTAAAGAAGATCGTCCCTCTTTAAAAGAAGGTCGCTATCCTAATCATTCATATGAAGTTGCAATAAATGATAAATTAACGGGACAAGATGTAAAAAAAGGAGATATGATTAAGTTTAAAGGTCATAAAGAAGCTTATAAAGTAAGTGGTATTATTGAAGATACAATGTATTCTCATAGCTCAATGGTTATGATGAATCATTCAGATTTTAAAGCACTTAATAAAAATTATTCTACATTCTACCCAGTTAAAGAATTAAGTAAAAAAGATAAAAATAGAATTAATGATATTTCTAATGTAACAACTGTTAGTGAAAAAACATTGACTGATAACATTGCAAGTTACCAAGCAGAACAAATGCCATTGAATTTAATGATCATTAGTTTGTTCGTGATTACAGCAATTGTATTAAGTGCATTCTTTTATGTTATGACCATTCAAAAAATCTCACAAATAGGTATATTAAAAGCAGTAGGAATTAAAACGAGACATTTATTAAGCTCATTAATTATAGAGATTATTTTAACTACTATGGTGGGTGTTATTTTAGCCACAATACTTATTTTAATATTAAGTTTAATTATGCCAGTGACTATGCCATTTTATCTAGGTTACGGTACAATTTTATTAATGATTGTTATTTTTCTTATTGTAGGATGTATCGGTGCCTTACTATCATTTATCAAAGTATTAAAAGTGGATCCAATTGATGCTATTGGAGGTATGGAATAATGACATTAAAACTCGAACATATTAGTAAAACATTTGGAGAAGGTTTAGCGAAGACAAACGTATTAAAGGATATTAATTTAGAAGTTCAACCAGGAGAGTTTATTATTTTAAATGGTGCATCAGGTTCAGGTAAATCGACACTATTAAATATATTAGGTGGGTTGTTGACACCTACTGATGGTAAGATATTATATGAAGGTCATGATTTGTATTCAAATTATAAAAATAGTACAGAATTAAGACTTAATGATATTGGTTTTATTTTTCAAGCATCACACCTTGTTCCTTATCTAACTGTTGAAGAGCAACTCACTGTTATTGCTAAGGAAGCGGGAGTAAATAAAAAAGAAGCTGCTTCAAATGCTAAATATTTATTAACAGAAATTGGTCTCAAAGATCGTTTGAATGCATTTCCACATATGTTATCAGGAGGAGAAAAGCAGCGTGTAGCAATTATGCGTGCCTTTACAAATAATCCTAAAATCATTCTTGCTGATGAACCAACAGCAAGCTTAGATGCAAGTCGTGCTACGAAAGTAGTAGAGATGATTAGGGAACGTATAAAATCTGAACAGATGGTAGGTATTATGATTACACATGACGAGCGATTATTTGACTATGCTGATCGCGTCGTAAAATTAGAAGACGGCAAAATACTTAATTAAAAAGTGAGTAGTATGAATATGATGGAAAAGTCTGGGTCATATAAGAAAATGATCCAGACTTTTTGTATATTAAAGTAATATCCAAATTGATACTATAAATAGTCCAACTAAATACAAAGTCAAAAGTAATTTATATTGATACATAAGTGCAAGGAAATCGCGTAAAAGCGCTTTATCTAGAAAATGATAAGGCGTTGAACTTCCTAATCCTATTATGTTTATATTTAACTTTTGTGCAAGACGTAAGGCTCTTAAAATATGAAACTGACTCGTCACACATAAAATATTAGGGACATTTTCAAACGATGTATTAATGAAAGATTTAGAATATAAAAAGTTCTCATATGTACTGCTTGATTGTGATTCCATCAATATTGAAGAAGATGACACGCCACATTTCATGAGATAATTCTTCATTGCTAAAGCCTCTGAAATTGGTTCGTCAGGACCTTGACCACCACTTACCAATATGTTGCAATTATGCGACTGTACTTTATAGATTTTTAAAGCTCTATCCAGTCTAGAGGCTAGCATAGGAGTGACTGTTTCAGTGAATATACCTGCGCCAAGTATAAGAATCACATCATATTGTTTATGGGTTTTAGCACGTCCAAATGCAGAAGAAAAAATTAAATATATAATGAAAGTGTAACAAGCACTAAATAAAATTAAAGCAATCCATAAAAACATGCCATTTAAAATAGATAATGGTATTGTACTAAGATATATAAATATACCAATAAATAAGACACCATTTATTAATCTACGAAACATTTTGTTTAAGAAACGGGTTCCTTTTTTTATTTTAAATAGATGAGAATGTTTGACAAGCAAACCGATGGTAGAAATGATAATTAATATAAACAATCCAGTTGGTAGAGTCATGGTCATGATATTAATGAGATTAATGGTGAAACATAATATCACGCTTGTAATAAAAAAAGAAAGGGAGATAAAATGTCTTATATTAAACAAAACACTTAGGATAATAATTAAAACAATAAATAATAAAATGATTGCTAGCATATTTAATAACCTCATATCTATTTATATATTTAAATGTAATGAAAGGGTCACAATTTAGCAACTATTATATTTTTCTATTTGTTTTCAACGTGGAAAATTATTGATATTATTTAACAGAGTATAAAAATTAACTACATAATATATGAAATTATTTAAGTAAGGAGATTTGTAATGAATAGAATCTCAAAAAATCATATTGAATTTATGAAACATTTCATAGACGATACAAATACATTAACGTCTAAACTTTTAAAAGATCAACAAGTAAAATATGGTGTTTCTACTGAGCAATCGAATGTACTACGATTACTTAGTCATCATCAAGCTTTATCTATAACAGAAATTACTGAAAAACAAGGGGTTAATAAAGCGGCAGTAAGTCGTCGTATAAAAAAATTAATAGAAAGTGACTTTGTTGCATTACAGAAGCCTAACGATAAAATAGATCAACGTTTAAAGTATATTGTCTTAACAGAGAAAGGGCGCCAATATACGGAAGAAAATAACGAAATTATAAGTCAAATTGTGAATGATATGGTTAAAGACTTATCTAGTAGTGATATAGAAAAAGCTCTGAGTGTGCTTTATATTATAGATGAACGTGTGAAGCAGTTTAATGCTAAGGTAAAATAAACGTTAATCGGAAGTTATCTCCACAAGAAAAAAGGGTTATAATATTTGTGTGAAAAATATAAATGACATTGCATCTTATGAGAGGAAGTTGATGAGAAAATGAAACAATGTCCTTATTGTGGACAAGAATTAAATAAAAGTGATAAGCAATGTTCTAATTGTGGAAATATGATACCAAAAGAAAAAAATAAAGCAACATCGTCCTCTCAATCAGAACAATCTAATTTAAAATTTAAAAAGTTTATTCCGTGGGTCATTATAGCTTTCATTGTTGTTTTAATTGGTATTGTTTTCATACTATTAAGAAATTTCAATTCCCCCGAAGCTCAAACTAAAATTCTTGTAAACGCGATTGATAACAATGACGCTCAAAAAGTAGCGACATTAATTAGTACTAAAGATGTTCCTGTAGATGATGAAGAAGCAAGTGTTTATATTCAATATATTAAAGATGAAGTTGGAATGATGAAATTTATTCACGATGTCAAACACACAACAGATAAATTAAATAAAAGTAATCATGATTCTGCCTATATACAAACAAAAACAGATAAAAATGTATTAAAAATTAGTAAAAATGGAACGCGTTTTTTAATCTTTAATAACATGAGTTATAGACCACCTACAAAAACGGTTATTGTTAAGCCGAAAATAGATACAAAATATAAATTTAAAGCTGGTGGAAAACGTAGAGTCATTCATGCAAAGGCGAATCAAGCAACTTCTATTGGCAAATACATTCCAGGTGTTTATGCTATCGATGCTGAAAAAGACACGGAATATGGTCATTTTACAGGTCAAATGAAATTTGATTTTAGATATGCTAAAGGAAATACTGTGGATGTTAATGAGAACTTTAACGAAGCTGCACTTAAAGTTAAATTAAAGGGTAAAAGTGACTTAGATAAAAACACATTAAAAGTAACTATTAATGATAAAGAAATGAAATATGATGCATCAAAAATATATGGTCCATATCCTCAAAATAAAGACATTAGTGTTTCAGCTACAGGTATGGTTAAAGACAAAACATTTACGTCTACAAGTAAAACAATAAAAGCAAAAGATTTAGGAAACATTAATAGTGCCATACTGGACTTTGATGAAGATAAAATTTCTGATTATGTTTCAAAGAAAACTGAAGAAGAAAGTATACTTAGAGTTACGTTAGAACCATTTTTTAATCAATATGCTTATGCTCTAAATAATGCTATTAATCAACAAAATTTTGATATAATAAGTCCATTTCTAAAAAATAAGTCTGATGCATATATAGATATAAAAAATCATTTAAGTGATTCAAAGCATTTTGAGTTCTCACAGTTGTTAAGTGCAACTCAAAGTGGAGATATTATTAAAGCTAAAGTACAACAAATTAATCAACGCGGAGAAATAGAATATGTCACTTATGAAATAGAAGAAAATAAAGATAATGGAATATTACAAATTATAAACATTAAATAGATACTAAGGAGAATATTTAAATGGAACAAAGACATAACCAAGATAAGCATTCCTTGTTATTTATTATTATTCTAGGTATGTTGACTGCTATAGGACCTTTAGCGATTGATATGTTCTTACCCGGTTTACCTGAATTGAAAAATGATTTCAACACTACGACAGCTCATGCTCAATTAACACTATCGTTTTTTATGATTGGTCTTGGAATTGGTAATTTATTTGTAGGACCGATTTCCGATAGTTTGGGGCGTAAAAAACCTTTAATTATCGTTATGACCATTTTTACTCTTGCAAGTCTCGGAATCATATTTGTTCATAACATATGGCTTATGATTATCTTAAGACTTTTACAAGGTATTACTGGGGGAGGCGCGGCAGTTATTTCAAGAGCCATTGCAAGTGATTTATATAAAGGTAATGAATTAACTAAATTCCTATCTTTATTAATACTAGTTAATGGTGTTGCTCCGGTTATTGCGCCTGCGCTTGGAGGTATCATTTTAAGTGTAGCAGTTTGGAGAGTCATATTTGTTATATTAACTATCTTCGGTATATTAATGGTAATGGGGAGTCTAACAAAAATACCAGAATCGTTAAGTTTAGAGTATAGAGATAGCAGTGGTATCAAAGTGATATTTCAGAATTTTAAAAGCTTATTAGGTACACCACGATTTGTGCTACCCATGCTCATACAAGGTGTTTCATTTATTTTATTATTTAGTTATATTTCTGCTTCACCGTTTTTAGTTCAAAAAATTTATGGTGTCTCTCCACTGCATTTTAGTTGGATGTTTGCTGGAATAGGAATAACATTAATCGTCTCTAGTCAATTAACAGGAAAATTAGTAGATTATATTCATACGCAAACACTTTTAAGGTTATTGACATGTATCCAAATTATTGGTGTATGTATTGTTTCGTTAACGCTCATCCAACATGGATCATTCATTTTTTTAGTGATTGGTTTTATAACATTAGTAGCTCCAGTTACAGGTGTAGCTACTTTAGGGTTTTCTATTGCGATGGAGGAAAGTACCACTGGTAATGGTAGTGCTTCAAGTTTATTAGGACTTGTGCAATTTTTATTTGGAGGTATTGTTACACCTTTGGTAAATGTAAAAGGAGAATATAACAGTATGCCTTATCTAACAATCATTATTAGTGCAATTGTAATCCTTGTTATTTTACACCTTATTAATTTTAAAGTGTTTAAAACAAAAAGATAAATAAAAAGGAGCAAAACAGAGTTTAATTTGATTCTGTCTTGCTCCCTTCTTTATTATCTCTGTAACTTAATTGTATTGGATAATAAAGAATTTGCTACTTCTTTAGGACTTTCTTGGCAACCGCTTCTTAGCCAATAAAGAATTACTCCAATTTGACCGCTAATGGTATAAGAAATAAAAAGTCCTCTATTTTGAATTAAGGTTTCATTTTCAACTAAAATCTTATCGTAATATTTCTTTGTAATATCTAAGTAGTCCATAACTAAACTTCTATTTGGATTTGAGATAAAAATAGCGTGAAAAAAAGATTTCTTTCTATATATATATTTAAGAATAATATGAAAGAACTTAAATACTTTTTCAGGCTCTTTTTTTATATTGTGAAAATTATTAGAAAGTGTTTTTAATAATTTTTCATACTTATTTAGATGGTAACTTTGGATTGTAGACAATAAGTCATATTTATCCTGAAAATTATCATAAAATGTTGAACGATTAATTTTACTTTGTGCACATATCATTTTAATTGAAATTTGTTCGAAGGGATAATCTTCTAGCAAATCGATCATACTTATTATAATTTTATATTTCGCTTTTAATTTCATGCATGTCACCTAAATTTAAAAAATAACCGACAATTTTTTAAGTTTTGTTGGTGTTTTTTTTACTGATATGTCTTTATAATATATAAAGTGATTTTTAAAAGCAAATAGGAGGAAAATTCAATGAAGAAAATGGTGTTAATCAATATCATTACTATCGTTGCTTTAGTTATTATCGGAGTAGTTGGATTTTATTTCTATCATAATGCAACTAGCTATGTAACAACTGATAACGCTAAAGTTGACGGTAATCAAATTAAAATTGCGAGTCCAGCATCTGGACAAATTAAATCTTTTGACGCAAAACAAGGCGATCAATTGAAAAAAGGTGACACAGTCGCAGAAGTAACTGCTCAAGGTCAAGATGGTCAAACTCAAGATCAAAAAATTAAAATGCCACAAGATGGTACAATTGCTAAAACTGATGGAATGGAAGGTTCTATCGCTCAAGCAGGTTCACCAATTGCTTATGCATATAATTTAGATGATTTATACATTACAGCTAATATCGATGAAAATGATTTAAGTAGCATTGAAAAAGGCGATAAAGTTGATGTAACAATCGACGGTCAAGATTCTAAAATCGATGGTAAAATTAAAGAAATCGGAAAAGCAACTGCAAATAGTTTCTCATTAATGCCATCATCAAACAGTGACGGTAACTATACTAAAGTTTCACAAGTGATTCCTGTGAAAATTTCTTTAGATTCACAACCATCTAAAAATGTTGTTCCTGGAATGAACGCTGAAGTTAAAATCCATAAAGACTAAGGAGGTCATAAAATGACAGTGACCTTCATTATTGGATATATCGTTGCAGCGGTCATTTTAATTGGTTTAATTAATTTATTCGTGTTGAAATCACGTCATAAATCTAAATTAAATCAATCAAAGGGACAACAAATAAATGAAGAATCTAAGAGTCAAAATAATCCATCTAAATTTAAAATGAGTGACTTAGAACAAAATAACGATGCAAAGAATGCATCCTCTTCTCAAATCAGTGAAGAGAAAAAACGTTACTTTAATAATGATCAATCTCATTATAAGGAAGATAACGATATCAATAATGATAAAAGAAAAAATCATTTTGAAGAAGAACAAGAGCAACAAGATTCATCTTCAGAACAAATTCATCCTGAGCAAAAGCAAACGTCACATTCCTTACACTACTCAGATGATGAACAACGCAATACGCATTCTGAAGATACAGTAAATCATAATGATAGAGATGTTAATAATCAACATCTTTCCAAAGATTCTATTTATGAACCTATTAATCCTGATTCACAAGAAGGACGTGTGAACGAACGTATAAAAAATCAAAACCAAGATTTTGTTTTCGGTAAAGGGATTACAAGAGGTAAAATTTTAGCTGCTATGTTGTTTGGTATGTTTATCGCAATTTTAAACCAAACATTACTTAATGTAGCTTTACCTAGAATTAATACAGAATTCAATATTTCTGCTTCAACTGGTCAATGGTTGATGACAGGATTCATGTTAGTAAACGGTATTTTAATACCAATAAGTGCGTTCTTATTTAATAAATATTCATATCGTAAGCTATTTTTAATAGCGCTTGTATTATTTACAATTGGCTCATTAGTTTGTGGTATTTCAACTAACTTCCCAATTATGATGGGAGGACGTGTTTTACAAGCGATTGGCGCAGGTATATTAATGCCATTAGGATCTAATGTAATTGTTACCATTTTCCCACCTGAAAAACGTGGTGTGGCAATGGGAACAATGGGTATCGCAATGATTCTTGCTCCAGCGATTGGGCCAACATTATCTGGTTACATCGTCCAAAATTATCATTGGAATGTTATGTTTTATATGATGTTTATCTTAGGACTACTTGCTTTCTTATTTGGATTAGCATGGTTCAAAATTTATCAAAAAACAATCAATCCTAAAGCAGATTATCGTGGTATCGTATATAGTACAATTGGATTTGGTGCTTTATTATATGGCTTTAGTGAAGCTGGTAATAAAGGATGGGGTTCAACTGAAATCATTATAATGTTTATCATTGGTGTTGTGTTCATCATCTTATTTGTTATTCGTGAATTAACAATGAAAGCACCAATGCTTAATTTAGAAGTGCTAAAATCACCAACATACACACTTACTACTGTTATAAACATGGTAGTAATGATGAGTTTATTCGGAGGTATGATTTTATTACCATTATATCTTCAAAATTTACGTGGTTTCTCAGCATTAGATTCTGGTTTACTATTATTACCAGGATCATTATTAATGGGGGTATTAGGACCTGTTGCTGGTAAATTACTTGATACTATTGGTCTTAAACCACTTGCTTTATTCGGTATTGCAGTGATGACTTATGGAACGTATGAATTAACAAAATTGAATATGGATACTTCTTATCTTCATATTATGAGTATTTATGTAATACGTTCGCTAGGTATGGCGTTTGTTATGATGCCGTTAATGACTGCAGCTATCAATGCTTTACCACCTCGCTTAATTTCTCATGGTAATGCGTTCTTAAATACGATGAGACAATTAGCTGGTTCAATTGGTACTGCGATTCTTGTTACTGTAATGACAACTCAATCTACAAATCATCTTAATGCATTTGCAACTGAATTAGATAAAACTAATCCAGTCATTCAAGATCATGTACGTGAAATGGCCGCACAATATGGGGGTCAACAAGGCGCATTACAAGTTATCTTGACTTATGTAAATAAATTAGCCTCAATCGAAGGGATCAATGATGCGTTTTGGATTGCTACAGCATTAAGTGTCTTAGCATTCGTTTTAAGTTTATTCTTAAAAGGTAAAAAAGGTGCTGAAGCTGAACATGACAGATTGATGAGTAAAGAAAGTAATAAATTTTAATAAATAAAAAAGGTATTGGACATATAAAACGTTCAATACCTTTTTTTATTTTATTAAATATAAAATGAGATGACATGTCTATTTGATTCTAGGATGACGATTTCTAAAGAAAAAGCTTATAAATAATAACGCTAAACTACTTGAAAGTAAGATCAGTGCATTGTGAATAGCATCTGCTTCAGTAATAATTTGATTTGGTGGTAAATCTAAGAAAAAGGAATGCAAGTTCTGAGAGATTTGCTTTCCTAACATTTGAATTGTATAACTAAAGGAAAAAGCAATCATTAACGCAACAGCGATAATGATGAAATTAATCACTTTTAAAATCGTTCTATTAAATACAATGGTTAAAATTGAAATAATCATGCTGCCAATACATAAAACGAAAAATATATTAAAAGCTAGAATAAATTTATCGATTACACCTTGTAAGTTAGCGACTTCACTAATATTAATATTGAGTGGTCCAATCTGAGTAGTTGTATTTTGAAAATTTTTAATCTCAGAGAAATCAATCGCTTGATTTGCAAGAACAAAATTTAGAATAGGCTGTTTATACATGCTATAACAAGTAATCCCTACAAGTATAAGAATAATGATATGTATAATTAAACTTATCCACGAATTTTTCTTTTTACCATAATAAGCTTGTTGGTTAACACGATCATATGGGGGGCGGTTTGTTTGATATTTATTAGGATTTTGCATTATTATTACTCCTTTGCCGTCATTCATTTGTTTTCTATAGTTGACTCATTTATACTGAATTTAATATGCAATAGGCACTTATATGAACTAGATTGCTCATTTTTAATCATATAAATAGTATTATATCGTTTTTTAAGCTTTCTGTAATAAAGTTTGATTAATTTTATAAATTTATAAGGTAGGTAAAAATTTTATGAAAACACGTATGGTAAATAGAATTGTTAATAAATATTTACTACATAATCGCTCAATTCAGTTTAAGAGTAAAGACGAATTTGAATCGTTTATGGAGCGTAGAAAAGATATTAATAGAGCGAAACATAAGCAACCTCCAACTTTAAATGTGAAAGCAAATCTTGATAAATTATCTTTAGGAGATATGCAAGTGTTTAGATTTAATTTTCGTCACGAAACTAAAAAGAAAATTTTGTATATTCATGGTGGGTATAACACGTTACAACCTTCTCCATTCCATTGGAGATTAATGGATAAACTTGCACTCAACACTTTATATGAGGTCGTTTTACCGATATATCCTAAAGCACCAGAGTTTCATCTTAAAGATACATTTAAAGCAATTAATAATGTATATGAATCGTTATTAAGTGAAGTTAATAATGAAAACATTGTTATTATGGGTGATGGAACTGGTGGAGCACTTGCACTTAGTTATGTACAACAATTAGTAGAAAATGACAAACCTTTACCATACAAAATATGTTTAATTTCTCCGATGCTTGATGCAACAATGACAAATCCTCAAATTACTGAATATTTGGTTGAAAAAGATCGCTTTGTTAATATTCAAGGGCTTCAAAACATAATGAATGTGTGGAGTGATAAAGAACCATTATCAAATTCTTTAATTTCGCCGATATATGGAATAAAACAAGGATTGCCACCAATTATAATGTTTGGTGGTGGTAAGGAAATTTATTATCCAGATATGCAACGTTTGGCATATGAATTGGAAACGCATCATCAATCTATACAATTTTTTGAGTATCCAAAAATGTTTCATGACTTTGCGTTATTCCCAATTCATGAATCTCATAAGGTGATTAAACAAATTAATAAGGCAATTCATGAATAATGATAAGGACTAAAGTAGAATCGAGTTAGATTTTACTTTAGTCCTATATTTTTATATTGAATATTTATTGACTTGCGATAATAATTCACTAATTATATCATGTTGGCCTTTACAATGATAATAAGTATCGAGAGATTGTGCCAATCTTAAGTTTTCTTTGGGTTCATAAGTTGTAGTATGTAACTCTATTACATTTAAAAGTTGTTTTTCAACGTCTTGCGAATATCTTTTTAGATTAGCTATTAAATCATTTTCATCCGTAGTCGTTTTAATTTCTCTATCTAATGCTTCTATCGCTTGTTTTTGTCCTTGGTAAAAACTAATATTAAATGTTCGTTGAATGAGCTCTCGACTAGGTCCATTCATAAATAGTGAACGGTTTTCATTTAATTCAATTAAATGTATTTTAAGTGTATCACTAAGGTCAAATAGTGTGTTTTCTAAGATTTCAGAAATAGTGTCTGTCATTATGCCTCTCCTTTCTTTGGAATGCCAATTTGATGTCCTAATGATTTAGGCCAGCGCTTATCATATTGAGAATCATAGTATATTTGGATATTAGATTTATAGTGTGCGGGGAAAGAAGCAGGTCGGCGTGTTGAACGATTAATACCCATCATCATTATTTCGCTTGTTGCAGCTAAAGTTTCATCATTTTTAAATAATTCTAAAAAGAAGTGAACACGTTTTTCATCATAATTATAAATACGAACACGAACTGAAAATGATTCTTCGAAGTGTAATTCCTTTAAATAGGTTGTATGTTCTTCGACTGTAAATGTTGTATAAATAAGCGCTTCTCTTTCTTTCAATGATAAACCATTATAATGATTAAATTCACTAATAACTTCACTGAAAACTGAATTATATTCTGCATCGTGCATATGTTGGTTAAAATCAACTTGAGAAGATACTACACTTTTATGAATAATAAATGGATAGTTCATAATATTTTATCCCTTCTTTAAAATTTTATAAAAATACTTTACTAACATAAAATAACACATACACAATATTTAATTCATGGTAGAATGATAACCGTATGGTTAAATAGGAGGAAACAGAAAGATGACCATGATAATTCGATATCAAACTAAGGACGAACCACTAACTCAAGTTGAACAAATCAGTGATGTACCTAATAATGCTACTATTGTGTGGTTGGATTTTGAAGATGCAACATCCAAAGAAAATGATTTTTTGATTGAAAACTATAATTTTAACTATTTAGAATTAGAAGATGCCATTAAAGGGGTACCACGAGTTAAATATAAATCTTATGATGATTACCAATACATGGTATTTCATAGTATGCATAAAGATAATTTTACTCCTATAGCATTGAACGTATTTCTAGACGGAAAAACATTAATTACTTATCATCAACATCATTTTGAATCATTAATGGAAGTTGTCAAGATGAATGCGCGTAAACATGATCCAGATTTAGATTGTGCTGATATCGTTATACATATCCTTGATATGATGGTAGATAAATATTTTGATTTTGTTTATACCATTGAAGATGAGGTATACAACTTTGAAGATGCACATGTAGATGATACACATAGTAAAAAAGTAATGGATAATGTCTTTCAATTACGTTCTAATCTTATAAAAATAAAACGTGTATTATTCCCAATGCAGGAACTTGTGAATACAATTAAGACTGAAGGTAACTTAATTGTAGATTATAAACATTCAATGTATATTCAACATATTGATGATCATATTATTAAACAAAATAATATTATTAGAACCTCTCAAGAAATGACAAATGAAATTCGAGAAAATTTTGAATCTTATTCTTCTTTTAGAATGAATAGTATTATGCAAGTATTGACACTCGTGTCAGTTATATTTTCTCCTTTAACATTTATAGTAGGCGTATATGGAATGAACTTTGAATATATGCCAGAGTTAAAATGGCATTATGGTTATTTTATTTGTTTAACTATAATGTTACTCATTTCAATTGCATTAATTCTCTTCTTTAAAAAGAAAAAGTGGTTTTAATATAGAACATAGTTTAAGGAAAGTAGGTTGTTACATGAGTGATATCCAAAGAGAGCAAAGAAAAAATGAACATGTAGAAATTGCAATGGCACAACAAGATGTCCCTCAATCAGATTTTGACCGTATGAGGTTTGTACATCATTCAATTCCAAATATCAATGTGAATCAAGTGGATTTAACGAGTCATACTTCAAATTTTGATATGACATTTCCCTTGTACATTAATGCAATGACAGGTGGAAGTGATTGGACTAAGACAATTAATGAAAAGTTAGCAGTCGTTGCTAGAGAAACAGGCTTAGCTATGGCTGTAGGATCTACACATGCAGCTTTAAGAAATCCTAAGATGGCTGAATCATTTAGTATTGTACGTAAAACAAACCCTGAGGGCATTATATTTAGTAATGTAGGCGCAGATGTACCAGTAGATAAAGCTGTTAAAGCAGTTGAATTATTAGACGCACAAGCTTTACAAGTACATGTGAACGCACCACAAGAATTAGTGATGCCAGAAGGGAATAGAGAGTTTTCGACATGGTTAGAAAATGTGGAAGCAATTGTTCAACGCGTGAGTGTACCTGTTATCATTAAAGAAGTAGGATTTGGCATGAGTAAAGAATTACTACAATCTTTAGTAAATATAGGCGTGACGTATGTAGATGTGAGTGGAAAGGGTGGCACTAATTTTGTCACGATAGAAAATGAGCGTCGTTCAAATAAAGACATGGATTACCTTTCAAATTGGGGCCAATCGACTGTAGAATCACTACTTGAAAGTATAAGTTATCAAGATAAACTAAATGTATTTGCAAGTGGTGGATTACGCACACCTTTAGATGCAATTAAAAGTTTAGCTTTAGGTGCAAAAGCTGTTGGCATGTCACGTCCATTTTTAAATCAAGTTGAACATGCTGGTATCACTAGTACCATTGAATATGTAGAATCATTTATAGACCATATGAAATCTATTATGACAATGTTAGATGCTAAAGATATTAATGATTTAAAACAAAGTAAAATTGTTTTTGATAGTAAGTTAATGTCTTGGATAGAACAAAGACATTTAAAAGTTGAACGTGGATAATATTAATCGCTTTTGAAGAAGGATGACCTTTTCAAAAGCGATTTTTTTATTGAATGAGGTGTTACTTCCATGTTTCTTCTGGTAATAGACAATCAGATTTTCTCATTCTAGAGACATATGGATTTCCTTTAACAGTATATCTTAAGTGTTTTTCTGTCCATTCACCTTTATTTGGGATACCTATACGTGCACTTTCTTCAATCTCTCTAGGAAATTTTCTATTCTTTACATCAATAGATAAACGACATTGATTAATTGTTGAACCATCTATTGCTCTAGGAATATTAAATGCTTTAGTCCACTTTCCTGGCCCATTTGTAAGTTCGAAACCAGATTTATTTCGGTTGATTTTCATAGTTTCGATACCATCTTCAGGTTCAACTGCACGTATTAAGACACCTTCTGGGATACCTTCTTCACGTGTTACTAAATTAATAAGTAAATGCGTATGCATAACATGGCCATATATGGTTCCACCACGTTGATATAAAGAAGTGACTTTAGGCGTTTGTTTCCCACCAAATCCATGTGCTGCTTTATCTTTAAAACCTAAATAAGCTTCTGTTTCGACAATATAGCCACTATAAGTTTGTGTTTGATCTTGATAACTAATTTTAACGCCTAATAAAGATTTAGCCGTTTCAATTGTTGGTTTATTTACAAAGTCCAATATAAATACCTCTTTCTTTAAATGAATCATTTGGATGCTTGTCTAAATTTTTTAATAATTTTATTATAGTGGAAAATGTTAGAGTTAGAAAATATTAAATGCATTGATAGAGAATGAAAAAACATTTAATAGATAGCGTTTACATTTTTAAATTTATATAAAACCTATGGAATATTAATTAAAAAAGTGTAACAATATGTATTGATGATAAAGTCAAAGTTTAAAAGTAATAGATGAAATTTAAAGCAGTTTGCTACAATGAAACTAACTTTTCAAAAGTTGGTGAATAAAGAAATGATATATTCAATATTTATTTTTGTATTATCAGGTCTCTGTGAAATTGGTGGAGGCTATCTAATTTGGTTGTGGTTAAGGGAAGGACAATCAAGTTGGTTAGGGTGGATTGGTGGACTAGTGCTTGTCTTATATGGTGTGATTGCTACATTTCAAGTGTTTCCAACCTTTGGACGTGTCTATGCGGCATATGGCGGAGTGTTTATTATAATGAGTATCATATGGTCATTTGTATTTGATAAACAAATTCCAGATAAGTATGATGTCTTAGGTGCTGTTGTATGCATTATTGGCGTATTAATAATGATTTTACCAAATAGAGCCTGATCAAGCGTGTTGAGAGGGAGACGTAAGTAATGATAGTTGAAGTAGAGAAACAAAATCATGGTATAGATTTAATTAAAATAGATAATGACGATACGTATATTGTATTTACAAACTATGGAGCACGAATTGTGTGTTGGAAATATCATGATAATAATATTGTGTTAGGTAATAAAGTAGAAGCGGATGAATTTTACCCTGAAAATCCATATAAATTTGGAGCTACTATTGGACGATATGCAGGACGTATTGAAAATGCTTCTTTTAATTTGAACAATAAATATTATCAATTGGAAGAAAATGAAATGACTAATCAACTTCACGGCGGTAGTAATGGTTTAGACAGACGGTTGTTTGATTATGAAATACAAAATAATATAACAAATATTAAAGTTATATTTAAACTTCAGATACAATCAAAAGAGGATGGTTATCCTGGAGATATGATGATTAAGGTTATACATACATATGATGTTGAACATCGCTGGACGATTGAATATGAAGCAACATCAAATGAAGATACATTATTCAATCCTACAAATCATGTGTACTTTAATCTAAATAGAGATAATAATGTCATTGATAATCACTCTATAATAAGTGAACAATTAAAAATGTATCCTATTGATCAGAACCATCTTATTTCCAGTCAACAGCCTATTGATTTATTAGAACGATTTAATCATCGACCTATTCAATTTCAAGATATTTTTAATTCTGAAGATAAACAAATTAAAGAACAAATATATTTTAATAAAGGTCTCGATCACCCATTTGATATTGGTCATCATCGTCTTATCGTTGAAAATAACGAGTTTGCGTTAGATGTAGAAACAACAATGACTAATATAGTAATTTTTACTTTTAATGATACATCAGAATGGAAGAGTGATTTTAATATTTATAAACCTCATTCAGGTGTAGCGCTAGAAACACAATACTTACCTAATGATATTAATAATGAAGGCAATAAAGCTAAGTCAATTCTAAAAGCTAATGTTCCATTTTATGCGAAGACAATATATCATATTTCAGAAAAATAACTTTATTTTTATTCAGAAACATACCACTATGACATTAAGTGATAGTGGTATGTTTCTATTTATTCATTGCTTTTTCTTTTAATAATTTCAATTTTTCAATACGTTTAGGAGATAAGTAAGGATTATTAATAGCTTTATTTAAACGATCTATATTTTCACGGTCATTATAATAAATATCATTCAAATTTTGAACAGATAAGCGTGTAGGAGATTCAGCAGTTTTAAGGAGTAATAAATGATCTTGTTGCTGCACATAACCTTCTTTTAAAACACGCATATAAAATCCTGTTTTACCTGAGGAAGACATCCGCTTAACTAAATGTTTAATACCATACTTTCTTTGAATCTTCCAGCAAGGTTCACGTATTTCAGAAACTTCTACAATTGCCTCTCCTAATTGATATTGATTTCCAAAATACACATCATTTTCATCAAGGTCAACGAGAGTTAAATTTTCACCAAACATTGCATAATCAGGTAGTATATTAATATCATCTTTATACATTGCATAATTTTTCTTACTAAAACAACAAACAGCTTTGTGTGGACCACCATGGTCCTTATAAGCTTGTTCATCCTCACTGAACCCTGTATAAGATAACCACATTTTTCCAGAAAACATTGTTTTATTTAAAGCAGAATGCATTGGACGTTTTTGATCATAGTTTAAAGTTTCAATTTTACCAGTTGAAATAGCATATACGGGAATCATGTTATGGTCTCCTTTTTTATCATATCTGTTATTTTACTATATTTTTAAAAAGTATAAAAATATCTTTTGATAAATTAAATGAATGTAAAATAGACCTAGGTATTTTAAAAAGGCTAGTGTAAAATAATAAATGAGTATATGAAAAGGAGTTATAGTACCGATGAAGGATGCGAAAGAACTCAAATTAATGACGACAGATGATGCAGTAGCTCAAATCCAAGATAATATGATTCTTGGAATTGGAACAGGAAGTACAATTGAACTATTGATTCCTAAGATTGCAGAGCGTATTCAACAAGATAATTTAAATGTTACAGGTGTATGTACATCTAATAAAAGTGAATTTCTTGCTAAACAATATAATATTAATGTGGTTGATATTAATGATATTACTTATATAGATTTAGCTATTGATGGTGCAGATGAAATTGATTCAGATTTAAACCTTATTAAGGGAGGCGGTGGTGCCTTATTCAGAGAGAAAGTCATTGATGAAATGGCAAGACAATTTATAGTTTTAGCAGACGAAAGTAAAATAGTAAATTACTTAGGTGAAACTTTCAAATTACCTATTGAAGTTGATAAATTTAACTGGTTACTGATATCTAAAAAAATTGAAGCATATAATGATATCTCAGTCGAACGAAGAATGAATGAGGATATACCATTTATTACAGATAATGGGAATTATATTTTAGACTGTGAATTAAAAAGTAAGATAGATCCTTATCAATTACATGAATTTTTAATTCATCTCACAGGTGTGCTAGAAACAGGTTATTTTTTAGATATGACAACACAAGCGATTATTGGCACTCAAGAAGGAATTAAAGTAATTAATAAGAAGTAAAAAAGAGAGGAACATGTTTAAGTTCCTCTCTTTTCTTTTTATTTATTAGATTTATGGATATCATTGATTTCTTCTTTTACATTATCCACTACAGATGAGCGTCTATCTTCTGTATATTTAGAAGATGATTTTAAATGATGATCACCGTCTTGGACTTCAGATTCATTAGTCTGTGTATGAGTCACATTATTTTCTTGTAACGATTGATGTGACGTTTCTTTTTTATCCAATTCACTATTAGATATCTTATTTGAATCATCTGTGTCATCATTTACATGGTCTAAATAATTATTAGGTTCTACTTCATCTAATGATTGGTTTGTTGTTTTATATAAGATAAAGCGAATGACTAAACTTAAAAGAATGAAAATAATACCAACAATTGTAGTACTTAAAGCAATGACTTTCATAGAGAATAAGTCGCCAGTTTCTTCGCTAAATAAGAATACTTGAGCAAATGTCATTGCAGCATGGAATAACATTGCAATATAAATCGTACGACCTTTAGTTGCTCTAATTAATTCACCGACAATCATTGAAAACATAAATGTATATAAGAAGTGATAACCTGCATATTGCATTCCATATGTCGTGTTAATAGTCCAAATAGAATACATTAAACCTACAATGATTGAAGCAAAAAATGTATTGACTTTACTTTCAACAATATTTTGTAAATATGAACGGAATCCAAATTCAGCAAAGAAAGCCATGAAAATATGACCAATCATAATTGTAAATACAGATACTGATAAATCATTGGCTTGTAATAAAATAAAACTATCAGCAAATCTATTGAAACTCATCATTCCAATAATAAAAATAATGAGCGGCAAAATTAACGCAAGTATTATACGTTCAATAACTCTAATATCAATAGAGAAATTCAAACCAGCTAGTTGAGTACGCTTATTTTTAAATGCAATAATACAAATTATTGCAGCAATAAATGGCGCTAAATTATTAATACTAAACACAAAACGTTTAATACCAATAGATGCTTGAAAGTCTCGCAGGATTAAAGACAATGCCATTGTAACAACGAAAAATACAAAAATTGTTAAAGCCCATTGAAATCCTGAAATACGTTTCGTCTTCATGTATGTAACCTCCATTAGGGTAACCATATATATTCTTTTCTTAATATTATACATATTACAAGGGGATAAATAAATTGTCCATTTTAAATATCATTAAAATGTAATAGTATTGAATTATTTTTAAATTTTTGAAACTAATATTTAATGTCTGAATCATAAATTAAAGGGTAAATAATTTAATAAAAATGGGTATTGATTGTATAAAATATGTTATATGATTAAGATAACCTTAAATAATTAGGAGGCATCTAATATTATGTACAGTGAAAGCAATCCAAAACTATGGAAAGGAAGAGTAGATAGTCAAAATGATCCTAAGCAGTTTAAGCATTTTCAGACCGTCACATTTGCTAATTTAGAAAAAATAGAAAATCGTTTTGATAAAGTTGGTGTAGGTTTGTTAGGCTATGCCGTTGATAAAGGGATTGAACTGAATGAAGGAAGAATTGGTGCTAAAAAAGGACCAGACGAAATAAAAAAAGCGTTTGCCCAATTACCTGATTTAAGTGAATGTGAATCTCTTGTTGATTATGGAAATGTAGAATATACAAAAGGTTCTCTAAGTGAAGTTCAAGAAGAAATGGGACATTTGGCTGCTCGAGTTATTCAACAGCATCACCAATCTTTTTTTATTGGTGGAGGACATGATATCGCATACGCACAATACCTAGCAACGAGACACACTTATCCTGATGCTTCTATTGGCATTATTAATATCGATTCACATTTTGAGACGCGTGCTGATGTACAATCTAATTCTGGTACAATGTTCAGACAAATTTTAGAAAAAGATGATAATGTTGATTACTTAGTTTTAGGCTTATCTCAAGGTAGAAATACACGTTCTCTATATGAATATGCTGAAGAAAAAGGAATTATCTATGTATATGCAGATGAAATTTTAAATGATTTGTCTCCAACCATTAAAGATAAGATTGAACGTTTTATTCATCAGCATGAAACGATTATGTTTACAATTAGTATGGACGCCATCGATAGTGCATTTGCACCTGGAGTAAGTGAACCTACTGTCCTCGGATTGAATCCTCATTCTGTATTTAATATAGGTAAACGCGTTATATTAAGTGGAAAGACATCTTCTATTAGTATTGCTGAAGTCAATCCAAATTATGATATTGATCATCGTACTGCTCAACTTGCAGCGAATTTTATTCACCATTTTATAGAGTAGTTATTTTAAAAATTGAAATGAACTTTTAGATAAGAGTAGTCCACCATTCTAAGTAATGGATATCTACTCTTATTTAGTTATAAGAAAAGTTTGATAATTATGATACTATAGACTATACAACATTTTATTGGACTTAGAGAAAGGGAAGTGACATTGATGACAAGTTTTAACGACGTTGTAAAATGGAGACGCATGTTTCATCAATATCCTGAGTTATCAAAATACGAATATAAAACGACGCAACGTATAAAAGATATATTAACTTCATACAATATTAAAATGATTGACATTCCAATGGAAACGGGCCTAGTAGCAGAAATAGGACAAGGAGAAAAATGTATTGCTGTTCGTACTGATATTGATGCGTTACCTATTCAGGAGCAAGTTAGTCAAGACTTTACTTCTACTAATGATGGAGTGATGCATGCTTGTGGACATGATATTCACATGGCTAGTATCTTAGCTATTGCTACCAAGTTAAAAGAAGAAGAAGAACAATTAAATGGAAGAGTAAGGTTTTTATTTCAACCAGCTGAAGAGCTTGGGTATGGTGCTAAAGCCATGGCTAAAACCAATGCATTAGATGATGTACAAGCGATTGTTGGATTTCACAATTATCCAACATTAGATATTGGAGAATTTGCAATTAAATCTGGTCCTATTACGTCTGCTGTAGATCGTTTTGAATTTAAAATTCATGGCAAGGGAGCTCATGCTGCCAAGCCAGAGCAAGGCAATGACCCTGTAATGGCGTTAGGGCAATTAATTACAAGTTTGCAAACAATTATTAGTCGTAATTTATCTGCCTTTGATAGTGCTGTCATTACAATAGGAGAAGTGTCTTCAGGTAATACTTGGAATGTTATTGCAGATAATGCTTATGTTCAAGGCACGGTACGTTCATTCAAACCTGAAGTACAAGATTATATTGAACAACGTATGCATGATATTGCTAAAGGATTAGAACAATTATTTAATATAGAGATTGAATTAATTTATACACGTTTACCAGGCGCAGTTATTAATGACGTAGAGCTTACAAAACATGCTAAAGAAGCGGCAAAAAAAGTAGGATACACAGTAATTGATTTAGAACATCCATATACAATTGGAGAAGATTTTTCTGGTTTATTAGAGCATCATCCAGGTGTGTTTGCATTTATTGGATCGAATAGCGAATATGATTTACATCATCCAAAATACAATCCAGATGAACGTATTTTAGAAAAAACACCTGATTATTTTATAGAACTGATTTATCAATTATTAGCATAATATTTATTAGAAAATTTTAGAATTATGATTTAATTACTACTTAACGTGGTAAACCAATGTTGAGTAATTAAATAGGAGATGATTTTAATGGGTGCACAAGATCCAAGAACTAAATTTAAAGATTCTGATTATAAAAAACAAGAACAAGAAACACCAGGTTATCAATATAAAATGTCACCTAAACCAGATTGTGGTGAAGAATCATATGAAGGTCATGGTCGTTTACAAGATTATAAAATGTTGGTAACTGGTGGCGATTCAGGTATTGGACGTGCAGCAGCAATTGCTTATGCTAAAGAAGGCGCTGATGTAGTTCTTAACTACTTACCAAGTGAAGAACAAGATGCACAAGAAGTTAAAGAAGTCATCGAAAAAACTGGAAGAAAAGCAGTACTTATCCCTGGAGATGTGAGAAATGAGCAGTTTAACTATGATTTAGTAGAACAAGCTTATAATGAATTAGGTGGCTTAGACAACATTACTCTTGTTGCGGGTCATCAACAGTATCATGATGATATTCATGGATTTACAACTGAACAATTTGCTGAAACATTTGAAACAAATGTGTATCCAATTTTTTGGACTGCTCAAGCAGCAACTAAATATTTAAAACCAGGTGCTTCAATTACAACGACATCTTCAGTACAAGGGTATAAACCAGCTGCAATTTTACATGATTATGCCGCTTCTAAAGCAGCAATTATTTCATTAACAAAAAGTCTTTCTGAAGAATTTGGAGATAAAGGTATTAGAGTGAATAGTGTAGCGCCAGGACCATTTTGGTCACCTTTACAAATCAGTGGTGGACAACCTCAATCAGCAATACCAGAATTTGGCCAAGCTACTCCACTAGGCCGTGCAGGTCAACCTGTTGAATGTGTGGGACCATATGTATTATTTGCTTCAGAAGATGGTAGTTATTTAACTGGTCAAGTTCATAGCGTTACTGGTGGTATTCAAATCGACTAATTTAGTTAAACGTTAAGTATACTGGCGAGAGATTTTTAGAAATCTCTCGCTTTTTATTTTATAAAGGAGAATTAAAAATGAAAGGGATTAATCCAAATCAATTATCAGATATTCAAAATTATAAATTATTAAGTGGTTCAGTTATACCTAGACCTATTGCGTTTGTAACATCGGAAGATGAAAAAGGTAATTTAAACGGTGCACCATTTAGCTTTTTCAATGTAGTGAATAATAAGCCACCTATGATAGCAATTGCAGCACAAAGAAGTAATGGTAAGCGTAAAGATACTGCTATAAATATTGAAAAAACAAAAGAATTTGTTGTGCATATTACAGATGAATTCAATATTGAAGATATCAATGAGACGGCTGCACCTTTAAAATACGAAGACAATGAATTAGAACGCACATCATTGACTCTTATCAGTTCATCTATTATACAGACGCCTGCTGTGAAAGAAGCTAATATTCGTTTTGAATGTAAATTAGATCAAATGATTCAATTAGGTACTAAAAATGATGGTGCGGATTTAATTATAGGAGAAGTTGTTATGTATCATATAAATGAAGATGTCTATTTTGAGGATAGTAAAATTGATTTTAATCAGCTTAAACCCGTAGCACGTTTAGCGGGAAATAATTATTCTAAACTCGGAGACACATTTACAATTAAACGTCCAGAATCATAATAATATGAATTTTACATGTAATTGTATTGACGATGATATATGAATCTTGTACCTTTAAATATAAATTCAATTAGTATTAAGGAAAGTAGGTTAAATATGGAAGAAGGGAATAAAGGGCATGCATGGGCACTACTACCTCTTGTGCTATTTATTGCATTATTTTTAGGAATAGGAATCGCTACTGGAGATTTTAGTAATATGCCTTTAAATGTTGCGATAACGATTACTGTGATTGTAGCATTAATGATGAATAGAAAAGAAAAATTTTCAAAAAAGATTGAAATATTTACTCAAGGGGCAGGGCATTCAAATATTGTCCTAATGGTTTTCATCTTTATCTTAGCAGGTGCATTTTCAACTACTGCTGAAAAAATGGGTGGTGTCACGTCTACAGTTAATTTAGGACTATCACTCATACCACAAAATTTTATTATTGTAGGATTGTTTATAATTTGTATGTTTGTCTCTATCTCTATGGGAACCTCAGTTGGAACTATTGCAGCACTTGCACCTGTAGGATTTGGATTTTCTCAGGCAACTGATATTTCAGCTATGTTAGCGATGGGAACAGTAGTAGGCGGTGCGATGTTTGGTGATAATTTATCAATGATATCAGATACCACAATAGCAGCAGTACGTACTCAAAAAACAAAAATGAGCGATAAGTTTAAAGTTAATTTTTGGATTGTTTTACCAGGTGCAATTCTAACAATTATCATTTTATTTTTCTTAACAAATGGTGTACATATTGATCATTCTAAGCAATATGATTATAACTTAGTGAAAGTCATTCCTTATATTTTAGTGCTTGTTTTAGCCGTCATTGGTGTGAATGTTATCGTAGTTTTAATTAGTGGTACTATACTTTCTGGAATCATTGGTCTTATTGATGGTTCTTTCAATTGGAAAGGTTTATTAACTGCTATATCAAAAGGAATTATTGGAATGGAAGATATTGCAATTATAGCTTTACTTATTGGCGGGCTTGTTGGTCTTATTCAACATAATGGCGGTGTAGAATGGTTGCTTAATTTTGTGAAATCGAAAGTGAAATCGAAACGTGGTGCTGAATTTGGTATCGCTAGTCTTGTGAGTGTAGCGGATATCGCTACAGCAAATAACACAATTTCAATTATTATGTCAGGACCATTGGCTAAAAATATTGCCGACGAGTATGAAGTAGATCCTCGTAAATCAGCAAGTCTTCTTGATATTTTTGCTGGATGTTTTCAAGGTCTGTTACCCTATAGCCCTCAACTTATTGCAGCAGCGGGTGTTGCTGGAATATCTCCTTTTAGTATGTTGCCATATTGTATTTATTCAATTTTATTAGGCATTTGTGGAATTCTAGCAATTGTATTTAGATTTCCACGTCTTAAGACGAAATAAATGATATATAACAAGTTAAAATCATCTAAATTTATATTTTTTTTAATTTCTGATAGTTGAAATTTTGGTAGTATTTATAAATGCGTTAAAATATAACTAAGAGTGAAAGTAGGTGAGATGAGTGGCAAAATATAATGTAGAAAATGAACAAGTTGAGATTCATATTGAGCGTTTATTTAAATATTCTCCAGAATTGGTTTATAGTGCTTGGACAGATATAAACTTATTAAAGCAATGGTTTATGACCTCCCAACGAACAAATAAATTATTTGATGCAGATATTCATGAAGGTGGACAATATCGAATAGTAGATGCTCGTAATGGTAAACAAAATGTAATTCAAGGTAAATATGAAGAATTAGTATCCGATGAATACATCAAAATGACTATTGGAATGCCAGAATTAAGCGATAGTCAAGATGTTATTGAAGTAGAATTTGAAGAGCGTGAATCAGGCGGTACGCAAATGTTCTTTTACTATCAATCTATAGTAGAAAAAGAACGTCGTTTAACGGCTTTAGAATATAAACATAAAAAGAAAGAATATCATGATTCTACTGCACATGGTTTAGAATTAATGTTTGATCGAATGAATGAAGTTTTAGATCAATATGTAGAGGACAATGATATGTTACTTTAATTAAAATGAAAAGACCTATTGAGTAAAAGTCAGTTATTACTTAATAGGTCTTTTTATTTATTGTAATTCACCGTTTTCTTTTCGCTCATTATATTTTCTTAGTAGCGTTTCAAAAAAGATATGATAATTAATAAAGCTAGAATAATCTATATCATTGTATAAATAAAATGTATGGCTAGAAACGTAAACATTATAATTTGCCTTTTGTGCTAATGTATTGTCTTTCATGGTTGTAACAGAAATAAAATAACGTTGGCGCAATTGAAGTAAATTAGTAATCTCAGTTAATTGGTGAGTTTCTCCAGATAAAGAAATCACAAAAAATAAGTCATCTTCATTAGAGTAGTTAAGTACCATTTTAATCTCATGTTCATCATGCAATACAATTACATTTTTATGCATAGTTAATAAGATACGTTGTGCTTCTTCAGCTACATTTTTCTGAGCTCGTCCAGTACCATATAAGTATACATTGGTAGCTTTATCAATTTTTTCAGTAATAAGGTTAAAATTTACCCTTTCTAGGTAAGTAAATGTTGTTTCAATTTCTTGTTTAAATTGTTTGATTGAATCGGTAGGAACTTCATGTAAAGATTGACTTTCAAATTTTAAATAAGATTTAAAATCACTATAGCCATCAAAGCCTAATTTACGTGTGAAACGATGAATAGTTGCGTTTGATGCATGTGTATATTGTGATAGTTCTTGTATTTTTAAAGTTTTACATTGTTCTATATGTGTATTAACAAAATGAGCTATATGAAGATCATTGTCATTTAATTTATCAAAGTTAGTATTAACTCTCTCATCTAATAACATATAAACACCTCAAGTTATAATATTGAAAATTTTTTCATCTATAGAAAATATAAACTGATTATACAAAAATATTTCAAAATGAGTCAATATCATTGTATATATGAAAGCGTTTACTATAATAGAATTAAGATATTAAGAAAGCGCTTAAAAAAGTGCAATATCATATGATTAACTATGATATTTAGATTTGGGGGTCAGCATATGAACGCAATAAAACGTTTTGGGAGCGCAATGATAGTTCCAGTATTAATGTTTGCATTCTTCGGGATTATATTGGGGTTTGCAACACTATTTAAAAACCCAACAATAATGGGTGGTTTGGCAGACAGTCACACATTTTGGTTTAAATTTTGGTCAGTCATTGAATCTGGTGGTTGGGTTATCTTTAATCACATGGAAATTGTATTTGTAGTAGGTTTACCAATTTCACTTGCTAAAAAAGCACCAGGTCACGCAGCATTAGCAGCTTTAATGGGTTACTTAATGTTTAATACATTTATCAATACCATTTTAACGCAATGGCCACATACGTTTGGTGCAAACTTACAAAAAGGTGTTGAAAATGTTACAGGTTTAAAAGCAATTGCAGGTATTCCAACATTAGATACTAATATTTTAGGTGGTATCATTATTTCAGCTATTGTAACTTGGATACATAATAGATATTACAGTAAGAAATTACCTGAAATGCTTGGTGTTTTCCAAGGTTTAACATTTGTAGTCACTATTTCATTCTTTGTTATGTTACCTGTAGCAGCCATTACATGTGTAGTGTGGCCAACGATTCAAAGCGGAATTGAATCATTACAACACTTCATTATTGCTTCTGGTTATATAGGCGTATGGTTATACCATTTCTTAGAACGTGTATTAATACCTACTGGACTTCACCATTTTGTTTATGCACCAATTGAAGTAGGTCCAGTTGTAGCAAAAGATGGTTTAAAAGCAGAATGGTTTAGACATTTAAATCAATTTGCCGAAAGTAGCAAACCATTAAAAGATCAATTCCATTATGGTTTCATGCTTCAAGGTAATGGTAAAGTATTTGGCGCAATTGGTATTGCTTTAGCAATGTATTCTACAACACCTAAAGAAAATCGTAAAAAAGTAGCTGCATTATTGATACCTGCTACATTAACTGCTGTTGTAGTTGGTATTACAGAACCATTAGAATTTACATTTTTATTTATTGCACCATTCTTATTTGTTATTCATGCATTATTAGCTGCAACAATGGATACAATCATGTATGGTTTTGGAGTAGTTGGTAATATGGGTGGAGGACTACTTGACTTTATTGCAACAAACTGGATTCCACTTGGACAAAATCACTGGATGACTTATGTAGCTCAAGTTATTATTGGTTTAATTTTCTCAGCAATTTACTTCTTTGTATTTAGATATCTTATTTTAAAATTTGATATTCCATTACCAGGACGTCGTGCTGAAGAAGAAGTGAAACTATTTTCTAAAAAAGATTATAAAGAGAAAAAAGGTGAAGATAGTACAGACACTTCAGGTTTTGAGCCTAGTAATGAATATGAAGAAAAAGCATATTATTATTTAGAAGGTTTAGGTGGAAAAGAAAATATTAAAGATGTGACAAATTGTACAACACGTTTACGCTTAACTGTTAATGATGAATCAAAAGTAGAAGATACTGCATATTTTACACATCAACAAATGTCACATGGACTTGTAAAAAGTGGTAAGAATGTACAAGTAGTTGTAGGGATGACCGTACCACAAGTACGAGAAGCATTTGAACACTTAGTATTTGATGAAAATGACAAAAAATAAGATACTAAAAGGGTCGAAACATTTTGTTTCGACCCTTTAACTATTCTAAGAAATACGTGCATTATGTAATGCGCGAGCTTTATATGTGGCTGATAAAATATCAATATTTCGACAAGCAATAAACTGAATGAGTTTCGAGAATATTTCTGGTTTACAACATACGCTAGCATAATTATTGTTTAATGTATAAGTTAAATCATATTGATTAGAGAAATATGTCATTATATCAATAACTTTATCTTTAATAAAAGCATCTTGTAATCCATCTATACATAAATTAAAGCGTTTAGAAGAAGAATAATATTGTCCAGAATCCAATAAGATGTGTGTATTTCTAGAAGAAAGAATTTGGTAAATAGAAATTTGGTAAAAACTTAAAAAACTAATGAAATAGGGTAATTGTTGTTTAGGCAAGCTGATTTCAAGGGCTGGAGTATTGTTATATTTAATAATGTTGTATTGAAATGATTCGCAAAATTGAACATTTCTGCAAATTTTCATTAATTGTCTTTTAGTCGATCTTGATTGCAAACCTACAATATTTAGAATGTAAGTTTCAAATTTATCTATCCACATGCAAGAACCTCCCAATTCTTAATAATATGTAGTCTTCATGTCATTATCATTCTTAAAATGAAACACGTCGTTCCCATATACAGTCTGATTGTATCACTCTTTATTATGATTATCACTACGACTTTTGAATGAATTTTAATTTAATATTTTTGTAATATATTCGTAACTCTATTTAAAAAAGAAAAAATAAAGACATACATATTTTAAATATTCTGAAAATTCATTGTTTTACTTTTTCTCCTGTGATACTCTTATTTCATTATTTAAAATAAGAGGGTGACATCATGTTAAGTAAAGTAAGTGAATTTGCAACTAAGACATTTTTATTATGGATGTTTATTGCTGCTATTATAGGTTTTATATTTCCAACTCAACTAGCGACGATGGGTCAATTCGTCCCATGGCTATTAGGAATTGTGATGTTAGGCATGGGAATGACAATTAAACCTAGTGACTTTAAATTAGTTTTTAAAGAGCCGAGGTCTGTTATTATCGGAGTGATCTTACAATTCACTATTATGCCTACCTTGGCCTATACTATTGCTAAAATATTTAATTTACCAGCTGAGTTAGCAATTGGAGTGATTTTAGTTGGATGTTGTCCTGGCGGAACATCAAGTAATGTCATGAGTTATCTAGCTAATGCTAATGTCGCGTTATCTGTAGCGATTACAAGTGTATCTACTTTATTAGCACCATTTGTAACACCGGCTTTAATTTATTTATTTGCTCATGAGTGGTTACATGTATCATTTTTAAGTATGTTATGGTCGGTCATTCAAGTTGTTTTATTACCAATAATCATAGGATTCCTTTTACAACTTGCTTCCAAAAAAGTAACTCGGGAAGCTACTAAAATTTTACCAATTATTTCTGTAGTAGCGATTTCATTGATTTTAGCGGCTGTTGTTGGAGGGAGTAAATCACAAATTCTTAAAACTGGATTCCTTATTTTTATTGTAGTCATTTTACATAATGTAGTGGGCTATTTATTAGGTTATGTTTTAGCGCATGTATTCAAACTTGATAGAAGAGACAAAAAGGCCGTTTCTATTGAAGTTGGAATGCAAAATTCAGGTTTAGCTGTGTCTTTGGCAACTGTACATTTTAGTCCACTAGCAGCAGTGCCAGGAGCTGTATTCAGTTTTGTTCATAATATTTCTGGACCTATTCTTGCCAAATATTGGTCTAAACGTTAATGTAATATGTTAAACTTACCTATAATATTAAGTTTAAAGGAGAAATATCATGTATAAAGCAATAGTATTCGATTTTGATGGTACAATTGTCGATACTGAACAACATTTATTTAATATTATTAATAAGCATTTAATTAGTCATAAAGCAACACCAATTACACTCGATTTTTACCGTGAAAATATTGGTGGAGAAGCAAAAGATTTACACGAATATTTGGAACAGACGATTGGAAAAGATAATAAAGAAATTATTTATAAAGAACACCATCAAACAAGTAATCAATTAGAAATTAATCCTACGATTAAACAATTAATGAAATACTTGAAGCAACGTCATATTCCTATGGCAATTGCGACAAGTAGTTATAAAAAGGATATTTTTCCAGTATTTAAGAGTTTAGGTTTAGATGAATATATAAATATTATTGTTGGGAGAGAAAGTGTAGAATATGTAAAACCAGAGCCAGAACTTTATTTGACTGCTGTTCAGCAACTTAATTATTCTCCAACTCATTGTTTAGCTATTGAAGACTCTGTAAATGGTGCTACAGCTGCTTTTCGCGCTGGATTAGATGTTATAGTAAATACAAATGATATGACTCAAAAACAAGATTTCTCAACTATTCCATATATTGGTAAAGATTTAAATGGCGAAGAAATTATAAATCGTTTTTTTGAAAAGGGTCATGTGTGAATGACATGTCGTCGCAATTAATCATCTTCTTTTTAGCTGGACCCATTATTATCGGAATAGGAAATCTTGTTTTAGGTCCAATATTTAATAAACGTATTCCTTTTAGAGTTCGTATACGTTCATTCATGTTAGGATCAATGATATATCTTATACTTGCTTTTATAGCGTATTTCTTTTTGTTACAAGGCAAATTATAAAGTGACTGACCAATATAACAGTAAAAAGAGTCCGGGACATAAAGTATCTAGATA
>NZ_KV827281.1:0-1004 GCF_001836075.1 Staphylococcus sp. HMSC035D11
ACAAAACATTACGATAGAGATGCATTTGAAACAAATAACTTAGGTAATGACTTACATGGTCATGGCGTAAATCAACCTAATGGTGATGTGTACACAAATGCGACAAAACATTACGATAGAGATGCATTTGAAACGAACAACACTGGTAATGATTTACATGGTAGAGGTGCGAATCAACAAGAGGACGTAGCGCAAAGTAATGCGACAAAACATTACGATAGAGATGCATTTGAAACGAACAACACTGGTAATGATTTACATGGTAGAGGTGCGAATCAACAAGAAGACGTAGCGCAAAGTAGTGCAACAAAACATTACGATAGAGATGCATTTGAAACAAATAACTCAGGTAATGACTTACACGGTCATGGTGTAAATCAACTAGATCAAAACAACTTTGTTAATACACCACATTATAATCGTGATGACTATGAGAGTTATAATCATCCAAAATTCTCAAATCAAGCTGCTAGTGATACTAATCAAGAGATTGATTATAAAACTTATTATAACGATCCGAGATTTAAGTCTCGTAAACATTTTATTGTTAGCTTTATTACCGGTGCAATCATTGGCTCAACTATTGGACTTTTAACTAAAAATAAAGCAAACCAAAAAATTGATGATTTAAAAGCAAAAGAACAAGAAGTTAAAGATAATTATTATAGTATTAAACAACAAACAGAAGAAACAATTGATAATGTAAGACATAAAATTGAAGACTTAAAAAATAGAAAAAATACAGGTATTTCTTCCGATGAGCTTGCAGCACAACGTCGAGCAATTCAATCAGAAACATCAAATCATTTAGCAGATGAATCACCATTAGCAAAAGAAATACAAGAAGCTAAAGCTGAAACTACAGTAAAAGAAAATAATTATATTAATAATGAACATAATAGTGCGGAAGAAATTGTAGCACAACAAAATGCTATTAAAGATGAGTTGTCAAATAACTTAGCAGACGAATCGCCACAAGCGCAAGAAATACAAGAAGCTAAAAA
>NZ_KV827282.1:0-213 GCF_001836075.1 Staphylococcus sp. HMSC035D11
AGGTATTGAAGTAGACCATTTGGATTTAGTGAACTACTTCAAAACATGGAACCTGTTGAGTATGGTGGGGACATGATTGATTTTGTAAGTAAGTACGATGCAACATGGGCTGACTTACCTACTAAATTTGAAGCTGGTACACCGATTATTGCTCAAGCTATTGGATTGGCTGAAGCTATTCGTTATATCGAAAATATAGGCTTTGATGCCATT
>NZ_KV827283.1:0-46537 GCF_001836075.1 Staphylococcus sp. HMSC035D11
ATCTAGATACTTTATGTCCCGGACTCTTTTTTCTTTATCAATTTAATTAATGAATGAAATTATATGAAGCAGCTTCACTTGAAGAAAGTGTACGAGATGTTACTACACCTACACCATGTCCATAATTCATTTCAGATACTGTGATTGAACCATTACTATTTACACTTTCAACATATGCTACGTGACCGTAAGCACCAGCAGTAGATTGCATAATTGCACCTGCAGATGGACGGTTATTTACTGTGTAACCAGCAGATGCTGCAGCATTTGCCCAGTTATTTGCGTTACCCCAAGTCGAACCGATTTTACCACCTACACGGTCATATACATAATATGTACATTGGCCAGAAGTATAGTAGTTTCTACCTGAGCTAACAGAGTTAGAAATTGAAGCTCCCGTTGATGAAGGTGCAGTTACAGTAGTTACTTTTACATTATTATTAGAAGTAGAAGCAGAAGCTGAACCTAAACCACCAGTGTGTTGATTATTTGTTGTGTAAGATTGTGTTGGATTACTAGCAACTTGATTTGAGTTATTAGTATGATAGTTGTTATAACTATATGTTGAATTTGTATTAGAATAATTATTATATGTATTGTAGTTATAATTATAATTATAGTTAGAATGATTTAAACGATCTGGGCTCCAGTTACCTTTCCAAGTGTAATGGTAGTTACCTTGTTGATCGATAGTGTAAGAGTAGCTATATGAAGTAGGATCATTTGGATTATATCCTTGTTCAGCTGCATGAGCTTCATGTCCTTGTCCGGCGATAGCAATTGCGGCAACTCCTGCAGTAGCGATTGTAGCTGTAGCGATTTTTTTCATTATAAATTTCCTCCTGAGAATTAAATTAATATTATTTTATATTTAATAGTCATTTGTTAACTTAGTCTTTAAATCATTTTACTTAACGACAAGAATTACTTTATCAAAAAAATTACAATTTGTGGGGAATGTTAATGATTTGTAATTTTTCGATAATATAAAAGCTTGTAAATTTAATTATTAGTAATATTTTTTAATATAAAAAAAGCTATTATGACAGTGTTTACAGAAGAATATGAAAAAAATACTCATTTTCTTGTAATCTTTTTGTAAAATAATAGAAAAATAATTTATAACAAAATAATTTAGCCTATTGAATGATTCCTTGATTAAACAAATACTAAAAAATCATTTTATATGTCCTCTTTATATATAAATAAAGTAAGTTTATATTGAAAAATAATAAAATCATACTATAAGATAATAAAGTGATAAAATAAGTCAAAATATTGCTACTGCTAATACCGAAATAAAACATAAAATTGTATATGAAGATAGATCTCCGATACGCATACACAAGTATCGAAGCGATAATTCAATAGAATTAAGTGGTGAATAAAGGGGAGAAATGTCATCGCTTATATCTAGTCTTTATATTACAAACGAGAGGAAAGACGTATGATAGATAATTTTTCGGTAAAGCTTTTAAAAAATACGAGAATAGTAAAACAAAAAGAATCCAATATCAAACTTATATATTGGTTAAAGGGTTCTGGAAAAATAAATTTAGACTTAGATACATATAATATGAAAAAAAGAGATCTCGTATTTATTATGTTAAATGATTTATATTCGATAGAAGGCGAAACGAACTCTGTTATTGCAATAATTGAAATTTCATTCACAGATTATTTAAGATTTGCAGACGATTATATCAGACAAAAAGGATATAAATTTTCTTCTATTGAACGAAAACAATTAGAATCATTTATTATTAATCTTCTTGAATTTGAAAGTCGAAAACCTCGACTTCCACACATAAGGGATAAATTAGTTAAACATTTATGTGTAGAATTAGGTTATATTCAAAGAAAACATCGTCAAAACTATAAACTAGACAATCCACTTGTAGATGAAGTTCATGAATATATTATTGAACATCATCATGAAAAGATTAATAAACAAGCATTAGCGAATTCACTTGATATGTCTAACAAAGAGTTAAGTCAAGTGATTAAATTTCATACACCTTATCATAATATTGCTCAATATATTAATGATATTCGTTTGAAATTATGTTTACTTGATATTTTAGATAGCAGTGAATTTATTCAAGATATTGCTTATAAACATGGATTTAATCATTTTCCGAGATTTATTGCATTATTTAGTAAGAAATATGGGATGACTCCAGGTCAAGCACGAAAAAAACAATTTGCTCCAATATATAAGGCTACCGAAACGGTTGAAATATCTTTAGATTATGAAGCACAGTTACTTATAGCTGAGGCCAAAAGTAACTATCATACCTAAAATAGGATTAAGTCCATTAATAAGTAAAAAGATAAAGTATTTAGACCTTTACTCATACTTAATATGAAGTAAGTATATGTATGATATAGAGATAAACTTGTAACACTTTAAAATTGTATCGCAATACTAAAGTCTGTCTTCTAGAATTGTTGTATAAATTGCGAGGTGGCAACTATCATGACAAAAAACGATATGGATGTACTATTATTTTATCTTTTATTTTATAAAGCAGTCGATGAACTTCTAAAATATTCTAAAAACCTAAATATTGAACACCTAAATGTACTATATGCTATTATTGATTATCATAAAACGAACCATCAAGGTATGGATATTGAAACATTAATGAAAAAAACGTATTTATCTAAACGAACTTTATTCTATCTTGTTAGCCATTTATACCACGAAAATTGGATTTTTAAATCTTATGATGCAAATGATCAACGAAGATTAAGAATCTTACCTGTAGAAATGTATGAAAGAAAAATGAAACATTTATTATTAGAAATTGGAGAATTACTTGAAAATAACTATCTTAAAACATCAATCAAGAATATGAATTATTGTAAGTTAACATATCTAATTACTATTTATAAAGTTTTAAATAAGATTGAAAAGAGTATTAAGCATTATCAGTTAAGTTTAAATGATTTGCTTGTTTTAGGCATTATTTGGTCGAATCAAAATGATATCTCGTTGAAATCGATAAACTATTTTTCACGTTGTCAGTCTATAAATATAAATTTAGTAATTAAACGATTACAACAAAGTGGTTATATTTTGAAAGAAAGAGATGTTATAGATGAACGTAGAGTGTGTATAAAGTTAAATATGTCAAAAAAGGAAGAGATTCATGATATCTTGAGACATTGTAGTAAAATGATAAAAAAGGAATTAACATTATAATTTGTTTTAAAAATAACTAGTGATGTAAGAAAGGCTTATCTCTTACATTACTAGTTATTTTAGGTGTATAACGCATGAAATAATTATGTATAATTTAATTTGTCAAATGAGATTTTAATATATAATATCATTTTAATTTCATAAAAATATTGAAATATTATACTTAAATGTTATAAAATAATTTTTATAGCATAAGAAATGTTTAGTGTTGTAGTAGTTAGTATACATGAACCTTGTAGCAACTAGATGTACATCAGAGGAGTGGTTTAGAATATGGGACAAATTAAAGACATCAATGATTTAGTTAACGCAACATTTCAAGTGAAAAAGTTTTTTAAAGACACTAAGAAAAAATATAATCTGAATTATGAAGAAATTTATATTTTAAATTATATTGTTAAAAGTAAAAAAGATGAAATTACTTCAAAAGAAATTGCAACGTATTCAGAATTCAAACCTTATTACTTAACTAAAGCATTACAAAAATTAAAAGATTTACAATTATTATCAAAAAAACGTAGTATACAAGATGAAAGAACAGTTATTGTTTATGTAACAAAAGAGCAACGCGAGAGAATTAATGCTTTAATTGCTGAATTAGAGAAATATATACAATAGAATGATGATGGGGTAAATGAGTGAGACAGAATGTCTGTCCACTCTTTTTTAATTCTAATATACTATGTTAATTAGATACTTTATATTATTAAAACCGAGTGTTAAACTATGATTAAATATATCAAATATCGAATAGGTGGTAGTCATGTTAGATTCATTTTTAATAAGTAGTGATATTCAAAGAAAATGGATTAAAAAATTTAAAACAATTGAAGATACATTTAAACAAAGAGCAGCAGAAGAAGATATTGACTCTAAATTCCCATTTGACAATATAAAATGGCTTGTAGAGGAAGGTTATAGTGTGTTAACTTTACCTAAATCATATGGTGGAGAAGGTGCAACAATAGAAGATATGGTCGTTTTACAATCGTATCTTGGAGCTATAGATGGTGCTACAGCACTGTCTATAGGCTGGCATCTAAGCGTTGTAGGACAATTATATCAACAACATATGTGGAGTCAAACTATGCTTGATCAATTTGCAATAGAAGTAAAAAATGGTGCGCTTGTAAATAGAGCAGTAAGTGAAGCGGATACTGGTAGTCCTACTCGTGGTGGGAGACCTGCTACACATGCAATAAAAACTAAAGACGGATATAAATTAAATGGTGTAAAAACGTTTACTTCTATGAGTAAAGCATTGACACATTACATTGTTGCTGCATTTGTAGAAGATATTCAAGAAGTAGGCTTCTTTTTAATTCCTAGAGAGACTAAAGGTTTAGAAATTGCAGATAATTGGAATATGTTAGGGATGCGTGCAACGGAAAGTCATGATTTAGTATTAAATGATGTTATAGTTCCGTTTGAAAACTTTGTAGAAACAAAACATAAACCGCAACCCAATGGATGGATTTTACATATACCAAGTGTATATTTAGGTATTGCCCAAGCAGCGAGAGATTATGCTATTGAGTTTGCCAAAATACATTCTCCTAATAGTATTGAGGGAACAATTGCTACGCTACCTACTGTACAACAAAATGTTGGGAAAATGGAATCACTCTTATTATCTGCACGTCATTTTTTATGGAGTACAGCTAGAGGTTACAATCAATATAATGAAACACTTAATATTTGGAATGAAACATCTGCAAGTAAAATTTTAGTCATGAATCAAGGATTAGAAGTAGTGGATCTTGCTATGCGAATAGTAGGGGCAAAAAGTTTAGAAATGGATCGTCCATTACAACGCTATTATCGTAATATGCGTGCTGGCCTACATAATCCTCCTATGGAAGATGCAGCATATACGAATATTGCAAAGTCTATACTTGATTTAATGTAGAATGAATTTTTTATGTATAATATGTTTAAAGAAAGCTATGATTACGTATAATGTAGTCATAGCTTTTTTTACATATTTTTTGGAGGGATTTAATGACTAAAATATATTTTAATCATGATGGCGGCGTTGATGATTTAATATCGCTATTCTTATTACTACAAATGGATAATATTGAATTAGTAGGTGTAAGTACAATCGGTGCAGATTGTTATTTAGAACCTTCTCTAAGTGCGTCATGTAAAATTATAAATCGTTTTTCAAATTTATCTATTGATGTAGCTCCTTCATATGAAAGAGGAGTTAACCCTTTTCCGAAAGACTGGAGAATGCATGCCTTTTTTATGGATGCGCTGCCTATTTTAAATGAGGAATGGATTGATAAACGTTCTATAACGAGTACATTTGAAGCTTATGAGGATATTATTAATGTATTAAATAATAGTAAAGAAAAGGTGACTTTATTGTTTACTGGTCCGTTAACTGATTTAGCCAAAGCAATCAAATATGATAAAACAATAGTAAACAATATTGAAAAGTTAGTTTGGATGGGAGGAACATTTTTAGAAAAGGGAAATGTAGAAGAACCCGAACATGATGGCACAGCTGAATGGAATGCTTTTTGGGATCCTGAAGCTGTTAAAACAATATTTGATACGTCTATCAAGATAGAAATGGTAGCGTTAGAAAGCACTAATCAAGTACCATTGACACCAGCTATTCGTCAAATGTGGGCAAATCAACGTCAGTTTATAGGAGTTGATTTTTTAGGCATCAGTTATGCAGCTGTACCTCCTCTTACTCATTTTGTCACCAACTCTACTTACTTTTTATGGGATGTATTGACGACTGCTCAAATTGGTAAAGAAAACTTAACAGATTCTATAGAACTTAAAGTAGATGTATGTACAAAAGGACCAAGCCAAGGAGGCACATATGAGAGCGATGATGGACGTATGGTGCATGTCGTTAATCATGTCAATCATGATGAATTCTTCAACTATATCACGTCTTTAGCTAAAAAAGTAGTTCATTAACTTTAAATGTAAACTTTTTATATAAAATAGTTTACATAAGTGGTATAATTTTCTTCATAAAAGGAGGAAATCAAATGAGTACAAAAAATTTAGTATATACAGCGTTAATGACAGCGGTTATTTGTATTTTAGGTCTAGTACCCGGAATACCGTTACCATTTATGCCTGTACCAATTGTATTACAAAATATAGGTATCTTTTTAGCAGGAGTTATATTAGGACGTAAATACGGCGCACTCAGTGTTATTATCTTCTTATTATTAGCAGCCACAGGTTTGCCATTATTATCAGGTGGACGCGGTGGAATAGGTGTGTTTGCAGGTCCTTCAGCAGGATTTTTATTCTTATATCCAGTAGTGGCGTATCTTATAGGTTTAGTAAGAGATCGTTTTAAAAATCATATTAATTTCTTGACATTATTTATTGGTATACTTGTATTTGGTGTTTTATTATTAGATATTGTAGGAACAATCATTATGGGATTCATTATACATATGCCTATAAGTAAAGCATTTTTATTATCATTTACATTTATTCCAGGAGATATTATTAAAGCGATTATTGCGAGTTTAATCGGCACAACATTACTTAACCATTCACGTTTTAAGAATTTGATATAATAGTACAAAATATACATAGTTGGGTGATGGTTACTATGACATACATAACAATGAAGCAGATTAAAGAAAATGGAAAAATATACTTAGAAGATGAGTTGAATATTATATATTTAACACCTTCTGATCCAATGACATATCACATGAATAAGTGGCAGTACAAAACGTTACCTTCAATTAATCAGTGGTATTCAGATATGGAAAAACAACGAATTTTGCATAAAAAACAACATTCTTCTCATTTATCTTTTACATTTCCAGAAAACCAATTACTGCATTCTACATGGTTAGAAGCGATACGCAATGAAGGATTTCAATTAGGACTACTTGAATTGTACGCGATAGATAGTGTTACATTAAAACAATTTGAGAGCAATATTCAGGTAGATATTGAACCTGTAACTTCATTTAACATGGAAGATTATTTAAGTGTTTACAATGAATTTTCAAAACCGTATGGCGAAGCGTTTGTTAAAGAAAGTGAAGAACGAACGAGAGAGGCAATATTAAAGCAAATAGATGACGTCACTCGTATAGTTGCATATTATCTTCATAAATCTGTGGGGATTTTGGATGTTATAGTTACAGATGAAACTGTTGAAATTGATGGGTTCGGCGTTTTAGAAGACTATCGTCATAAAGGAATAGGTACTACGATGCAGTCCTATGTAGGCCATTTAGCCGGTTCTCGACCAGTCATATTAGTGGCAGATGGCGATGATACAGCAAAAGACATGTATATAAAGCAAGGCTATATTTTTCAAAGCTTTCAATATCAGATAGTTAAAGAAGATGCGATATAAATAAAAGTAGGGAGTGAAAAATGAATTTATAATAAATTCTATTTCACTCCTTTTATACGTTCTGGATGACTATAAATGTTAAAAGAATCACCTCTAATAAAACCAATAGCAGTAATATTTAAGTCATGTGCCAGTGTTATTGCCAATGTGGTAGGTGCAGATTTTGATAATATAACACCGACACCGATTTTAGCTGCTTTTAGTAAAATTTCAGATGATATGCGTCCACTAAAAATAAGTACTTTATTTCTAACAGGAATTTGATGAGTAAGACAAAAACCGTAAAGTTTATCTAAGGCATTATGTCTACCTATATCTTGACGATGTTCAAAAAATGCCTCACCATCACTAATTGCTGCGTTATGCAAGCCACCTGTTTGTTTAAATAAGGTACTTGCACTTTGTAAACCTGTCATCATATTTAAAATTTGTCTTGGAGTGAGAATGATATTAGACATAGACGTTTTAGCAATTGCTGCATCATTTTGAAAATAAAATTCTCGACTTTTTCCACAACATGAAGCAACCATGCGCTTTGTAGAATACTCAAAACGGTCGCTTAATGACTTAGTTAATTCTACATGAGCAAACCCTTTACTATCATCAATTTGTAAATGTTTAATTTCTTCTTTTTTATAAATGGCTCCTTCAGATGCTAAAAATCCTATGACTAACTCTTCTAAATGTGTCGGACTGCAGATTACTGTAGCAAATTCTTTTCCATTTACCATAATGGTTAATGGAAATTCGGTTACATAGCTGTCTTCAGTTTCGATGAGTTGCTCATCTTCATACCTAATAATTGGTTGATTTTGAACGGCATCTTTATCCATGAATGTCTCCCCTTTGGTTATAACTACTTTATACTGTATCATTATATTCACAAAAAGTATTTCAATGTTGAATGATTATATAAAACTTTATATTTTAAAATTTAGAAATAAATATAAAATACGGTAAAACTGTTCAAAAGATATAAAAAGCGTATAATATTTGATTGAATAGGGGGCATAAAAATAAATGACTGTAAAACGATTATTAGCGGTGTTAGGGACTTTCATTATCATTATAGCAGGTTGTTCAAATTCAAAAGATAATGACAATAGCAAGCAATCTTCAAAGTCAAATAATAGTGATAATCCTAAAACTGAATTGAAAGTTTCAGCAGCAGCAAGTTTAAGTGATGTAAGTAAAGCATTAAAGAAAGAGTTTGAAAAAACACATAAAAATGTAAATGTAACATTTAATTATGGTGGATCAGGGGCATTAAGACAACAAATTGAAAAAGGTGCGCCAACTGATGTCTTTATGTCTGCAAATACGAAAGATGTAGATATGTTGAAAAAACATAATCAAGCTCATAATACATATAAATACGCACATAATCAGTTAGTATTGATTGGTGATAAAAACAGTGATCAAGCTTCAGTAAAAGATTTAAAAGACAACGAAAAATTAGCTATTGGTGAAGTGAAAACTGTACCAGCAGGTAAATATGCGAAACAATATTTAGATAATCAACATTTATATAGTGATGTAAAAGATAAAATTGTATATGCCAAAGACGTTAAACAAGTATTAAATTACGTTGAAAAAGGTAATACTCAAATGGGATTTGTATATGAGACCGATTTATATACGAATAATGAAAGAACAGATAAAGTAAATGAGATTAAAAAAGCGGATTTGAAAAAACCTATCACTTATGAAGCGGGAGCAACATCAGATAACAAATTTGCTAAAGAATGGATAGAATTTTTAAAATCTAAAAAAGCGAAAGATATTTTAAAAGAATATCACTTTAAAGTATAGGGGGATGACATATGCCTGATTTAACACCTCTATGGATTTCTATTAAAGTAGGATTTATCAGTACGATAATTGTCTCTATATTAGGAATTTTTATTTGTAGAACGTTATATAAAAGAAAAGGGCATGCAACTCAATTTCTTGAAAGCTTAATATTATTACCTATTGTTTTACCACCGACAGTACTAGGGTTTATACTTATTATTGTTTTTTCACCTAGAACATTTGTGGGCCAATTCTTTCAAAATGTACTTCACTTACCCGTAGTATTTACAATGACAGGTGCAGTAATTGCATCTGTCATTGTTAGTTTTCCACTGATGTACCAACATACTATTCAAGGATTTCGAAGTATTAATCCTAAAATGTTAAATACTGCACGAACAATGGGAGCAAGTGAACGTAAAATCTTCTATCGTTTAATTCTACCATTATCTAAACGCTCAATTATTGCGGGTATTATGATGAGTTTTGCGAGAGCTATTGGAGAATTTGGTGCAACATTGATGGTTGCAGGATATATTCCAAATAAAACCAATACTCTGCCACTGGAAATCTATTTTTTAGTAGAACAAGGAAAAGAGAATCAGGCATGGTTATGGGTACTTGTACTCGTTGCATTTTCTATTACAGTCATTAGTATGTTGAATTTTGCGAATCGTGATAAAGTTCAGGAGGTAGACTAGATGTTACAAGTTAAATTACAACATCAGTTAAAGCAAACGTTGATTCATATTAACATTGAAGATACAAAAGCTAAAATATATGCAATACAAGGTCCCTCCGGTATTGGAAAAACGACAATATTAAATATCATTGCGGGATTAAGACAACCAGATGAGGCTTATATCAATATTGATAATCATCTATTAGTGGATACTGAAAACCATATTAATGTAAAGATTCAACAACGCCAAATTGGCTATTTATTTCAAGATTATCAACTTTTTCCTAACATGACGGTTCTTCAGAATATTACATTTATGACTAAACAGTCTAAACATATTGATGAGCTTATTCAACGTTTAAATATTAGCCATTTAATAAATCAATTTCCGCCGACACTGTCTGGTGGGGAAGCCCAACGTGTAGCACTCGCGCGAACTTTAAGCACGAAACCCAATTTAATTTTACTTGATGAACCTTTTTCAAGTTTAGATGATATTTCTAGAGATGAAGGCATCCATCTAGTTAAGCAAATTCATGAGGAATGGTGTATACCTATTATTTTTGTAACGCACTCTAATTATGAAGCAGAAGTATTAGCAGATGAAATTATTCAAATTAAATAAATAGGAGTAGGATATCGAAGTTTAGAACGTTTTAGATTTCTGTCCTACTCCTATTTCGTTATAATAAAAAGAAGAGAGAATGTTGAGAGAGGTTTCAAATAATGACTCAAGAACGTTATTCAAGACAAATTTTATTTAAAGATATTGGAGAACATGGACAACAAACCATTAATCAGAAACATGTATTGATTGTTGGAATGGGCGCTTTGGGTACCCATGTAGCTGAAGGACTTGTTCGTGCTGGTATTCAAGAGTTGACTATTGTGGATAGAGACTATATTGAATATAGTAATTTACAAAGACAGACATTGTTTACAGAAAGTGATGCAGATCGTATGTTGCCAAAAGTGGTTGCTGCACAAGATCACTTAAGACATATTCGTTCTGATATAAAAATGAATATTTATATTGAACATGTAGATGCCCAATTTTTAGAGCAATATGCAACGAGTGTAGATTTGATTATTGATGCAACGGATAATTTTGAAACAAGACAATTAATCAATGATTTTTCCTATAGATATCGCATTCCTTGGATTTATGGTGGAGTAGTTCAAAGTACCTATGTAGAAACTGCATTTATTCCAGGTCAAACCCCTTGCTTTAATTGTTTAATGCCTCAGTTACCAGTTATAAATCTGACATGTGATACTGTCGGTGTGATTCAGCCAGCCGTAACGATGACCACAAGTTTTCAATTACGGGATGCTTTAAAGATATTGATTGGTAAACAGATTCCCACAAAGCTGACATATGGAGATATTTGGGAGAATACACATTGTTCTTTTGGTTATAGTAAAATGCGTCGTGATGATTGCCCAACTTGTGGTAAGAATCCTAGCTTTCCGTATTTATATGCTCATTCGACTTCATATGCAACTTTGTGTGGTAGAGATACAGTTCAATATGAAAATAAAGACATTACAAAAAAAGTATTAGTTGATTTTCTTACAGCACTCGATATTCGTTACCATGAAAACCAATATATGTTAGTATTTGAATTTAAAAAACATAGAATTGTATATTTTGAGGGTGGGCGAATGTTGATTCATGGTACAACTAAGAAATCTGAAGCAATACATTTAATCAATCAACTATTTGGATAAGGAGAGAATGATGATGCATCAGCATGATAACAAAGAAGTTAAAAAAACAATTCAATGTGCAGTGTTAACAATTTCTGATACACGAAATAAAGAAACAGATAAAGGCGGTCAATTAGTTCAAAAGTGTTTGAAAGAACTGAATATAGAAGTGACAGAAGAACACTATCATATCATTAAAGATGACAAGGAAGACATCCAATCTCAAATTGACGAATGGTTAGCATCAGATATTGATGTCATTATAACGACTGGAGGCACTGGTATAGCACAACGTGATGTGACTATAGAAGCTGTAAAACCACTTTTAGATAAAGAAATTGAAGGATTCGGCGAACTTTTTAGATATTTAAGTTATACGGAAGATGTAGGAACAAAAGCGCTTCTCTCAAGAGCATTAGCGGGAACAGTTATGAGTAAATTAATCTTTACGTTGCCGGGATCAACTGGGGCAGTAAAGTTAGCAATGACTAAACTCATTATTCCGGAATTAAATCATATGGTTTATGAACTCCATAAATAAAATAGTCATAAAAAGCATTGTAAATCATAGGTTTCCCTAATTGAAAATGCTGCTTATGACTATCATAATAGAAGAAAATCATAAAGATTAATCTAATTGACGGTGATAATCTCCAGATTTACCTCCAGATTTTGATTCAAGGTATGTGTCACCAATGATCATTCCTTTATCAGCTGCTTTTGTCATATCATATACTGTGAGAGCTGTAACTGAAGCAGCTGTTAAAGCTTCCATTTCAACACCAGTCTTACCTGTAGTAGAAACCGTAGCAGTAATGCTTAATTGATAGTGGCGTGGTGTGTTTGCTTGATTCCAAGAGAATTCAATATCTATTCCAGTTAAGGGCAATGGATGACACATAGGAATAATAGTCGATGTATTTTTAGCAGCCATTATACCTGCAATTTGAGCAGTATTAAGTACATTACCCTTTTTATTTGTATTGTCTATAATTTGACGGTAAATCGTCTCATTCACTGTGATGCTTGAATGCGCTTTAGCGATACGTTTTGTAATACTTTTATTAGAAACATCAACCATTTTTGCATTACCTTGATGATTGATATGTGTAAAATTTGACATAAATAGCCTCCTATAGAAATATCTAAAAAATCATAACATATAAATAAAGTTATAAACATTTATTTTTAATGAGTACATCATTATCTTACTGAGTTTATAAAATAGTATAGCATGAATTTATCGTGTAATTGGAGTTGATAAAATGGTAGTTGAAAAAAGAAAACCAATACCTATTAAAGAAGCAATTGAACGTATTGTAAAACAAGATATATATACTCAACAAAATAATATATCATTAGAGGACAGTTTAGGATATGTCTTAGCAGAAGACATTGTAGCAACTTATGATATACCACGTTTCAATAAATCGCCGTATGATGGTTTTGCTATAAGAAGTGAAGATTCGGCTGGTGTCTTTTCAAAAAATCGTAAAACGTTTAAAGTGATAGATCATATTGGTGCAGGCACAGTATCTCATAAAACAGTTGGAGAAAATGAAGCAGTTCGTATTATGACAGGCGCTCAAATTCCTGAGGGTGCAGATGCAGTAGTGATGTTTGAACAAACTGTGGAAAATGGAGATACATTTACGATTAGAAAACCTTTTGAAGAGAATGAAAATGTGTCGCTAAAAGGAGAAGAAACTAAAACAGGAGATATCGTTTTAAAAAAAGGACAAGTCATTAATCCTGGAGCTATTGCAGTACTAGCGACCTATGGTTATACAGAAGTGCCTGTATTTTTAAAACCAAGTATTGCAGTTATTGCTACTGGAAGCGAATTATTGAATGTAGACGAAGAATTACAACCAGGAAAAATTAGAAATTCTAATGGTCCGATGATACAAGCGTTAGCTGATAAAATGAGATTAACGATAGAGCCTTATAGTATACAACAAGATGACTTAGAAAGTAGTATTCAAGTCATCACTAAAGCAATGAAAGATCATGATATTGTCATTACTACTGGAGGCGTTTCGGTAGGAGATTATGACTTTTTACCAAAGATATACAAAGCAATTCAAGCAGAAGTGTTATTTAATAAAATTGCGATGCGTCCTGGAAGTGTGACAACTGTGGCAGTTGCAAATAAGACGTATTTATTTGGTTTATCAGGGAATCCATCGGCTTGTTTTACTGGTTTTGAATTATTTGTTAAACCAGCAGTGCAACATATGATGCAAGCCAAAGCAGTTTACCCTCAAGTTGTGAAAGCAACATTAATGGAAGATTTTGCGAAAGCCAATCCATTTACAAGATTTATTCGAGCAACTGCATCTTTTACTCATAATTGTGCGACTGTGGTTCCATCCGGATTTAATAAATCGGGTGCTGTGGTAGCAATAGCACATAGTAATGCAATGATTATGTTGCCAGGGGGTACAAGAGGATTTAAAGCCGGCCATACGGTAGATGTTATTTTAACTGAATCGAATGTTTTCGAAGAGGAACTATCATTATGATTTTACAAATAGTTGGTTTTAAAGATTCGGGTAAAACAACGTTGTTACAACAATCTATTACATTTTTAAAATCTCAAGGCTATCACATTGTGACGATTAAACATCACGGACATGAAAAAGATGATATTACACTTCAATCATCTAATGTGGATCATATGAAACATTTTGAAGCTGGTGCAGATCAGAGTATTGTTCAAGGATCTGCTTATCAACAAACAGTAACACGTAGAAATCAGCCGTCGCTTGAACAACTGATAAAAGAAAGTGTAACTATTAGTTATGACGTTATTTTAGTTGAAGGGTTTAAAAATGAGGATTATGACAAAATAGTGGTATATAAAACCCAAGAAGAATTAGAAGAACTGAGACTTCTTACACATGTTCAATATTTTTATAATTATAATAATGAGAATGCTTTAAAAAACTATGAGCAATGGTTACTAAAATGGATGAAACGAAAGGATGAACATAAAAATGAAACAATTTGAAATCGTGACGAATCCAATTGAGCCCGAACAATATAGAACATTTACTTTAAATGAACATCAAGGAGCTGTTGTTGTATTTACAGGTCATGTTCGCGAATGGACTAAAGGGGTGAAAACAGAATATCTTGAGTATGAAGCTTATGTTCCAATGGCTCAAAAAAAACTAGAACAAATTGGAGAAGAAATTACACAGCGTTGGCCAGGAACGATAACAACGATTGTACATCGTATTGGCCCCCTACAAATCTCTGATATTGCAGTATTGATTGCTGTCTCTTCGCCACATCGTAAAGATGCCTATCGTGCAAATGAGTATGCGATTGAAAGAATTAAAGAAGTTGTGCCAATTTGGAAAAAAGAAATTTGGGAAGACGGTGCAGAATGGCAAGGACATCAAAGAGGAGATTATAGTCAAGCAACTAAAGGAGAGGCTTAAATGAGAGTATTATATTTTGCAGAAATAAAAGAAATATTAGAAATGAATTCAGAAGACATTGATTTAATAGAAGATATTACAGTAGAAACGTTTAAAGAATTATTATTTGAACGTCACCCATCCATTCGTGATAAAAAATTTCAAGTAGCTGTAAATGAAGAATTTGTTCAACTTAATGATATTGTAAAGCAAGATGATGTTGTTGCGTTAATACCTCCAGTTAGTGGTGGTTAAATATGAAAGCAATTATTCTAGCTGGGGGACACTCTAAACGTTTTGGTAGTCCTAAAGCATTTGCTTGTATTCACGGGGAAATGTTCTATAAACGAATTATTAACACATTAACAGAAACGAATTTATTTGACGATATTATTATAAGTACAAACAAACAACTTAAGAATGAATTTGAGTATAAACATATTATGGTAGATGAAGAAACACATGCAGATAAAGGCCCGTTATCAGGAATCTACACAGTTATGAAACATTATAATAATGAAGAATTATTTTTTGTGGTCTCTGTAGATACTCCTATGATTACTAAAGAAGCAATAAGTCAACTATATCAATTTACAATTTCACAGCGTATGGAACATCAAGCCGATATTATAGCTTATTCAGACGATGATAAACCTATACCGACCATTGCTTTTTATAGTCGAGGAGTCATTTCGAATATTGAAAAAGCACTCAATTCTAATGATTATAGTTTACAGCATGTATATAAAAATGTGATAACATGTTTTCTAGATACTAAAGAGGTTCAGCCTTTAAAAAATTGGTCTAAAAATATTAATTATCAAGATGATTTGAATACTTTACTTCATCAGATTAATGATTAAAGGGGGACACGTTAATGACGATCCAAATTAAAGATAAATTAGGACGTCCTATAAGAGATCTACGAATTTCTGTAACAGATCGTTGTAATTTCAGATGTGATTATTGTATGCCAAAAGAAATATTTGGTGATGATTTTGTTTTTTTACCTAAAGAGGAATTACTTACATTTGATGAAATTACAACAATTGCCAAAGTTTATGCTGAATTAGGCGTGAAAAAATTAAGAATTACTGGTGGAGAACCTTTATTACGACGTGATTTATATAAATTAATTGAAAAACTTAATCATATTGAAGGTATTGAAGATATTGGTATGACCACTAATGGTTTACTTTTAAAAAAACATGGTCAAAAGTTGTATGATGCAGGATTGCGTAGAATTAATGTAAGTTTAGATGCAATTGATGATGAAGTATTTCAAGCAATCAATAACCGTAACATTAAAGCTTCTACCATCTTGCAACAAATTGATTATGCAATATCTATTGGATTTCATGTAAAAGTAAATGTAGTGATACAAAAAGGAATTAATGATGATCAAATCCTACCTATGATTGAATATTTTAAAGATAAACATATTCAAATAAGATTCATTGAATTTATGGATGTAGGTAATGATAATGGTTGGAATTTTAGTAAAGTTGTTACGAAAGAAGAAATGCTATCTACTATTGAAGAAGAGTTTGATATAGAACCTCTTCCACCTAAATATTTTGGTGAAGTTGCCACATATTATAGACATAAAGATAATGGTGCACAGTTTGGTCTAATCACAAGTGTTTCAGCTTCATTTTGTTCTACTTGTACAAGAGCAAGATTATCATCTGATGGGAAATTTTATGGATGTTTATTTAGTGTGATTGATGGTTTTGATATTAAATCATTATTGCGTAGTGGTGCTACACATCAAAAATTAAAAGACACGCTCATTTCATTATGGCAAGCACGTGATGATCGTTATTCAGATGAACGAACAGAACAAACAGTAAGAAATCGACAACGAAAGAAAATTAATATGAATTATATTGGTGGTTAATCTATACAGAAACAAGTGATAATCATATGTGATATCACTTACTTCTGTATTTTAATTTGATAGTATCTTTAATTAATTTTAATAATTTCAAAGTAATTTATATTAATCACTAAACAGATATAAATTAATATTTGTAATAGATTAAATTGTGCATATGTTATATAATTAAATTAAGCAATTTTATTATATTATGTATTTATACAACTTAGAATCAACTTTGGAGGCATGTACTATGAATAATAAAGTGACTCGCTTTATTGAAGCGGAAAGAGAACTTAGTCAATTGAAGCATTGGTTGAAAATGACGTATAAAATTTCTATTGAGGAATTTGTTGTTTTATTTAAAGTGTATGAAGGTAAAAAAATTAGCGGAAAAGAGTTACGCGATACATTACATTTTGAAATGTTATGGGATACAAGTAAAATTGACGTCATCATCCGCAAAATTTACAAGAAAGAATTAATTTCTAAATTACGTTCTGAAACAGATGAACGACAAGTATTTTATTTCTTTAATGCGTCGCAACAAAAAGTATTAGATAAAATGAAAAATGAAATTGAAGCTATTAGTATTGCAAATTAATTAAATAAAAAGAGCACCTCTAATATTCTATAACGAATAATAGGGGTGCTTCTTTTTATATATTAAATGAAAGATTAATACGTATTACCATTCACTTTTCTACCATGAACAATTAAATAAAGTACCGTACATAAAGCGGCTACAATAGCCATAATGAAATAAACTTGAGTATACGTGATTGCACTTGTAAATAATCCAAGCAACGATGGACCAAAACCAATACCAATATCTAATCCAATAAAGTAAGTTGAAGTTGCAATTCCATATTTACTTGAAGGTGACACTTTAATTGCAATGGCTTGCATAGAAGAAGAGAGATTTCCATAGCCAATACCTAAGAACACGCCAGCAAGTAATAATACCCAACCATTATAGCTAAATACTAATAAAACAAATGTGATAATTAAGGCAAGAAATGCTGGATAAACCACAACATTTTCATTTTTTGCATCAATCATCCTACCAGCAATAGGTCGAGTGATTAATGAAGCGATCGCATAGAAAATAAAGAAATAACTAGATGCTTCTAACAAATGACGTTGCTCAGCAAAAGATTTTAAGAATGTTAGGATTGAAGCATAGTTCAACCCTATAATCATCATCACAATTGCTACTGGTACAGCTTCTTTAGCAATGAAATTATGAATGTTGAAACCAGAAGCTTGGGCTACTTTTCTATCAATTGCATTTTTAGTAGGATTAAAGTCAATTTTAATAAAGACTGAAACAATTAAACTTGTAATTCCTAGTATAAGACAGATAAGAAATAGTAAATTAATTGAGAATGATTTCAATAATAAAATTCCAAAGAAAGGACCAATGGCTGATCCAAGAACAAGACTTAGTGAAAATAAGCTAATGCCTTCACTTTTACGTTCTACAGGGGTAACATGTGCAGCAATTGTACCTGTAGCTGTCGTTGCGATAGCTGTAGCAATTCCATTTAGGAGTCGTACTAACATCAAGATGGTTATCGATCCAGAGATAAAATAAAGTAACTGAGTAATGATTAGAAAAATTAAACCAGCAATTAAAATCTTTTTAGGACCAAAACGATTGACATACTTTCCCGTTCCAAAACGTCCAATCAATGATCCGATAATAAATAGTCCTACAACAAGTCCAGATAAGCTGTCTGACACATGATAGAATGTTTTAGAATAATCAGCGATGATAACTAATAATAAGTACATACACAAATAAACAAAGAAATTAATCATAAAATTGATTGTAAAACTTTTAGTAAAAATAGGTTGTTTAGTAGTACTAGTCTGATTCATGAAGATCCCCCTTCGATAATGTGGTATGTAATTTTTTCATAATTGCTATGACGTGATCCAAATCATCATTAGATATATTAGATTGATGGATTAAATCTTCTTGAATAGGTGTAATACAAGCATTAATGTCCTCAAATAATTGCTGTCCTTTTTCAGATAAACTTAATAGCTTTTCACGTTTGTCAGTCCCTGGAGTAACCAAAAGTAAATCTTTTTCAAATAGTACTTTAATAATTTTACGCGCAGTCGGTTTTTCAATAAAACGACGTTTAGATATTTGAACTAAAGTCGTTTGGTCATATGTAGCAATATCTTTAAGCACTAACCACTGACCTGTATGTAGACCAAACTGATCTAATATAGATTGAGTACGTTTAATATAAGGACGATAAATACCAATAAAACTATTAAAAAATTCATTTGTGAGCATTTTGAATTATCTCCCTCAAAAATAGTTAGCAAGGCTAACTAATTGATGACGAAAAATATTATACGCCGATTTCATTCATTTTTCAACACTAAATATAAGTTATAGAGTAAAGTATAGTGAAATTTGTTAAAATACAATTAAGTTTAAATTAGTAAAGGGGATATTGATAAATGAAGTTGAAATTTGATCATATGATTCATTACGTCGATCAATTAAAAGGATTTAAATATCCAGGTGAGTTATTAAAAATTCATTCTGGAGGCAAGCATCATCAATATGGCACTTTCAATCGTTTAACTTATATAAATGGAAATTACATCGAACTCTTAGATGTTGAAGATGTCGAAAAGTTAAAGAAAGAAGCTAAAACTGAAGAGGGTAGAGTCGCTTTTGCAACGAAAATTGTTCAAGATGATTTTAAGCAAGGATTTAAAACAATGGCATTTAGAACGGAAGATATAGAGAGGGTAAAACAATCTTTAAACGAACGTCATATTGATACGATTGGTCCTATACATATGGACAGAGAAGATAAAAAGGGTGAAAAGATAAGATGGAAGTTACTCTATATCGCTGATCCCGACTATATGGTTAGGCCACCTTTTTTTATTGAGTGGAATAAAAATAAAGTCGATCATATGCAAAATTTAGACTCATTTTTTCAGAAACAATTTAAAATTGATAAAATTATTATAGATAGTTCTAAACGCTCTAAAACCTTAACTAAGTGGCAAAGCTGGTTTAATATGGACATTATAGAAGAAAATGAGAACTACACTGACTTAAAATTAGAGGGGGATACTATCGTTTATCGGATTCAAGATGCGGCTCAATCTGGATACAATACCATTGTTTTTAAAGATAATGAAACTACGACTCCTTATTCAATTATTATTAAAGGAGCCAAATATCGTTTCGAACCGAATGAAGGAACTAATTAAATAGATAGGTATAAGTACTATGTGCGATAAAAGCAATATGAATAAAAACTAGTACTAGAGAGATTAAGCTTAATATTAAAGAAAAACGATTTGTTTTTAATAATATAAATAAAATGGTAAGTACAAGTGATAAAGCGACAAACATCACTCTCAGACTAAAAAAATTTATAGTTAAAGGATGAGCCATTGTATAAATTATTGCAATAGCATTACATACAATAAATATAAGTAAAATTATATTTCTCAATTTTAAAAACCTCTTTAATAAAAAATAGTAGTGTTTTTCATTCATTAAGTATAACAAAAAGAATAGCTTTTTGAAGAAAATTCAACTTCTATTATGAGTTTGTCGACACTCTCAAATCTACAATGTATAATGATAAGTAATGCAAAGATAAAGGAGTTTTATATAGCATGGAAAAGATGAATATCACAAATCAGGAACATGACGAATTTGTAAAAACTCATCCGAATGGTGATTTATTGCAACTGACAAAGTGGGCAGAGACAAAGCGCTTAACTGGATGGTATTCAAAACGTGTGGCAGTAGGTGAAAATGGTGAAATTAAAGGTGTAGGACAGTTATTATTTAAAAAGATACCGAAGTTACCATTTACATTATGCTACGTATCACGTGGATTCGTAGCCGATTATAATGATAGAGATGTACTGAGAGCACTTTTAAATGAAACAAAAAAAATCGCTAAAGAAGAAAAAGCGTATGCGATTAAGATTGATCCAGATGTTGAAGTAGAACATGGCACAGAAGCACTTAAAAATTTAAGAATGCTTGGATTTAAACATAAAGGGTTTAAAGAAGGATTATCAAAAGACTATATTCAACCTCGTATGACAATGATTACACCTATTGATAAGACGGATGATGAAATTATTCAAAACTTTGAACGTCGTAATCGTTCTAAAGTTAGATTGGCGCTTAAACGAGGTACTAAAGTTGAACACTCAAATCGTGAAGGGCTTAAAACATTTGCGAAATTAATGCAAATTACGGGTGAACGTGATGGCTTCTTAACACGTGATATTAGCTATTTTGAGAATATTTATGACTCATTACATGAAGATGGGGATGCAGAATTATTCTTAGTGAAATTAGAGCCACAACAAGTGCTTGATGAAACGAATAAAGATCTAGAAGCTCAAGAAGCAGAAAAAACTAAACTAGAAGCGAAGTCAGAAGCACGTCCAAATGATAAAAAAACAGCTAACAAATTAAATGATGTAAAAAATAAGATTTCTAAGACAACTGAATTAAAAGAAGATTTAGAAAGATTAAATCAAGAACATCCAGAAGGCGTATATTTATCAGGCGCATTACTTATGTTTGCAGGTAAAAAATCATATTACTTATATGGAGCTTCTTCAAATGATTATCGTGATTTCTTACCGAACCATCATATGCAATATGAAATGATGAAATACGCAAGAGATCATGGTGCAACAACGTATGACTTTGGTGGCACAGATAATAATCCATCAAAAGATTCTGAACACTATGGATTATGGGCTTTTAAACGTGTATGGGGCACTTATTTAAGTGAAAAAATTGGTGAGTTTGATTATGTCTTAAATCAGCCGTTATATCAATTAATCGAACAAGTTAAACCAAGACTTACAAAAGCCAAAATTAAACTCTCTCGCAAATTAAAACGTAAATAATTAATTTACAGTATTGTAGATACAGTATTTAATCTGAACGATTCTATAAAGAAACGTTCAGATTTTTTTACCAATATTAATAACTTATTATAGGAGAAGTAATTAAATGATTAAAAAAATGCTTCAATTTTCATTAGGTAATAAGTTTGCTATTTTCTTAATGGTTCTTTTAGTCATTATAGGTGGCATATATTCAAGTGCTAAACTTAAATTAGAATTATTACCTGATGTTGAAAACCCAATTATTTCTGTCCAAACGACGATGCCAGGCGCTACACCTCAAACGACACAAGGTGAAATTAGCTCGAAAATTGATAAACAAGTCAGATCACTCGCTTATGTAAAAAGTGTAGAAACACAATCGATACCTAATGCTTCAATTGTGAAAGTTGAATATAACAACGGAACTGACATGGATAAAGCTGAAGAAGTACTGAAAAAAGAAATAGACAAAATCGATTTTAAAGATGGAGTAAGCGAACCAGAATTAATACGTAATTCTATCGATGCTTTTCCTATCGTAGCTTACTCATTTACAAATAAGAGTAATGACTTAAGAACCACTACAAAGGAAATTAATGAACAATTAATACCTAAACTTCAAACTGTTGATGGTGTTCAAAGTGCACAACTGAATGGACAAACTACACGTCAAGTTACTTTAAAATTTAAACAAAAGGAATTGGATAAAGTAAGGTTATCTGCGGAGGATGTTGAAAATTACATTAAGACAGCGACAAGAGAAACACCACTCGGTTTATTCCAATTTGGAAATAATGAAAAATCCCTTGTTGTGGATGGTCAATTTAAATCAGTCAGTGCATTAAAAGATTTAAACATCCCGCTTTCTATAGCAGGCCAAGGACAATCAAGTGATTCTAACGATAATAGTATTAGTAGTACTGGCCAAGAAGGTAGTCAATCATCTAGTGCAAGTCAATCGCAAACGAATAGCTCTTTAAAAGGAACAAATGGTCAAATGCCAAGCGTGCCACTTAAAGATTTAGCTAACATCACTGTGGGCGATGAACGAGATTCTATTTCAAAAACAAATGGTAAAGACGCAGTGAACGTACAAGTAATGAAAGCACAAGATGCAAATACAGTTCAAGTGGCTAGAGCAACGCAAAAGAAAATAGACGAGTTTGTTAAGAATAATAGTGATATCAAAGCTACAAAAACAATGGACACAGCTAAACCAATTGAAGATTCATTATATACTATGATTGAAAAAGCGGCATTAGGTACCATCGTCGCAATTATTGTTATTTTATTATTCTTAAGAAATATTAAAACAACAGCGATATCTATCGTTTCAATTCCGTTATCTATTTTGATTGCACTTATTGCACTGAAATTAAGTAATGTATCACTTAATATTTTAACTTTAGGTGCATTGACGATTGCGATTGGTCGGGTCATAGATGATTCTATTGTTGTAGTAGAAAATATCTATCGACGATTATCAGATCCAAGTGAACAATTAAAAGGGAACAATTTAGTTATTAGTGCAACGAGAGAGGTATTTAAACCTATTTTATCTTCTACGATTGTTACAATTATAGTTTTCTTACCGCTAGCTTTTGTTTCCGGCTCAGTAGGTGAAATGTTCCGACCATTTGCGTTAGCTATCACATTTAGTTTACTGGCTTCGCTTCTTGTTTCTATTACTGTTGTGCCAGCCCTTGCCTCAACATTCTTTAAAAATGGAATAAACATAAAGGGCAATGTTAATGAAGAAAATAAATTAGGAGGGATTAGTAAGGGATATAAACGAGTACTTGGTTGGTCACTTAATCATAAATGGCTTGTTCTTATTATTAGTATTGTTATATTAATTGCGAGTATAGGAATTGGTGCAGCTAAATTAGGAACAAGTTATATTTCTACAGGGGAAGATAAGTTTTTAGCGTTAACTTATACACCTAAACCAGGAGAAACTGAAGAAGCAGTACTTAAACATGCTGAAAAAGCTCAAAAATACCTTCAAAGTAAAGATAAAGTTAAAACAGTTCAATTTTCTGTAGGGGGACCTTCTCCAGCAGATCCAACGGGAAGTACGAATAGCATGGCTATTATGGTGGAATATGATTCGGATACGCCGCACTTTGAGGAAGAACCAGATAAAGTGGTTACACATCTTTCTAAAATGAAAAACCCAGGTAAATGGAAAAATCAAGACTTAGGTACAGGAGCTGGAAACAATTCAGTGGACGTAACTGTTAAAGGATCTTCTACTGATGCAATTAGAAGTACAGTAACTAAAGTTGAAAATAAAATGAAATCCATTAAAGGTGTAGCAGATGTCAATTCAGATTTATCACAAACCTATGATCAATATGAAATCAAAGTAGATCAAAATAAAGCAACAGATAAAGGTATTTCAGCTGCACAATTAGCATTGAATTTAAATGAGAACTTACCAGAAAAAACAATTACAACTGTTAAAGAAAATGGTAATAATATAGATGTAAAAGTAAAACAGAATAAACAAACAAATTGGTCTCAAAATAAACTAGAAAACATCGACTTACATGCACCAAGTGGAGAAACTGTTAAATTAAAAGATATTGCACGTCTAAACAAAACAACAACACCAAGTAAACTTGTTCAAGAAGATGGCGATTATGCTACAACAATTTCAGGTAAAATTACCGCTTCTGATGTTGGTGGAACTTCTAGTAAAGTGATGCGTGAAATCAATACAATTGATAAACCTAATAACGTTAAGTTTAATGTTGGTGGTGCAACAGATGATATTAATACAGCTATGAGCCAACTCGCTTTTGCAATGCTTATTGCTATTGTTATTGTGTATCTTGTGTTGGTTATCACATTCAAAGGTGGTTTAGCACCATTTACAATTCTATTCTCATTACCATTTACAGCTATTGGTATAGTATTTGCATTATTGATTACCGGAGAAACCATTTCAGTACCAAGTTTAATTGGTATGTTGATGTTAATTGGTATTGTTGTTACAAATGCAATTGTATTAATTGATAGAGTGATTTCAAATGAACAACAAGGTATGTTAATGAAAGAAGCTTTAATTGAAGCGGGTGGAACCCGAATTAGACCTATTTTGATGACTGCAGTTGCAACAATCGGTGCATTATTACCATTATTATTTGGGCAAAATAGTTCAATTCTAATTTCTAAAGGAATGGCCGCTACAGTCATAGGTGGATTAGTATCATCAACACTACTAACCTTAATCGTAGTGCCAGTTATCTATGAAATACTCTTTACTTTAAAAAACAAACTTACACGTAAATAAAGATAAATTTAGGATAAGTCAAAAAAAGCAATTGAGACGTATGCACATACGTTCAATTGCTTTTTTATTAATACATAGTAAAAGTTAAAATAATATATATTACAAAAATAATAATAGATATAATATTTAAAATTGAAACACCTTTATAATCGTTTTTAAGTGCTTTAAAAGCTGTAACTTCTACATTTCCTACAAGAAGAAGCAATACAACAAATACCCACCAATTTTCACTAGGAAATTGGATCGTAGTGATAGCTACTACAAATAATAATAATATTCCCATAATAAGACGTAAAATATGTACGAACATTGATTTCATTTTAAAAATACTGATATAACTTACAATAAGATACAGTATGGGTAATAAAATTAAGTATATTTTCACTTGATGACATCCTTTCTATTACGACTAATATCATAGCATTCATGAACTTTCATGCCTAGATATATTGAAAAATTATTTCTGATGTAATTTTGAACGTATGTCTGAAATTTCTTTTTCAATTTCTTCTAATTGTTTTACTAAAGGATCAATCTGTTGATTTAGTGATTCTTTTTTCTCTAAATCATTTTGTAAACGAATATAATCGTATTTAAGCTCAGCTAATTGTGATTCTAAGTCCATGTCTAGTCGAACTCCTTATTTATTAATATGATTAGTAATGATTATAGCATGAAACAAGTAACTTCTAAAAATACTGTTAATTGTGTTAGAGTAATTAGTTGTAATGGAATATTAGGGAAGAAGGGATGAATTGTGACTGAGCAATTTATAATCATTATTTTGTTAATTGCATTAGGTTACTTACTTAAACGTATTAATTTTATTAAGTCTGCAGATAGTCAAGTATTGTCTACGCTTGTATTGAATGTCACATTACCTTCTTTAGTTATTGTCAATTTAAATAGTGCGAATCTTGATTTATCATTTTCTATTTTACCAATTATGATGCTCATCTATGGCATATTGGCCAAAGTAATTATTGTTGCATTATTTAGAAAATATGATAATCATGTCAAGGGTTCAGTAGGTATGATGGCAGCGTCATTAAACATTGGTTTATTTGCTTATCCACTTGTAGAAACAATTTGGCCTGAAAATGGTATGATTTATTTTGGTATGGCCGATATCGGTGGGGCAATTATTATGTTTGGAGTCACTTACTTTGTAGGTAGTTATTACAGTGAAGGTAGTGATCAATTTAATTTCAAATTTTTAGGGAAAAAGTTAATTTCTTCAGTACCACTCGTTACTTATATTGTAATGTTTATACTTAATATGGCTAATATTCATTTACCAAAAGCTTCAATTGACTTTTTTACCATTATTTCTAAAGCGAACATGCCATTATCAATGATTTTACTTGGAATTATGTTGAGCTTCAGAATTGAAAAGCAATTTTTACCAATTGCAGTGAAATATTTAATTGTCCATTACGGACTTGGATGTATTGCTGGTTTATTAGTCCACTTTTTTTTACCAACATCGGATGATATGATTAAAACAACGTTATTAATTACATGGTTACTTCCTGTGGGTGTGGCAATTATTCCATATTCAATTCAATTTAAATATAAAACATTACCATTAGTTGGAATGGTTACTAATATTTCTATTGTGATAAGTATTATTATTATATATATTTATCAAGCTATCTTTGTATAAAAACTATATATATATGAAAAAAGCAAGCGATTTTTAATCATCGCTTGCTTTTTTACTTTATAGTATGATTACCCTTTTCCACCCATAAATGCAGGATAGTTCATCATACCACCATCAACATATAATGTTGTTCCATGAACATAACTAGCTAAATTAGAAGCTAAGAACAATGCACCGTTTGCTACATCTTTTGCATCACCGATTTCTCTAGCTGGAATCATTTCTAATGTTTCGGCACGTGTTTTTGGATCAGAGAATTTTTCTTTTGTATGCTCAGTCACAACGGCACCTGGAGAGATATTATTAATACGAATACCGTGTTGGGCATATTCCATTGACATTGTTTCCATCATTAACTTAAGACCGCCTTTACTTGCAGCATAGTTAACGTAATTTGGCCAAGGAATGGTATCATGCACGCTTGAAGTATTAATAATAATACCTTTCTTATCTTCTTTTAAAAATTGTTTTACCGCTTCACGTGAACCAATAAATGCACCAGTTAAGTTAATATCAAGAACTTTTTGCCATTCAGCCATAGACATTTCATGACTTGGAGTGGCTTTTTCAAAACCAGCATTATTAATCATGATATCAATTGTTCCAAATTCTTTAACAGCCGTTTCTACTAATCGTTTCACATCTTCTTCGACTGAAACATCGGCTTGCACCGTAATTGAGTCACCGCCAGATTTTTTGATTGTTTCTTGAAGGGCATCAAGTTCTTTCATATGACTTTCTGATCTATAATTTAAGACTACTTTCGCTTTTTCTTTACCAAAAACTTCCGCCATTGCTTTTCCTATGCCACTGCCAGAGCCAGTAATAACAACAACTTTATTTTCTAATTCAGAAAACATTGTATGACCTCCTCAATATACTTATTTTAAGTTTCCTAATATAATTGCTGCGATGATAATCAACGCAATACCTGACCAAATCCCAATCATTTGGCGTCGATCTTTTTTCTCACCTAATAAGAATATACCACCAAGAGTAGAAACTATAACTAATAATTGTGATAATGAGAAACTTGTTGCTACACCAACTTTAGGTTGAGAATAGAACATAAATAAGTTACCTATTCCCCAAACAATCCCTGGAATAATATTAAGTGTGGTAGATTTAATATTTGTTTCATGTCTCATTGAAAGTAAAAATCCACCAATAGCCATACCAACTGATTGGAAGAATAAGGCATCAGTACCATTTACGCCAAATATATTCCCGATTACTACATAACCTACATAACCTAATGTACCTACAACTAGAATCACCATTGCTTTACTAAAATTAGGATCTTTTGTAGAACGCTCATTTTTTCCTTTTAGTGATGTAAGGGCAATCCCTGTTACTAATAAAACCATTGCAATAAGTCCTAAAGTAACTTGTAATCCAGTACTCCATTCACCTAAAAAGATAGCACTAAATAAAGTTGTACCTACTAATTGTAAACCAGTAGAAATAGGCATTGTTTTAGATACGCCGACAAGGTTAACAGATTGTAATTGAGTTCCTTGACCGAATGCCCACATTGCACCAGAAATTAACCCTACAATGATGACAGTAGGGTTATCAAATTGTGCATGACCTGTAAGAAGTAAGATTAAACCAATAACCAATGTACCTAACGTTGTACCTCTAATTTGATTGTATGGACCTCCTCCTACAAATACATTGATTAATACGAGACTTCCCCAAAATAATGCAGGTAATAAGGCGATTAATATGTTAATAATCTGCATTTATTACTCACTCTCCTTTTCAAAAATAAGTGCTTTCCTTTCCATAACACTTGGTGAATATTTTATATTATTTGTGATTGATATAAAACGCAATTGCTCATTTTTTTATAAAATATAAAAGACTAATATTATAAAAATGTATAGCCTAAGTATTTTAGTAAGCTGAATTTAATATAGGAGTTTTACTTTAAATTAATAAGTTGAGATGGAAAGTAACACTATTGCTATACATGTTACAATATTAAACGTATGAAAATAAAAAGTAAGAATGCGAAAGGAAATTTGAATGAAATCATTAATTCTAGCGGAAAAACCCTCAGTAGCGAGAGATATTGCAGAAGCACTAAATATTAAAGAAAAACATAATGGATATATTGCAAATCATTGCTATATAGTGACATGGGCTTTAGGTCATTTAGTAACAAATGCGCAACCAGAACATTATGATAAAACATATAAAGAATGGAAATTAGAAGATTTACCTATATTACCTAAGCAAATGCATACTGTGGTCATAGGTAAGACAAGTAAACAATTTAAAATTGTAAAATCTTTAATATTAAATAAAGATGTGAAAGACATTATTATTGCTACAGATGCTGGACGTGAAGGAGAACTGGTAGCACGTCTCATCTTAGATAAAGTAAAAAATAAAAAGCCAATTAAACGTTTATGGATTAGTTCGGTGACTAAAAAAGCAATACAACAAGGCTTTAAACATTTAAAAGATGGACGTGAATATAATCACTTGTATCAAGCAGCTCTTGCACGAAGTGAAGCGGACTGGATAGTGGGTATTAATGCTACTAGAGCACTGACAACTAAATATGATGCTCAACTTTCATTAGGAAGAGTACAAACACCAACGATTCAACTGGTTTATCATCGACAACAAGAAATTAATCATTTTAAACCTCAAAAGTATTACACACTTTCTTTAAATGTAAATGACGCTATATTTGATATTCAAACGAATCAAAGATTTACTAATAAAGAAGAAATACAAAAATTATCTAAAAAAATAGAAGGACAATCAGGTCAGATTGAAGATGTTTCAATTAATCAAAAAAAATCTTACGCAAAACCTTTATATAATTTAACTGATTTACAACAAGCATCATACCAGCGATTTAAAATGGGACCCAAAGAAACTTTAAATACCTTACAGAGTCTTTATGAACGTCATAAACTATTAACATATCCAAGAACAGATTCTAACTACTTGTCTAACGATATGACAGATACCATACAAGAACGTCTCCAAGCCTTATTAGCGACTGATTATAAATCACATGCTCGTCAGTTATTGACTAAGTCATTTACAACTAAGATGCATATTTTTAATAATCAAAAAGTGTCAGACCATCATGCGATTATCCCAACTGAAATTAGACCCAACTTTGATACATTAACTAACAGAGAAACAAAACTATATTTAATGGTTGCACAACGATTTTTAGAAACATTAATGGATCCTTATCAGTATGAAGCGACACAGGTTATTTTAAAAGTAGGAGAATATCAATTTAAACATGCCAAAAACGTCACACGTAAATTAGGATTTAAAGCACTTAGTAACAATGATTCAACTGCTAATAAGACTATCACTTTTAGCAAGGATGAGACCTATCATGTACAACAAGTCAAAGTAAGCGAACATGAAACAACACCTCCTGAATATTTCAATGAAGGTAGCTTACTTAAGGCGATGGAAAACCCACAAAATTATATTCAATTGAATGACAAAAAGTACGCTAATACCCTTCATAAGACGGGAGGAATTGGAACAGTAGCGACGCGTGCAGATATTATTGAAAAACTATTCAATATTAATGCAATAGAATCAAAAGATGGAAAATTAAAAGTGACATCTAAAGGAAAACAAATATTAGAGCTTTCTCCTAAAGCGCTGACTTCTCCTTTAATGACTGCAGAATGGGAAGAAAAATTACTTTCTATTGAGAAAGGTAAATATAACGCTAAACAATTTATTAATGAGATGAAAGATTTTACTAAAGAAATTGTTGGGCAAATCAAACATAGTGATCAAAAATATAAACATGATAATTTAACTTCTACTGAATGTCCCAATTGCGGTAAATTTATGATAAAAGTAAAAACTAAAAACGGTCAAATGCTAGTGTGTCAAGACCCTAGCTGTCACACTAAAAAGAATATTCAACGTAAAACGAATGCACGTTGTCCTAACTGTAAAAAGAAAATGACATTGTTTGGAAGAGGAAAAGAAGCGGTCTACCGATGTGTATGCGGTCATACTGAAACCCAAGCACAAATGGATCAACGATTGAAAAATAAAAATAATGGTAAAGTTTCTAAAAAAGATATGAAAAAATATATGAATAATCATGATGAATTGGATAATAATCCTTTTAAAGATGCATTAAAGAACTTAAAATTTTAACTAAAATCGAACTTATAATGAAATAAGTCGATAAAAGTTCGCTTTTAGTATTGTTTTTTTAAGTAAGTAATATTAAACTATTAAAGTATTTCAAAAAAAGGAGTTTAAAGCTGTGAAAAAATACTTCCAATTCGACGAGTATGGTACTAACTACAAAAGAGAAATCATCGGTGGTATCACAACTTTCTTATCAATGGCTTATATATTAGCCGTGAATCCTCAAGTCTTAAGTTTAGCAGGTGTTAAAGGTATATCTGGTGATATGAAAATGGATCAAGGTGCCATTTTTGTAGCGACAGCATTAGCAGCCTTTGTAGGATCTTTATTCATGGGACTGATTGCAAGATATCCGATTGCGCTTGCCCCAGGGATGGGGTTAAATGCGTTCTTTGCATTTACAGTTGTTTTAACAATGGGAATTCCTTGGCAAATCGGTTTAACAGGTGTGCTGTTTTCAGGTATATTCTTTGCGATATTAACAGCAACTGGATTGAGGGAAATAATTATTAATGCAATACCCTATGAAATGAAAATGGCGGTTTCGGCAGGTATAGGGCTATTTATTACTTTTGTAGGTTTACAAAGTGCAGGTATTATTGTAAAAAATGATTCAACGCTTGTAACATTAGGTCATTTAACTAAACCATCAGTACTTTTAGCTATATTTGGGATTGCTATAACAATCATTTTATATGCTAGAAAGGTTCCAGGTTCAATCTTTATTGGTATGATTATAACTGCAATTGTAGGGATGATTACGGGTCAAATTCATACACCATCAGGTATTGTAGGTAAAATTCCAAGTATTACACCTACATTTGGAGCAGCTTTTGAAGCATTTAAAGATCCAGGCCAATTATTTACAATCCAATTTCTTATTGTTATTTTAACGTTCTTCTTTATTGATTTCTTTGATACTGCAGGTACTTTAGTAGCAGTAGCAACCCAAGCAGGTATAATGAAAGACAATAAATTACCAAGGGCTGGAAGAGCATTATTTGCAGACTCGCTTGCTACAATTGTTGGAGCTATTTTTGGTACAACAACAACAACCTCTTATATTGAATCTACTTCTGGTGTTGCAGTAGGAGCACGTACAGGTTTTGCAAGTATCATAACTGGTTTTTGTTTCTTATTAGCATTATTCTTTAGTCCGCTAATCGAAGTCGTTACAAGTGCAGTAACAACACCAGCGTTAGTTGTAGTTGGTATTTTAATGGCGGCAAACTTTGCTGAAATTAATTGGAAAAAATTTGAAGTAGCAGTACCAGCATTCATTACAATCATTATGATGCCTTTATCATATTCAATTGCTACAGGTATTGCATGTGGGTTTATCTTCTATCCAATAACAATGTTAATTACTAAAAAACATAAAGAAGTTCATCCTATCATGTATGTATTAATGGTATTATTTATTTTATACTTCGTGTTTGTACACGGTTAGACATAAAAAGACACATTTAATTTTTGAATTAAATGTGTCTTTTTAATATTGAAATTATTAATTATTTTTATCATCTTTTTTGTATTGTGTATAAATAACTTTAGAATCTTTATTAGGAATGTAAGTTGGGGCGTTGAGTACAACAAATATAAAGAATACCATTAAGAAAAATAGTATCCAATGCGTAAACATACCAATAATAGGTAGAAAAGCAACAAATGATCCAATTAATCCAATAAATGGAATCATTGCCATTGGCTTAATTGTGTTTTGAGAATCTACTAATAGAATGATTCCTAAAATAAGATAAAGTAAAGCATTTAATAATAAAGGTTGCCAACCAAACCCAAGAATAACTGAGCCTCCTAAAAAAGGAATACCATAGAAAAATTCACTAGCTATTAAGAAGATACTAATAATTGCTAAAGTAAGTTTCACATTTCTTTTCATTTATATTATATTCACCTCCGATAAAGTTCATGAATTTTAAAATAAATTAGCATTAAAAATGTATAGCTATAATTTCAAAATTCATTACTCTCTATATCTATTATAAAGGTTTATAGAAAAAAGGGAAAAAATTTACTCAAAATGGTTGAACTACATAAAAATTTCCAGTACAATACTTAAGTATGTGTTAGACGTAAATAAAAAAAGTTAAAGAAAAACCTTGATTTATCAGTGTTTTTCTTGTAACATATTTAATGTTGGACTTGAAGAAAGCGATGAAGCGAAAGGTTACTGACACACCCGGCCGCTTTGCCATGGCGTTGTGTGAGATAGTTTTCGTGGAGAAGTCTATCACTTCAATGTAGACGAACAAGGAGGGAAAATTATGGCAAAACAAAAAATCAGAATCAGATTAAAAGCTTATGATCACCGTGTAATTGATCAATCAGCAGAAAAGATTGTTGAAACTGCTAAACGTTCTGGTGCAGATGTATCTGGACCAATTCCGTTACCAACAGAAAAATCTGTTTATACAATTATTCGTGCGGTGCACAAGTATAAAGATTCTCGTGAACAATTCGAACAACGTACACACAAACGTTTAATCGACATTGTTAACCCAACACCAAAAACAGTTGATGCTTTAATGGGCTTAAACTTACCATCTGGTGTAGACATCGAAATTAAATTATAATAGATCAATTTAGGAGGTGGACTTTCGATGACCAAAGGAATCTTAGGAAGAAAAATTGGGATGACACAAGTATTCGGAGAAAACGGTGAATTAATCCCTGTTACAGTAGTAGAAGCAAATCAAAACGTAGTATTACAAAAGAAAACTGAAGAAGTTGATGGCTACAATGCTATCCAAGTAGGTTTTGCAGACAAACAAGCATATAAAAAAGATGCTAAATCAAATAAATATGCAAATAAACCAGCTGAAGGTCACGCTAAAAAAGCTGGCGCAGCACCTAAGCGCTTCATTCGTGAATTCAGAAACGTTAATGTTGATGAATACGAAGTAGGTCAAGAAGTCACAGTAGATACTTTTGAAGCTGGAGACATTATTGATGTTACAGGAACTTCAAAAGGTAAAGGTTTCCAAGGTGCAATTAAACGTCATGGTCAAGGTCGTGGACCAATGGCTCACGGTTCTCATTTCCACAGAGCACCAGGTTCAGTAGGTATGGCTTCAGATGCTTCAAGAGTATTTAAAGGTCAAAAAATGCCTGGACGTATGGGCGGTAACACAGTTACAGTTCAAAACTTAGAAGTTGTTCAAGTTGATACTGATAACAATGTTATTTTAGTAAAAGGTAATGTACCTGGACCTAAAAAAGGTTTTGTAGAAATTAAATCTTCAATTAAAAAAGGTAATAAATAATAAGTAGCGAAAGGAGGAAAAAGCATAATGGCTAATTATGATGTATTAAAAGTAGACGGATCAAAATCTGGTTCAGTTGAATTAAGCGATTCAGTTTTCGCAATCGAACCAAACAACAGTGTTCTTTTCGAAGCAATCAATTTACAACGTGCTTCTTTACGTCAAGGTACACACGCAGTGAAAAATCGTTCAGCTGTTCGTGGTGGTGGACGTAAACCATGGAGACAAAAAGGTACAGGACGTGCACGTCAAGGTACAATCCGTGCTCCACAATGGCGTGGTGGTGGTATCGTTTTCGGACCAACTCCAAGAAGCTATTCATACAAAATGCCTAAGAAAATGCGTCGTTTAGCATTACGTTCTGCATTATCTTTCAAAGTTCAAGAAAACAACTTTACAATCGTTGATACTTTTGGTTTTGATGCACCAAAAACAAAAGAATTTAAAAATGTTTTAACTACACTTGAACAACCTAAAAAAGTGTTAGTAGTAACAGAAAACGAAGATGTAAATGTTGAATTATCTGCACGTAATATTCCTGGCGTACAAGTAAGTACTGCTCAAGGATTAAACGTATTAGATATCACTAGCGCTGACAGTGTAATCATTACTGAATCAGCTGCGAAAAAAGTTGAGGAGGTGCTCGGATAATGGAAGCTAGAGATGTTCTTAAGCGCCCCGTAATCACTGAAAAATCTTCTGAAGCAATGGCTGAAGATAAATATACTTTTGACGTAGATACTCGTGCTAACAAAACTCAAGTTAAAATTGCAGTTGAAGAAATTTTCGACGTTAAAGTTGAAAGTGTAAATATCATCAACTACAAACCAAAGAAAAAACGTATGGGCCGTTATCAAGGCTATACAAATAAAAGAAGAAAAGCGATTGTAAAACTTAAAGAAGGTTCAATCGACTTATTCAACTAAAATAAAATAATATTACCATTAAGGAGGTAAGCGACAATGGCTCTTAAAAAATATAAGCCAATTACAAATGGTCGTCGTAATATGACTACGTTAGACTTCGCTGAAATCACGAAGACTACACCTGAAAAGTCATTATTACAACCGCTACCGAAAAAAGCGGGTCGTAACAATCAAGGTAAATTAACAGTTCGTCACCATGGTGGAGGACATAAACGTCAATATCGTGTAATTGACTTCAAACGTAATAAAGACGGAATCACTGCTAAAGTTGATTCAATTCAATATGATCCAAACCGTTCAGCTAACATTGCTTTATTAGTATATGCTGATGGTGAAAAACGTTACATTATTGCACCAAAAGGATTACAAGTAGGCCAAACAGTTGAAAGTGGTGCTGAAGCAGATATCAAAGTTGGTAATGCTTTACCATTACAAAATATTCCAGTTGGTACTGTAATTCATAATATCGAATTAAAACCTGGTAAAGGTGGACAAATTGCTCGTTCAGCAGGTGCAAGTTCACAAGTACTTGGTAAAGAAGGTAAATATGTATTAATCAGATTACGTTCTGGTGAGGTACGTATGATTTTATCTACTTGCCGTGCTACAATCGGTCAAGTTGGTAACTTACAACATGAACTTGTTAACGCTGGTAAAGCTGGTCGTTCAAGATGGAAAGGTATCCGTCCAACAGTTCGTGGTTCTGTAATGAACCCTAACGATCACCCACACGGTGGTGGTGAAGGTCGTGCTCCTATCGGTAGACCATCTCCAATGTCACCATGGGGTAAACCAACGCTTGGTAAGAAAACACGTCGCGGTAAAAAATCATCTGATAAACTTATCGTTCGTGGACGTAAGAGAAAATAATAACAACTTATTTGAGTGTGCGGCTTAACAGCTGCACGCACACAATAAGAAGGGAGGCGCCCAAATGGCTCGTAGTATTAAAAAAGGACCTTTCGTTGATGATCATTTAATGAAAAAAGTAGAAGCTCAAGACGGAAGTGAAAAGAAACAAGTAATCAAAACATGGTCACGTCGTTCTACAATTTTCCCAAATTTCATCGGTCATACTTTTGCAGTATATGATGGTCGTAAACATGTACCTGTTTATGTAACTGAAGATATGGTTGGTCACAAATTAGGTGAATTTGCTCCAACTCGTACATTTAAAGGACATGCAGCTGACGATAAAAAAACTAGTAGATAATAATATATATAAGTAGAGGAGGATATCCTAATGGAAGCAAAAGCGGTTGCTAGAACAATCAGAATCGCACCTCGTAAAGTAAGATTAGTTCTTGACTTAATTAGAGGTAAAAATGCTGGAGAAGCTATTGCTATTTTAAAATTAACTAATAAAGCTTCATCACCAGTAATTGAAAAAGTATTAATGTCCGCTTTAGCAAATGCTGAACATAACTATGACATGAATACAGATGAATTAGTTGTTAAAGAAGCATATGCAAATGAAGGACCAACTTTAAAACGTTTCCGTCCACGTGCACAAGGTCGTGCAAGTGCAATCAACAAACGTACAAGCCACATTACAATCGTCGTAAGTGACGGTAAAGAAGAAGCTAAAGAAGCTTAATAACTATTTAAGGAGGGAATACTGTGGGTCAAAAAATTAATCCTATCGGACTTCGTGTTGGAGTTATCCGTGATTGGGAAGCTAAATGGTACGCTGAAAAAGATTTCGCTTCTTTATTACACGAAGATTTAAGAATCCGTAAATTCATTGATAACGAATTAAAAGAAGCGTCAGTTTCTCACGTTGACATTGAACGTGCTGCTAACCGTATTAACATCGCAATCCACACTGGTAAACCTGGTATGGTAATTGGTAAAGGCGGTTCAGAAATTGAAAAACTTCGTAATAAATTAAATAACTTAACTGATAAAAAAGTACACATCAACGTTGTGGAAATTAAAAAAGTTGATATGGATGCTCGTTTAGTAGCAGAAAATATCGCACGTCAATTAGAAAATCGTGCTTCATTCCGTCGTGTACAAAAACAAGCTATTACAAGAGCTATGAAACTTGGTGCAAAAGGTATCAAAACTCAAGTATCAGGTCGTTTAGGCGGAGCTGACATTGCTCGTGCTGAACAATATTCAGAAGGAACTGTTCCACTTCATACTTTACGTGCTGACATTGATTATGCACATGCTGAAGCAGACACTACTTATGGTAAATTAGGTGTTAAAGTATGGATTTATCGTGGTGAAGTTCTTCCTACTAAGAATACTAGTGAAGGAGGAAAATAATAATGTTACTACCAAAACGTGTTAAATATCGTCGTCAACATCGTCCAAAAACAACTGGTCGTTCTAAAGGCGGTAACTTTGTAACATTTGGTGAGTATGGTTTACAAGCTACAACAACTTCTTGGATCACATCTCGTCAAATCGAATCTGCTCGTATCGCTATGACACGTTACATGAAACGTGGCGGGAAAGTTTGGATTAAAATCTTCCCACATACGCCTTACACTAAAAAACCTTTAGAAGTACGTATGGGTGCTGGTAAAGGTGCTGTTGAAGGCTGGATCGCAGTTGTAAAACCAGGTCGTATTTTATTTGAAATCGCTGGTGTATCTGAAGATGTAGCTCGTGAAGCATTACGTTTAGCAAGTCACAAACTTCCAGTAAAAACTAAGTTTGTAAAACGTGAAGAATTGGGTGGTGAAACAAATGAAAGCTAAGGAAATTAGAGACTTAACCACTTCAGAAATCGAAGAACAAATCAAATCTTCAAAAGAAGAGCTTTTTAACCTACGCTTTCAGTTAGCTACAGGTCAATTAGAAGAAACTGCACGTATTCGTACAGTTAGAAAAACAATTGCACGTCTAAAAACTGTTGCTCGTGAAAGAGAAATTGAACAAAGTAAAGCTAATCAATAAAGTATAAGAAAGAGGAGGTTACAAAAGTGAGTGAAAGAAACGATCGTAAAGTTTATGTAGGTAAAGTTGTTTCTGATAAAATGGACAAAACAATTACTGTACTTGTTGAAACTTACAAAACACACAAATTATACGGTAAACGAGTAAAATACTCTAAAAAATATAAAACTCATGATGAAAACAATTCAGCTAAATTAGGAGATATTGTTAGAATTCAAGAAACTCGTCCTTTATCAGCATCAAAACGTTTCCGTTTAGTAGAAATTGTTGAAGAATCAGTAATTATTTAATACAAGATTAGAGATAAGGGAGGTTTAACTAATGATCCAACAAGAAACGCGTTTAAAAGTAGCAGACAACTCTGGTGCTCGTGAAGTACTTACAATCAAAGTATTAGGTGGATCTGGTCGCAAAACAGCGAACATTGGCGATATCATCGTATGTACTGTTAAAAATGCAACACCAGGTGGCGTTGTTAAAAAAGGCGACGTTGTGAAAGCTGTTGTTGTTAGAACTAAATCAGGCGTACGTCGTAACGATGGTTCTTATATCAAATTTGATGAAAATGCATGTGTCATTATTCGTGATGACAAAGGCCCACGTGGTACTCGTATCTTTGGTCCTGTTGCTCGTGAATTACGTGAAGGTAACTTCATGAAAATCGTATCATTAGCACCAGAAGTACTATAATTTATTAAAACCATAATATTTAAGGAGGTGCCCACATGCATATCAAAAAAGGTGACAACGTTAAAGTTATCGCAGGTAAAGATAAAGGTAAAGAAGGTAAAGTAATCGCTACTGAACCTAAAAAAGACCGCGTCGTTGTGGAAGGTGTTAACGTTATTAAAAAACACCAAAAACCAACTCAATTAAATCCTGAAGGTGGAATCTTAGAAACAGAGGCAGCAATCCATGTTTCTAACGTACAATTATTAGATCCTAAAACAAATGAACCAACTCGTGTTGGTTACAAATTTGTAGATGGTAAAAAAGTTCGTATCGCTAAAAAATCTGGCGAAGAAATCAAATCTAATAATTAATAACTAGTTGAAAGGAGGATCCACTTTGAACCGTTTAAAAGAAAGATATAATACTGAAGTTACTCAAAACTTAGTTAAAAAATTCAACTATAGTTCAGTAATGGAAGTACCAAAAATCGAAAAAATCGTTGTAAATATGGGTGTTGGTGATGCAGTTCAAAACTCTAAAGTGTTAGATAATGCTGTTGAAGAGTTAGAATTAATCACTGGACAAAAACCATTAATCACTAAAGCAAAAAAATCAGTTGCAACATTCCGTTTACGTGAAGGTATGCCAATCGGTGCAAAAGTAACACTTCGCGGAGAAAGAATGTATGAATTCTTAGATAAATTAATCGCAGTTTCATTACCTCGTGTACGTGACTTCCAAGGTGTTTCTAAAACAGCTTTCGATGGTCGTGGTAACTACACTTTAGGAATTAAAGAACAATTAATTTTCCCAGAAATCGATTATGATAAAGTAAGTAAAGTAAGAGGAATGGATATTGTTATCGTAACAACTGCTAACACTGACGAGGAAGCTCGTGAATTGTTAACAAACTTCGGTATGCCATTTCGTAAATAATCTCTAAAAGGAGGCTAATTAAGTGGCTAAAACTTCTATGGTTGCTAAGCAACAGAAAAAACAAAAATATGCAGTACGTGAATATACTCGTTGTGAACGCTGTGGTCGTCCACATTCTGTATATCGTAAATTTAAATTATGCCGTATTTGTTTCCGTGAATTAGCTTATAAAGGCCAAATTCCTGGCGTACGTAAAGCTAGCTGGTAAGATAAAAGAGTTTGAAAGGAGGCAACAATAAATGACTATGACAGATCCAATCGCAGATATGCTTACTCGTGTAAGAAACGCAAACATGGTGCGTCACGAGAAATTAGAATTACCTGCATCAAATATTAAAAAACAAATTGCTGAAATCTTAAAAAATGAAGGTTTCATTAAAAACGTAGAATACGTTGAAGATGATAAACAAGGTGTTATTCGTTTATTCTTAAAATATGGTCAAAATAATGAACGTGTTATCACAGGATTAAAACGTATCTCAAAACCAGGTTTACGTGTATATGCTAAAGCGAACGAAGTGCCTAAAGTATTAAATGGTTTAGGTATCGCATTAGTTTCAACTTCTGAAGGTGTTATCACTGATAAAGAAGCTAGAAAACGTAACGTTGGTGGAGAAATCATCGCATACGTTTGGTAATAATAAATAAGGAGGTGCCATAACATGAGTCGTGTTGGTAAGAAAATTATTGACATCCCTAGTGACGTTACAGTAACTTTTGACGGACAAACAGCTACTGTAAAAGGTCCTAAAGGTGAATTAACTAGAACTTTTGATGAAAGAATGACTTTTAAACAAGATGAAAACACTCTAGAAGTTGTAAGACCTACTGATTCTAAAGAAGATAGAACAGTTCACGGTACAACTCGTGCGTTATTAAATAATATGGTACAAGGTGTTTCTCAAGGTTTTGTTAAAACTCTTGAACTTGTTGGTGTAGGTTACCGTGCTCAAATGCAAGGTAATGACTTAGTATTAAACGTTGGTTACTCTCATCCTGTTGAAATTAAAGCTGAAGATGGCATTACTTTCGCAGTAGAGAAAAATACAACTGTTACAGTATCTGGTGTATCTAAAGAACAAGTTGGAGCTATCGCTTCTAATATTCGTTCAGTAAGACCTCCAGAACCTTATAAAGGAAAAGGTATCCGTTACCAAGGTGAATATGTTCGCCGTAAAGAAGGTAAAACTGGTAAATAATAGATAACTCTCTAAAGAAAGGAGTAATACAATGATCAGTAAAATTGATAAAAACAAAGTGCGTTTGAAAAGACATGCTCGTGTGCGTACTAAATTATCAGGTACAGCTGAAAAACCACGTTTAAATGTATACCGTTCAAACAAACATATTTATGCACAAATTATTGATGATGTTAAAGGTGAAACTTTAGTACAAGCTTCATCTCAAGATAAAGATATCGCTAGTGATTCTACTTCTAAAGTTGATTTATCAACTAAAGTTGGTGAAGTAATCGCTAAAAAAGCTTCAGATAAAGGTATCAAAGAAATCGTATTTGATCGTGGTGGCTATTTATATCATGGTCGCGTTAAAGCGTTAGCTGAAGCTGCGAGAGAAAACGGATTAGAATTTTAATTTAAAGGAGGGACAAATACATGGCTCGTAGAGAAGAAGAAACGAAAGAATTTGAAGAACGCGTTGTTACAATTAATCGTGTTGCTAAAGTTGTTAAAGGTGGACGTCGTTTCCGTTTCACTGCATTAGTAGTAGTAGGAGATAAAAATGGTCGTGTAGGTTTCGGTACTGGTAAAGCTCAAGAGGTACCAGAAGCTATTAAAAAAGCTGTAGAAGCAGCTAAAAAAGATTTAGTAGTAGTTCCACGTGTAGAAGGAACAACTCCTCACACTATCACTGGCCGTTATGGTTCTGGTAGCGTATTTATGAAACCAGCTGCACCTGGTACAGGAGTTATCGCTGGTGGTCCAGTACGTGCCGTATTAGAATTAGCAGGTATCACTGATATCTTAAGTAAATCATTAGGTTCAAATACACCTATCAACATGGTACGTGCGACATTAAATGGTTTACAAAACCTTAAAAACGCTGAAGATGTTGCGAAATTACGTGGCAAATCAGTAGAAGAATTATATAATTAAGGAGGGAAAATAAATAATGGCTAAATTACAAATTACCCTCACTCGTAGTGTTATTGGTCGTCCTGAAACACAACGTAAAACTGTTGAAGCGTTAGGTCTTAAAAAGACTAATAGTTCAGTAGTTGTTGAAGATAACCCTGCAATTCGTGGGCAAATCAACAAAGTTAAACACTTATTAACAGTTGAAGAAAAATAATTAAGGAGGTGCCTAAATAATGAAATTACATGAGTTAAAATCAGCTGAAGGTTCACGTCGTGTACGTAATCGTGTAGGTCGTGGTGCTGGTACAGGTAATGGTAAAACTAGTGGTCGCGGTCAAAAAGGTCAAAAAGCACGTTCAGGTGGTAGCGTAAGACCAGGATTTGAAGGTGGACAATTACCTTTATTCCGTCGTTTACCAAAACGAGGTTTCACTAACATTAATCGTAAAGAATATGCTATTGTTAACTTAGACCAACTTAATCAATTTGAAGATGGTACTGAAGTAACTCCAGCTTTATTAGTTGAAACTGGTGTGGTTAAGAATGAAAAATCTGGTATTAAAGTACTAGGTAATGGTTCACTTGATAAAAAATTGACAGTGAAAGCTCACAAATTCTCAGCTTCAGCGGTTGAAGCTATCGATGCTAAAGGTGGAGCACACGAGGTGATCTAATGTTTCAAACGTTTGTGAGCTTCTTTAAAACTAAAGAAGTTCGAAACAAGATTTTCTTCACATTAGCAATGTTAGTAATATTCAAAATAGGAACTTATATTCCGGCTCCTGGAGTTAATCCTGAGCCTTTTGAACAGCAAGGTTCTGATCAAGGTGTCGCTGCTCTTCTTAATACGTTTGGTGGCGGAGCCTTAAAGAACTTTTCTATCTTTGCTATGGGTATAATGCCGTACATCACTGCTTCTATCGTAATGCAATTATTACAAATGGACATTGTCCCTAAATTTACTGAATGGGCTAAACAAGGTGAAGTAGGTAAAAGAAAGCTTAGCAATGTAACACGTTATTTCGCTATCATATTGGCATTTATACAGTCAATTGGTATGGCATTTCAATTTAATAACTATTTAGGCGGTAAATTGATTATTCATCAATCTGTCATGAGTTATTTATTGATTGCTGTAGTTTTAACAACTGGAACTGCATTTTTAATTTGGCTTGGTGATCAAATTACACAGTTTGGTGTAGGTAATGGTATTTCAATCATTATCTTTGCAGGTATTTTATCAACGTTGCCATCATCAATTATCCAATTTGTGCAACAAGCATTTGTTGGTAATGACGATACAACGTTAGCATGGTTAAAAGTCATCGGTTTAATTGTTGGATTAATTTTATTAACAATTGGAGCGATTTATGTATTGGAAGCGAAACGTAAAATTCCAATTCAGTATGCTAAAAAACAATCTGCACAACGTTTAGGATTACAAGCAACATATCTACCTTTAAAAGTAAACTCTGCAGGGGTTATTCCAGTCATCTTTGCGATGGCATTCTTCTTATTGCCAAGAACATTAACATTGTTCTTCCCTAAAGCTGATTGGGCGCAAAATATTGCAGAATATGCTAACCCTTCAAACACTTATGGTATGATTGTTTATGTTATATTAATTATTGCATTTGCATATTTCTATGCCTTTGTTCAAGTTAATCCTGAAAAAATGGCTGACAACTTGAAAAAACAAGGTAGTTATGTACCAGGAATTAGACCTGGGGAACAAACAAAAAAATATATTACTAAAGTACTTTATCGCTTAACTTTTGTAGGCTCTATTTTCTTAGCAGTTATTGCTATTCTTCCAATTATAGCGACAAAATTTATGAATTTACCTCAATCAATTCAAATTGGTGGTACAAGTTTATTAATCGTTATTGGTGTAGCAATTGAAACTATGAAATCACTTGAAGCACAAGTGAGTCAAAAAGAATATAAAGGCTTTGGTGGTAGATAATTTGTAGGAGGGCAATTTATGAATATCATTTTAATGGGTTTACCTGGAGCTGGTAAAGGTACTCAAGCGAGTGAAATTGTTAAGAAATTCCCAATACCACATATATCTACTGGTGACATGTTCAGAAAAGCGATTAAAGATGAAACTGATTTAGGTAAAGAAGCTAAATCATACATGGATCGTGGAGAATTAGTCCCTGATGAAGTTACTGTAGGTATCGTTAAAGAAAGAATTTCTGAAGACGATGCAAAAAAAGGTTTCTTATTAGATGGATTCCCTAGAACGATTGAGCAAGCTGAGGCATTAAACAATATTATGTCTGAGCTTGACAGAAATATTGATGCTGTTATCAATATTGAAGTTCCTGAGGAAGAGCTAATGAATCGTCTTACAGGTCGTCGTATCTGTGAGAAATGTGGTACAACTTATCATCTTGTATTTAATCCTCCAAAGGTTGATGGTGTTTGTGATATCGATGGTGGAAAACTTTATCAACGTAAAGATGATAATCCAGAAACAGTATCTAATCGTTTAAGCGTTAATGTTAAACAATCTAAGCCAATTTTAGAGTACTACGATGAAAAAGGCGTATTGAAAAACATTGATGGTGCGAAAGATATTGACGAAGTAACCAAAGATGTCATTGATATCTTAGATCAATTAAAATAGTTCAACTAATGTGCGATCTAGATTTATGTGAACTTTGATTAGGTTTCTCTGGCAAGAATTTATTTTTTGAGTGTCGTATGACGATCATAATTCCCGCATTTTGTTAAACTTATAATAACTATTCACTATATTAGATTCGTATCGTTGAAGTTGTCTATTGACGATTACCTTACTATTGTAAAAAGGGGGAAGTTAATCAATGGCGAAACAAGATGTAATAGAATTAGAAGGTACAGTACTTGATACTTTACCAAATGCTATGTTTAAAGTAGAATTAGAAAATGGTCATGAAATTTTAGCACATGTAAGTGGTAAAATTAGAATGAATTATATTCGTATTCTACCTGGCGACAAAGTAACAGTAGAAATGTCTCCGTATGATTTATCACGCGGTAGAATTACGTATCGTTATAAATAATCGTCACTCCATAATATAGGGAGGTATAAAAATGAAAGTAAGACCATCAGTAAAACCTATTTGCGAAAAATGTAAAGTCATTAAACGTAAAGGTAAAGTTATGGTAATTTGTGACAATCCTAAGCACAAACAAAGACAAGGTTAATAAAAGAGAGGTGTAAAAATATATGGCACGTATTGCAGGAGTAGATATTCCACGTGAAAAACGCGTAGTTATTTCATTAACTTACGTATATGGTATCGGTACTTCAACAGCTAAAAAAATTGTTGAAGAAGCTAACGTATCAGCTGATACACGTGTAAAAGATTTAACAGATGACGAATTAGGTCGTATCCGTGAAGTAGTTGACGGTTATAAAGTAGAAGGTGACTTACGCCGTGAACAAAACTTAAACATTAAACGTTTAATGGAAATTTCATCATACCGTGGTATTCGCCACCGTCGTGGTTTACCAGTTCGTGGTCAAAAAACTAAAAACAATGCTCGTACTCGTAAAGGCCCAGTTAAAACTGTAGCTAATAAGAAAAAATAATAGGTAAAGGAGGCAAAATATAAATGGCACGTAAACAAGTATCTCGTAAACGTAGAGTTAAAAAGAATATTGAAAATGGTGTAGCACACATCCGTTCAACATTCAACAATACAATCGTAACTATCACTGATGAATTTGGTAATGCTTTATCTTGGTCATCAGCTGGTGCATTAGGTTTCAAAGGATCAAAAAAATCAACACCATTCGCTGCTCAAATGGCATCTGAAACTGCTTCAAAATCAGCAATGGAACATGGTTTGAAAACTGTTGAAGTAACAGTAAAAGGACCTGGACCAGGTCGTGAATCAGCTATTCGTGCATTACAATCAGCTGGTTTAGAAGTAACAGCAATCAGAGACGTTACTCCAGTACCTCACAACGGTTGTCGTCCACCAAAACGTCGTCGCGTATAATTTTTATTGATTGTTATTGTTACAAATCACTGAGCGAAACAATTTTAAAATTAATTCGACGTTATTAAGGAGGATTTTGTAAATGATAGAAATTGAAAAACCTAGAATTGAGACAATTGAAATTAGTGAAGATGCTAAATTCGGTAAGTTCGTTGTTGAACCACTTGAACGTGGCTACGGTACTACACTAGGAAACTCCTTACGTCGTATCCTACTATCTTCATTACCAGGTGCAGCCGTTAAGTACATCGAAATTGAAGGTGTTTTACACGAATTTTCAGCTATAGACAATGTTGTTGAAGATGTTTCTACAATTATTATGAACATCAAAAAATTAGCATTAAAAATCTATTCTGAAGAAGATAAAACATTAGAAATTGATGTGAGAGATGAAGGCGAAGTAACAGCAAGTGATATTACTCACGATAGTGATGTTGAAGTTCTAAACCCAGAACTTAAAATTGCAACAGTGTCTAAAGGTGGACATTTAAAAATTCGTCTTGTTGCTAATAAGGGTAGAGGTTACGCATTAGCAGAACAAAATAATACTAGTGATTTACCAATTGGTGTAATTCCTGTAGATTCACTATATTCACCTGTTGAACGTG
>NZ_KV827283.1:46637-67944 GCF_001836075.1 Staphylococcus sp. HMSC035D11
AAACTATACAGTTGAAAATACACGTGTAGGTCAAAGTAGTGATTTTGATAAATTAACTTTAGATGTTTGGACTAATGGTTCAATTACTCCACAAGAGTCTGTTTCATTAGCTGCTAAAATTATGACTGAACATTTAAATATTTTCGTTGGTCTTACAGATGAAGCGCAAAATGCTGAAATCATGATTGAAAAAGAAGAAGATCAAAAAGAAAAAGTACTTGAAATGTCTATCGAAGAATTAGACTTATCAGTACGTTCATACAACTGTTTAAAACGTGCAGGCATCAATTCTGTTCAAGAATTAGCGGACAAGTCTGAAGCTGATATGATGAAAGTGCGTAATTTAGGTCGTAAATCTCTTGAAGAAGTTAAATATAAATTAGAAGATTTAGGATTAGGTTTAAGAAAAGAAGATTAATAAGTTAAAGGAGGTTAACTCATGGGTTACAGAAAATTAGGTCGTACTTCTGATCAACGTAAAGCTATGTTACGTGACTTAGCTACATCACTTATCGTAAGTGAGCGTATTGAAACTACAGAAGCTCGTGCAAAAGAAGTTCGTAGTGTTGTTGAGAAATTAATCACTTTAGGTAAAAAAGGTGACTTAGCATCTCGTCGTAATGCTGCTAAAACATTACGTAATGTTGAAATCTTAAATGAAGATGAAACTACACAAACTGCACTTCAAAAATTATTTGGTGAAATTGCTGAACGTTATGCAGAACGTCAAGGTGGATACACTCGTATTCTTAAAGTAGGTCCTCGTCGTGGTGACGGTGCTGAATCAGTTATCATCGAATTAGTAGATTAATTTTATATATAAATACACTAACTACTTGTATTTAAAGCAAATGAGTGCAACGATAATGTTTGCCACATACAAATATTGTCTAGCTCAGAGTACCCCATCAACTAAATACTAATATAAAGCGTGAACTCAACTAAAATGTGATGGGGTGCGCGCTTTTTTAATTTTAATGAATCTATAATGATTAAAAAGAGTCGTGCTTTTGAGGCATGACTCTTTTTATATATAAAAGACGTTTACTCATGTACATCTAGTTTTTATTCATGTAAACTAATGTAGTAACTATTAATAAAGGAGGAAGGCTGTGAAAACTGATAATAACAATATCATCGAACTTAAACATGTACATTTTCAATATCAAAAAGATGCGGCCTTCACTTTAGAAGATGTGTCATTTAATATACCAAAACATCAATGGACATCCATTGTAGGACATAATGGTTCGGGGAAATCTACAATTGCAAAACTTATAGTTGGAATAGAACAAGCAACTGAAGGAGAAATTTTTTATAACAATCATTTAGTTACGCCTGATTATTTAAGAGAGGTTAGACGCCATATTGGTATTGTCTTTCAAAATCCAGAAAATCAATTTGTAGGTTCAATTGTGGAATATGATGTAGCTTTTGGACTCGAGAATCACGCAGTATCTCATGACAAAATGAAAGCAATCGTCATTCAATCTTTAGATAATGTAGATATGAAAGAATATATGGAATATGAACCACATTCTTTATCGGGAGGCCAAAAGCAACGCGTGGCTATTGCAGGAGTCTTAGCACTAAGTCCAGATGTCATCATTCTTGATGAAGCAACCTCTATGTTAGATCCCCAAGGTAAACAGTCTTTACTTTCATTAATTAGACAAGTTAAACAAGAGAAAAATTTAACGATTATTTCTATTACTCATGATTTAAGTGAAGCGTTAGAAAGCGACCATGTCGTCATTATGAATAAAGGCAAAGTTTACAAAGAAGGCAAGCCAAATTTTATTTTTTTAAATACACAGTATTTAGTAGAGATTGGCTTAGATTTACCATTTGCAATGAAAATGAATCAAAAGCTAGGCTTTAAAGATGAATTCACTACATATGAAGGGCTGGTTGATAAATTATGACCATTCAATTTAATCATGTTTCATATATTTATCAAAAAGGCACTCCTTATGAATATCAAGCCTTAAATGATATCAATCTCAAAATTGAGCAAGGTAAATACTATGCGATTGTTGGTCAAACAGGAAGTGGTAAATCCACACTCATTCAACATTTTAATGGGCTATTAAAACCAACAAAAGGTAGTATTACTTTTGATAATAAGGAGATTACTCATAAAACAAAAGACAAGCATCTACGAGAATTAAGACAACAAGTAGGTTTGGTTTTTCAATTTCCTGAATCACAATTGTTTGAAGATAGTGTGGAAAGAGAAGTGGCATTTGGTCCTAAAAATTTTAAGATGAATGTGGAACAAGTTAAGTCATATGCGTATCAGTTACTCTTAGATTTAGGTTTTGATCATCATATTATGGAACAATCGCCATTTGAAATGTCAGGTGGTCAGATGCGTAAAATTGCATTAGTTTCTATCCTTGCAATGAAACCGAATATAATTATTCTTGATGAGCCTACTGCTGGACTTGACCCAAAAAGTCGTCAGCAAGTGATGGAATTAATAAAATCAATTCAGGTCAATCATCATAAAACTGTCATATTAGTGTCACACGATATGAATGATGTGGCACGATATGCAGAAGAAATCATTGTAATGAGACAAGGGAAAGTAATAGAACAGTGCTCTCCTAAATCATTATTCAGACAACACGAAAAACTGAAAGATTGGCATATTGCATTGCCTGATGTAGTACAACTGCAATATGATGTTGAAGATAAATATCAAACCATGTTTAATGATATTGCCTTAAATGAAGATGAGTTTGTAACGTTGTATCAGGAGTGGCAAGAACATGAAAAATAAACTTATTATAGGACGTTATTTACCTAATAACTCTGTAATACATCGTCTTGATCCTAGAGCAAAGTTGATTTTTGTATTTGTATTTATTATTTTTATCTTTTTTGCTCATTCTTTTGCTACATTTGCTTGGGTAATATTATTAATTCTATGTTTTATGAAAATGGCTAAAATTCAATTTTGGTTTTTAATTAAAGGATTAACACCGATATTTTTCTTCTTAATCTTTACGTTTTTAATGCACATTTTCTTTACTCACGGTGGGACTACGCTATTAGAAATAGGTTTTATTAAAATTGATAGTACAGGGGTATTAGAAGGTATTTTTATTTCTTTAAGATTAATAACAATTGTTATGGTTGCAACAATTATGACATTATCAACAAGTCCAATTGACTTGACTGATGCTTTTGAAAAGTTAATGGCCCCATTGAAACTATTTAAAATTCCTGTGCATCAATTAAGTATGATTATGTCAATTGCTTTAAGGTTTATTCCAACATTGATGGATGAATTAGATAAAATTATTCTTGCTCAAAAATCAAGAGGTTCTGAAATCAGTTCGGGTAGTTTAATGACAAGAATTAAAGCTTTCATTCCATTAATGATACCGCTATTTATTTCTGCCTTTCAAAGAGCTGATGAATTAGCAATTGCAATGGAAGTTAGAGGATATGATGCTAATGTACAACGTACAAGTTATCGTAAGTTGTCATGGCATAAGAGAGATACTTTGAGTCTATTCAGTCTGATACCTATTGGAATGATATTATTTGTATTAAAATATATGGGAGTGTAAGACATTGCGCATACTAGTAAATATTGCGTATCAAGGACATGGATTTCTTGGTTTTCAAATTCAACAACAAGGTAGAACTGTTCAACAACAATTTGAAAAAATTTTAAAACGTATGCATCGTCGGCATGTGCGTATACATCCATCAAGTCGCACAGATCGTGGTGTGCATGCTTATGAACAGTATTTTCATTTTGACACAGAATTGAATATTGAGCCTAAACAATGGAAATATGCGATGAATAGTGCGTTACCTGAGGATATTTACGTGAATAGTGTAAAACAAGTAGATGACACGTTTCATTGTCGTTATGATTGTGTAGGTAAGAGATATCGCTATAAAGTGTATCAAGCGGAACATCGCAATCCATTTGAAAGTGGTCTTAAGACATTTATAAAAGATGACTTAGATTTAGATAAGATGAATGAAGCGGCTAAACACTTTATTGGAACTCATGATTTTACTGGATTTTGTTCACAAAAGACTGAAGTTGAAAGTAAAGAACGTACACTATACCAAAGTGAAGTTGTAAAAACGGACGAAGGTTTTGACTATATCGTCACAGGTTCTGGTTTCTTATATAATATGGTGCGCGTACTTGTAGCTTTTTTAATAGAAGTAGGTAAAGGGAAGCGACAACCTAACGAAGTTCCTGAACTGCTTAAAGCTAAAAATAGAGATAATGTCCCTTTTACAGCACCCGCTGAAGGATTATATCTTGAAAAGATATATTTAGATCCAGAAGCACTTAAAAATGACTTTGGTGAGGATATAAAAATACATTACAAAAAATCATTACAAAATGACTAATATGCATTGACAAATGGGCTTATAAAATATAAGATAGTTAACGGTATTGTTTTATATCATCCCACGATAAGCCCCGGAAACTTATTGTGTTACAAGATATATAAGCAGATTAGACAGGAATAAAATAAATGAACATTACGCTTTGAAATCGTAACAGAATGACCTAGATTGCAGGCCTCGTTCGTAGGTTCGACTGCGATGAGTACCTGTAATCTAAGACGAAGCATTTATTTTTAGGAGGATAATTATTATGCGTCAAACATTTATGGCAAATGAATCAAACATTGAGCGCAAATGGTATGTTATCGATGCTGAAGGCCAAACATTAGGTCGTTTATCATCAGAAGTAGCATCTATCTTACGCGGTAAAAATAAAGTAACTTATACACCACACGTTGATACTGGTGACTATGTAATCATCATCAACGCTGAAAAAATCGAATTAACTGGTAAAAAAGAACAAGATAAAGTTTACTACCGTCACTCAAATCACCCAGGTGGTATTAAATCAGTGACTGCTGGTGAATTAAAACGTAACAACCCTGCTCGTTTACTTGAAACTTCTATCAAAGGAATGTTACCAAGTTCACGTTTAGGTGAAAAACAAGGTAAAAAATTATTTGTATACAGTGGCGCTGAACACCCACACGCTGCACAACAACCAGAAAACTACGAATTACGTGGTTAATTAGAAGGAGGAAATTACATTGGCACAAGTTGAATATAGAGGCACAGGCCGTCGTAAAAACTCAGTAGCACGTGTACGTTTAGTACCAGGTGAAGGTAATATCACTGTTAACGATCGTGACGTACGCGAATACTTACCATTCGAATCATTAATCTTAGACTTAAACCAACCATTCGATGTTACAGAAACTAAAGGTAACTATGATGTATTAGTTAACGTATACGGTGGTGGTTTCACTGGACAAGCTCAAGCTATCCGTCATGGTATCGCTCGTGCATTATTAGAAGCTGACCCAGAATACAGAGGTTCTTTAAAACGCGCAGGTTTATTAACTCGTGACCCACGTATGAAAGAACGTAAAAAACCAGGTCTTAAAAAAGCACGTCGTTCTCCACAATTCTCAAAACGTTAATATTGGAATTGTTGCAAACTTGTTTGCTTACAAGTTCAGTATGCAAATTGCGTCAGCAATTTGTGTTCAATTAAAATGTTTAAAGCACTTCTCAACTTTGAGAAGTGCTTTTTTATATAAAAAAGGCTAGTAGTTCTAAGAAACACTAGCCACATGTCTATCTATTTATTTTTCATAACTTCATCAACCACTTCTGTCATGTCATTATGGATAACTAAACTTGCTTGTCTATCATACGGTGTAGCGTCTCTATTAATAATTACAAGATTGTCTCCTGTAAAGTTAGAAATAAAGCCAGCAGCAGGTTGTACGACCAAGGATGAACCTAACACAATGACAGTATCTGCTTTTTGGATTTTATCTAATGCTCTAAAGACAGTAGGCTGATCGAGCATTTCGCCGTATAATACGATATCAGGGCGAATGACATCACCGCAGTTCTCACAATATCTTAATTTGTGTTCCATAACATATGATTTCGTATATTCTTTTCCACAATTGATGCAATAAAAGCGATTCAGTGTACCATGAATTTCATCAATATGTTCACTTCCAGCATCTTCATGTAACCCATCGATATTTTGGGTAATCACACCTAAAGATTTGCCTTCTTTTTCTAATTCTGCAATCCATTCATGAACGATATTAGGTTTTTTATCAGCTACTAGTAGTCGTTTATGATAAAAGTCGATAAAGCTTTCTTTATTATCATTTAAATGATCAACACTTAATAAATATTCAGGTGAATAACCCTCTTTTGAAATTTCATCAAATAATCCACCCATTGAACGGAAATCAGGTATGCCACTTGCAACTGATACACCCGCACCAGTAAAAAATACAATTTTGTTTGATTTATCAACAATTTCTTTTAATTTTTCGATTTTATTACTCAATCTGAGCACCTCGTTTATAATAATGACTAATATAACTTTTTTAAAATGAATTTTATACTATTATTACAACATATTTTTACCTTTATTTTCTAGTTTTAAAACAAGTAATAGTATAGAATGAAATTGCGCTTAAAATCTTTATGAGATATATGTGTTCATTTTATATGGACATGTTTAATAAAATAAGTTGGATGTGAGAATTTGAATGAATAAATACGATCGTTTAGAAGAAATTACTAAACTCGTAAATCAAAAAGGAACGGTTAGGACAAATGAAATCGTTGAGGATCTTAACGTATCTGATATGACAGTACGTCGTGATTTAGCTGAACTAGAAGAAAAAGGATTACTAACTAAAATACATGGCGGTGCACGTAGTAATTCAGCTTTTCAAATTAAAGAAAAGTCTCATCAAGAAAAGCACACAGAGAATATTGAAGAAAAACGTGCTGTCGCAAGGAAAGCTGTTAACTTAATTGAAGAAAACGATACGATTTTTTTGGGACCTGGAACAACAATCGAGTTACTGGCTCAATTAATAGATCGAGAGTCATTAACAGTGATTACGAATTGTTTTCCAGTATTTCAAATATTATTTGAAAAGCGTTCGCTAAATTTTAAAGTTTACTTATTAGGTGGAGAAATGAGAGAACTTACTGAATCATTTGTAGGTGAAATGACGAATACGCTCCTTAAAACAAAACGATTTAGTAAAATGTTTTTTAGTTGTAATGGAATAAAAGATGCAGATGTGCTCACTTCTACAATTGACGAAGCGTATACACAACAACTTGCACTTCATCGTTCACTTGAAAAGTACTTATTAATTGATACTTCAAAAATTGGAAAAGAAGATTTTACCCAATTATGTCATTTAGAAGATTTAACAGCAGTTGTTGTAGATAAAAATGATGAAGATAATGTACAAAAATTAAAAGCTTATACAGAAGTGATACATTAATTGAATGATACCAAGATTGTTTATTTAAACAATCTTGGTATTTTTTTAGATAATTGAACGCAATTAAACATAAAAACAAAACATTTTGTTTAAATAAACGAAATTTCAAACAATATTCGAACATTTATTGTTGATTATTTGTTTGTTTATGTTTATAATTTAGGTGTAAAGATTTGAAAGCGCTTTTTCAAACACATGTGTTTAATTATCTTATTTTCAAAGGAGAATCATTATGACAATTTTTATTGGTTCAGATGTCGCTGGTCAACGTCTTAAAGATGTTGTAAAAACATTTTTAAAAGAAAATAACCATGATGTAGTAGATGTAACAGAAGGAAAAGAATTAGACTTTGTTGATTCAACATTAGCAGTTGTACACGAAGTACAAAAGAACGATGATAATTTAGGAATTGCAGTGGATGCTTATGGTGCAGGTAGTTTTATTGTTGCTACAAAAGTAAAAGGAATGATTGCTGCTGAAGTATCAGATGAACGTTCAGCATATATGACACGTAGTCACAACAATGCACGCATGATTACGATGGGTGCTGAAATTGTAGGCGATACATTAGCTAAAAATATTGCTAAAGAATTTGTAAATGGACACTATGATGGCGGACGTCACCAAATCCGTGTAGATATGTTAAATAAAATGTGCTAATTGGAGGAATAAATAATGAAAATTGCTATAGGTTGCGATCACATTGTAACTGATACAAAAATGGAAGTTTCACAACACTTAAAAGCTCAAGGACACGAAGTTATTGATGTAGGTACGTATGATTTTACACGTACACATTATCCTATCTTCGGTAAAAAAGTAGGAGAAAAAGTTGCTAGTGGAGAAGCAGATTTAGGCGTATGTATTTGTGGTACTGGCGTTGGTATTAGTAATGCAGCAAACAAAGTCCCAGGTGTAAGAACAGCATTAGTACGTGATATGACATCAGCACTTTATTCAAAAGAAGAATTGAATGCTAATGTTGTTAGTTTCGGCGGTAAAGTAGCAGGCGAATTATTTATTTTCGATATCGTTGATGCATTTATCAAAGCAGAATACAAACCTACTGAAGAAAATAAAAAATTAATTGCTAAAATTAATCATTTAGAAGCACATAACGATAATCAAGCTAATCCTCACTTCTTTGATGAATTCTTAGAAAAATGGGACAAAGGTGAATATCACGATTAAGGAAGATGTGAAATGATTCTAACATTAACTTTAAATCCTTCAGTTGATATCTCTTACCCATTAGAACAGTTTCATCTAGATACTGTGAATAGAGTTAAAAAGACGAGTAAAACTGCTGGAGGAAAAGGATTAAATGTAACACGTGTATTATCAGAATTTGGCGAAAATGTGTTAGCAAGTGGCTTTTTAGGTGGCGCATTAGGTCAATTTATTGAAGAACAATTAACAGATGCTCAAATTGAACAGTCTTTCTTCAAAATAAAAGGAGAAACGCGAAATTGTATCGCTATTCTACATGAAGGACAACAAACTGAAATACTCGAACAAGGACCAACTATTGACAAGGAAGAAGCAGAGAGCTATAAAGCACATCTTTTAGAACTATTTAAAAGAGCTAATGTTATAGCGATGTCTGGAAGTTTACCTAAAGGTCTTAATACAAATTACTACGCTGATATTGTGAAATTAGCAAATGAACAAGAGCTACCTACGATTTTAGATAGTTCTGGTCAATCATTAATGGATGTATTGTTGAGCGAAAATAAGCCTTCAGTGATAAAACCTAATATTGATGAATTATCTCAATTATTACACACTACTGTCACTACAGATATCGATAGTTTAAAAGAAGCGGTTACTCAACCCATCTTCAAAGGTATTGAATGGATTATTGTTTCTTTAGGTGGCGATGGCGCTTTCGCTAAACATCATCAAACATTTTATAAAGTAAATATCCCCAAAATAGAAGTCGTTAATCCTGTAGGGTCTGGTGATTCTACTGTGGCAGGTATTGCATCAGGTCTTGTTCATCAACAATCCGATGAGGATTTACTGAAAAAAGCGAATGCATTTGGAATGTTAAATGCAATGGAGCATCAAACAGGTCATATCAATGTAGATAAATTTAAAGAACTATTCAAACAAATTGAAGTTATAGAGGTGTAATTCATGACAAAATCACAACAAAAATTAGCATCAATCGAACAATTAAGTAATCAAGATGGTATTATTTCAGCTTTAGCATTTGATCAACGTGGGGCATTAAAAAGAATGATGGCTGAACATCAAACAGAACCTCCTACAGTTGAACAAATCGAACAATTAAAAGTACTTGTATCAGAAGAGTTAACACAATATGCATCTTCTATTCTTTTAGATCCTGAATATGGCTTACCTGCTTCTGATGCACGTAATAAAGAGTGTGGTTTATTACTTGCATATGAAAAAACTGGATATGACGTGAATGCAAAAGGTCGTTTACCTGATTGCTTAGTAGAATGGTCTGCTAAACGTTTAAAAGAACAGGGTGCCAATGCAGTTAAATTCTTACTTTATTATGATGTAGATGATTCAGAAGAGATTAACATTCAAAAGAAAGCTTATATTGAACGAATTGGTTCAGAATGTGTTGCTGAAGACATTCCATTTTTCTTAGAAGTGTTAACTTATGATGATAATATTCCAGATAATAAAAGTGCTGAATTTGCAAAAGTAAAACCTCGTAAAGTAAATGAAGCAATGAAGTTATTCTCAGAAGAGCGATTCAATGTTGATGTGCTTAAAGTTGAAGTACCCGTAAATATGAATTTTGTCGAAGGATTTACAGAGGGTGAAGTTGTATACACAAAAGAAGAAGCAGCACAACATTTCCGTGATCAAGATGCAGCGACACATTTACCTTATATTTATTTAAGTGCTGGTGTATCAGCTGAATTATTCCAAGAAACATTAACATTTGCACATGATGCAGGTGCACATTTCAATGGTGTGTTATGCGGACGTGCGACATGGTCTGGTGCAGTTAAAGTTTATATTGAACAAGGAGAACAAGCCGCAAGAGAATGGTTACGTACAACTGGATATAAAAACATTGATGATTTAAATAAAGTACTAAAAACAACTGCAACATCTTGGAAAGCAAAATAACTTAGGGGAGGTTATTCATATGAACAGAGAAGAAGTACAATTACTTGGTTTTGAAATTGTCGCATATGCAGGAGATGCACGTTCAAAATTATTAGAGGCTTTAAACGCTGCTAATGAAGGTGATTTTGAAAAAGCTGAACAACTTACCGAGGAAGCAAATGAATGTATTGCAAATGCACATAAAGCTCAAACAAACTTATTAGCTCAAGAAGCGCAAGGTGATGACATTGCATTTAGTATTACAATGATTCACGGACAAGACCATTTAATGACAACGTTATTATTAAAAGATTTAATGAAGCATTTAATTGAATTATACAAAAAAGGGAGCTGACCCCTATGAATAAGTTAATAGCATGGATAGAAAAAGGAAAGCCGTTCTTTGAAAAAATATCCCGTAATATTTATTTAAGAGCGATTCGTGATGGATTTATTGCAGCAATTCCAATTATCTTGTTCTCAAGTATATTTATTTTAATCACATATGTACCTAACGTGTTTGGCTTTACTTGGAGTAAAACGATGGAAGGTATATTGATGAAACCATATAACTATACCATGGGTATTGTTGGTTTAAGCTAAAAAAGAGCCGTAAACGTTGGTATGAAGCGGTTTACAACTCTTGATGATATGAATTGAATACGTTTTGAATACGTGATTACTAAAAACTAACATAATTTGCGAACTTTTCAGCCACTTTCTCACGCTGCTTTTCTGTAACGTGTGCATATATTCCCATAGTCGTTTGTATATCCCCGTGACCTAATCTATCTTGTACCTCTTGAACAGATAAGCCCGCTTCAAATAATAATGAACAGTGCGTATGTCTAAAGCCATGTACTGTTATCCTTTTAAAATTATTCTTCTTACATATCAAATTCAAAGTTTCATTAGCATATACTCTATTTAGTCGTTTATTCGTTTCTACATTCGTGAATATTTCTTGATGTTTGCTAGATGTATTATGACCGTGTTTAAGAGATAACACACGTTGTTGAGTACGCCACTCTTTTAATACTTCTAACGTCTTATTATCAACGCTGATCGTTCTAATTGATGAACGAGTTTTAGGAGTATCTATAAATTGCCTATGATTTAAGCCCTCTGCAAGCGTCTTATTCACGCTTAACGTCTGATTAATAAAATCTATATCATTCCATGTTAAAGCCATTAATTCGCCACGTCTAATACCAGTAAAGGCAAGTGTACGAAATAAAGCATGATGTAATACATTATCTTTTACAAGCTCTAAAAACTGCTGCAATTCATCACTTGTATAGTATTTCATTGTTTCATGTTTCTGATTACTTTTCTTACGTGGTGCTTTTATGTGATTAAATGGATTATCAGTTATGATTTTTAAACTAATAGCATATTCAAAGATAGTAGACGCATATATACGCCCATTTTTCGTTTCTGAATATGTTCGATACCACTCATTCACTACTTTTTGACAATGTGGCACGGTAATATCTTTAATAGCCATATCCTTAAAGTGTGGAAGTATCATCATTTTAAACGTTGTCATTGCTTGCTGATAGGTGCTTTCTTTTACTGTATTTCTATATTGTTCTAACCATAGTTCATATATTTGTTTAAACGTCATTATTTCAGTATTTAAGAAGCCATTAGCTTGTACTTCTGTTTGCAGCTTAGCTTCTGCAATTTTGGCCTCTCTTTCAGTTTTAAAGCCACGTCTTGTTGTCCGCTTCTGCTTACGAGTAATTGGATCAACACCGAGATATGCAACAAACATATACGCCGTTGAGCCGTCTTTCTTTTTATATTTCTTAATCATTGTAAATCAATCCTTTCTACTTGCCCGCATGCATTTGATTGGATTGAACACACCTTTGAGAGTGGTTACTCATTGGTGCGGTAATAGTATTAATATTGTTGTAAGTGAATTTATAATAGGGTAGGCGAGCTACCCAATAATTATTCTTGAAATAATAAGCAATGTAACTTATAATGTGATTAAGATAACTCGAGAAGGATTAACGCTGGGTCCCAAAAAGGGGTAGGTGCATATGCAATATGCACTGAGCATTCCTATGTGCCTGGGGTTATCTTTTTTTATTTTTTAAACTATCAACTAAACTATCAACAAATCTAGTTGGGTTCTTTTTTATTTCACTAACGATGAATTCAATAAATTGTTGGGAATAGGTAAAAGATTGTTGTTTTCCTATTGTATGCTTAAATGCATATTTTTCTTCATTTTTTATATCATAAAATTCAATTATTAAATTTAATACATATTGGTTGAAACCTTTAGAATATGACATATTTATGTTTTTCTTTTTCAATCTTTCATTGACTGCAGTTATGACATTTTTAAATGAATATTTATGTGTATCTGACGGATCTTTATATTCTTTTACTACATCGACTTTGTTATCAGAACCTTTATGAATAGCTACTGTAAAATCAGCATTTTCTGTCTTTTTAGTAATATAAAGATTTTGTTTAATCCCAATTGAAAATTTATCTGAATTATATTCCTTGCTCAACACATCTATCTCATTAGTTTCTTTTATTAATTTTTCAGCAATTTCAGGTGGGTATTTCAATTTTATTTGTTCGTTAGATAATGGCTCGTAGCTAGCAGAGATAGTTAAAAAGTTTTGCGAAATATTTTCGGAAACATCTTTTTTATGAAATCTCATAGTTTCATTAATGTAATTCATTACACATGCTTGGAATAGTGGAGCATATTTAACTTCATATTCTTGAGTTATAAAATGAGTACTTATATTTCTTAAATCTACAATTTTTTCCAGATTTAATCTAATTCGAGTATTATAATCAGGATAGATTAATTTAATGGCATTATTTAAACTAATTGTTCTTTCTGGATTATCTTCATAATAAATACTTTCTCCGCGATTCAATAATTCTGCTTTTAACATTAATTCCCATGCATTACATATAAAAAAGGAAAAGCCCTCGATTCTGTATTTAATTGTTGGTTTATTATATATTTCTAAACCTAAAATAAAAGATTCAATGCTTTTATCAACTAATTGTTTACTTAAGTTTTCCATCTCTCAACCTCCTTTAATTAATTACTCATCATCTTCTAATAAATTTGTTACATTAACCGTTATTTCTTTTGTAGTAGGGTTAATGCTTACATCCTCTCCATATCCTAATGATTTTACTTGAATAGTATCGTTTACTAATTTTAATGCTATTTCAACATGTTGATAATCTTGCAAAATTAACAAAGTATCTTCATTTGTCACAACATCATGTGATCCTTTTCCGTTAATAGTAACTTTCCAATCATTGAAGTACATTCTATCTTTCTCCTTTAATTAAATTTAAATATAAACGACTATGTAATGCTATATTAATGTGTAAATAGTATGTATGAACTCGTAAGCAAAAGTTATAGAACATAAACTAGATACGCATATTTTTAAGTAATTCGAAATAAGTAAGACTATTATTAAATTGGTTATTTTCAATATTTTGTTTATTGGTAAACATATTAAACAATTCATTAACCTTATCTTGTTTCACTCTAGAGTATTTATTTTCTAAAAATGTTTCAATAAGTTTTTTAATTGTTTCTATGTCTTGTTCATTTAAAATGTTATAAAAATACATTTCTCTTTCGTTTAACGTTTTTTTATTATTTATGTTCTTATCAAAAATAAAATCTCTTCCATAAAAAATTTCGAAGTCTTTTTGTTTTAATAGCCAATTAAGATCAAAATATGGTTTATCTAATTCTTTTTTATTAGTTGTCCCTTTTTCAATTTGTATTTTATTTAAAAATATGGATTCTTCAATTTGACTATTATCATTCATTATAGTCTGCATTTTTTCATTATAAAAATCATCAAAGTATTGATACATTAAATCAATATTTTTTTGTTTTAAATTACTATCATCAGCATTAATAAATTTATCAAGTATTTCCTTTAAATAACTACTATTTACCTCACTAATATTTTTGGTTGTACCATATCTTTCTTCAATTAAATTTTTAAAGCCAAATAGTAAATTATAAATTATTTCAGCAGTTGGGAAATTACGTTTATTATTTTCAAGTTTACTTATATATGTTGTAGATACAGAAGATAGTTCAGATAGCTTTTTTACACTTATTCCAAAACCTTCACGTTCTTTTTTTAATATTTCTCCAAAATTCATATTTTCACCTCAAATAATATTATAAGTCTTCAGTACTCACACTACAACTATTTTTATATTGACAAAGTAATATGCATCTTTATATAATAATATTGTACTCACATCACAACAAAAACAAAAGAGTACAATGGAGGTTTTAAGATGAAAAATAATTTAAGTATGCTAATGGGCAAGAAAAAGATAAACACTACAAAATTAAGTGAAGAAACTGGTATTTCAAGAAATGCAATTTACGGACTGTATCACGAAAGAACTATAAATCCAGATTTACAAAATTTAATTAAGCTTTGTGAATATTTTGAAGTAACTTTAAATGATTTCTTCGATGTTAAGGAGGAGTAACTATGGCAGAACAGCAACCAATACTAAGTGAATCCGCTTCTTTAGAATTAGCAAATGGTATCTTAAAACTCGCCGAACAGATAGCGCAGCGAAAGATAGAGCAACAACAAAAGAGATGGGTTACGCAAACAGAATTAAGAAAGTTATACAGATGTACACATAGTGATATTACCGAATGGGAACGTTTAGGGCTAACTAAACGAAAACAAGGGCGCAGTTATTATTATGATCTCAAAGAAGTCGAAGAATTTTTACTATCACAGAAAAAATAAATTATCTAAGTCCCGCATGTTAGTAATTTGTGATTGAACGATAGTATTAATTCAATTTTAAGGTGGTGTTTAAATTGATTAGATTTCTGAATGAACTCGCTTATATATGTGTAATTACTATATTTCTAAATATGTATTCTGAATTACATTATGCGTTAGTGTTTTTCTTATTTGGAAGTATGATTGCAGCACTTAAATTTGATATGAGAGATGAAGAACATTCATATCTCTATAAAGCATACAGACAGCATTTAAGAAACAGATAAAAAGTATTCAAAATAATAAACCACTTCAATATGGAGCATTAGGAGGAACAAAATTATGAAAAATTTAAATAACAAACAAACCGAAAAAATCATATATCAATTATATAAAGATCGTATGAATTTAGAAGAAGAACTAACATTTGAGGAAAGATTCGACAGAGATAGAGCAATCATCAAAGTAATGTTTGAACGTTGGGGAATAGAACCAGAAGCACACGACAAATTAGCAGGTGCAATTGCACTTAAATATCGAAAAGTTTTTGAAACATACATGAATGTAACAAATCTTATAAATCACTTCAAAACTAATAAATTAAATTTAACTGATTTTGCATCTACAGAAAATTTAAAAGATTTATTTATATTACAAAACGCACTTAATGAATTAATCGCAAATATTCGAAATCAACATAAAAATTACATTGTTGTTCATAGAAATGGAGGAGCAAAATAATGAATTGGGAACAAAAAAACATTTTAAGTGATTTAGAAATCTTAAAAGAAAAATTGGAAGATTTATATACCACTCATGCATGGCACTTTGATGATATTTATATAAAAAGAGAAATTCAAACGCAAGAAGAAACATCACGTTATTTAATGGGATATTCAGAAAATCGTATTCAACATACTCAACATTCTGATTTACTGCATATGTATTTAAAAGAATTTGATAGTTTACTAGAGCGATTTAAAGAATTAAATAAAAAAGAAACGTCATCTGATATGAATAGTTTGGCGACTAAATCAGATAACGCGAATAATTAAAAAACTAATAAACTACTGAAAGGATAGCATTTTATGACTAATAAAATCAAGTGTTCTAAAGGTTATGGCGTCATTACGCAAAGTGTTATGTCTAGTAAAGATATAAGTATCGAAGCTAAAGCATTGTATTGCTATTACATGGCACACGTAGGGGATAACTTTATTCCTAGCGCTACACAAACATGCAATGATTTGATGATCAGTTATAAACGTTTTAAAACACTACGAACACAATTATTTGAAAGAGGCTTTTTATAAATTGATAAAAATTAGCAGCAAAGGAGGGCAGAAGATTGGCAACGTATAGAGTGAAAAAAGAAAGTGGTAATTTTGTAACTATTCATAAAGGCTTTATAACTGATGATAGATTATCAGCTAAAGCAAAAGGTATTTTGTTGTATTTATTAAGTCGTCCTGATGATTGGCAAATATATACATTAGAAGTAGTAAAGCATATGAATGACGGACAGAAGTCAATCAATAGTGGGATTAACGAACTTATTAAAGTTGGTTATGTAGAACGTAGTAGAAAACGTAAAGATAATGGTGATTTTAATGGTTACGATTATGTAGTGTATGAAAAACCAAAAAACATTCGCGAAATGCCATTTGGGGAAAACGCGAAACGCGAAAACGCCAAACGCATAAATGCGAAACGCGAAAACGCGAAAGGGCACACTACTAATATTAATAATACCTATAAGGATTTAACTAATAATTATGATACTGAAATTAACAGTAGTAGTAGTGCAAGCACTACTAAACAACAACCACCGTCACATTCTTACAGTAATGTATTCAACTTTTACCAAGAAAATGGGTTTGGAATACTTCAACCATTTGTAGTTGATCAGATTGAAAACTGGATAGATGATTTCGACGGTAATGAAAATGTCATTATTGAAGCATTAAAAGAAGCAGCAACAAATAACGTGTGTAAGTGGAGCTATGCTAACAGTATCCTTAAAAGTTGGTATCAAGACGGTATTAAGTCTATTAACGACATAGAAGCACGTAGAAAACAACGTGAAGCAAGTAAGAATAAAACGGAATCTACAAAAACATTCGATAACTCTCAATATGCAGATTTATTTTAGGAGGGAAGATGCTTGAAAAGTATTAATGATATTGATTTAAAAAGCAAAATGCGTAGTGAATTGATTGAAGAACAATATAACCTTAAATGTGATAAATGCAAAAACATATATAGTTATCATAAATTCAGAAAGTCAGACGGTACAATTCAAATAATTAGAAACGGGTGCGAGTGCGAATCCATTGAGAAAGGAAAACAAAGTAGAAGCCAACACAAAGCAAATCAAAAACGCTTGAATATTGAAAAAGTATTTAAGCAATCCATGATGAATGATGATTTATTAAAAGCTGAATTTGATAATTATAAACCAACTAATAAAAACTTATTAGAAGCTAAGCAGATTCTACAAAAGTATGCAGCTAACTTTAAACCAGATAAACCAAAGTCGCTACTTTTACAGGGGAGTTATGGCATAGGCAAAAGTCATTTAGCTATGTCGGTTGTAAGAGAAGTCAAAAAGAAAGGCTATACAGCTTTATTCTTAGATGTTACTGAATTAGTAAAAGCTTATCGAAATACCTATAACAAGAATGTAGCAATGACTGAAAAAGAATTAGATCAAATGATTAGAGATGTAGATTTGCTTGTGATAGATGATTACGGCACAACAGTAAACGATTATGGCAATGAAAAACTATTTTCACTAACAGACATGAGAACAGGTAAAAGCAACATCATAACAACTAATCGTGAAGCATTAGAACTTTCTAACAATGACGATAAAGCAAAAAGATTTAGTCGTTTGATGAAAAACACACAAATTATAAAAATGCATGGTACAGATTATAGATTAAAAGATTTTAAAGCATAAGTGGTAACGGGCTTTGTACCCGTTCCGCTTCTTAGAAAGGAGTAACACATAGTATGGCAAGTCTAAAACAAGCGTATCAACCAGACACAGACACCGAAGACATTGAAATGGTTAGTGATTATACGTTATTCACAGTTTACAACCCTAAATTTATTGAAGATAAAAAGCAGATGATAGAGGACTATATCGAAACGTTATACGAACGTAATACACCAAACATGGTATGTGATCCAGTAACTCAAATGGTTTACTATCAATCGCAAAATTTAGAAAGCCTAGTTATGTACATCATTGAAGAAAAAGAGAAGTTGAGTGCGTTCATCAGAAAAAGCAATAGAAACCTATATCATTTATACGCTATTTTAGAAGGCTATACAAAGCAAGAACAGATATTTATAAAGAATTACATCAGAAATGCAAAGGTGCGTGATAATGAGCTTGTGAGACGCTTTAAAATTGATTTATATAACTATGTCCAAGTTGAACGAGAGAAAAGGCAAGAAGAACATAACAAAAAGTCATTTAATGCGTACTTAGTGGATAAAGACGAAATAAGAAAAAGACAACAAAAGAAAAAGATTAATAATGGTTATGGCTTAACACTCAATCAAGAGAAAGAGCTGAGATTGATTAAAGAACATGAAGCAGAACGAAATACAGATATGGGAGTATTCATTGACTTAATTCAACAGATGAACAATGATGAACTCTTATCTTATGTGCTAGATCGTCATGAGTTTAATATTGATATTTATAATCTCAAAATATTAACTGATGCAGCACTTTATCGCTTGCCATTGAAACAAAGAAAACAAGCCTATAATCATTTAAAAGCAATAACAAGAACACTAATAAATAATCCAATCGAAAAGAGGTTAAAACGATATGAACAATGATGAAATGAATAAATTAAGTGAAGCATTAGAACTATCAGAATCACAAAGATTAGCATTATATAACTATAGTGAACGCCAAGCAAAAGAGAAAGCACAAACACAAGAACAAAAGAAAGAATTAAGTAGCTTAGAAAAGCATGAGAAACGCCAACAAATCATGAGCATTAAAGACGCTAACCAACGACAAGAAGAAATAGCGAAGCATGTTGAATTATTTAAATAGGAGGGCTATTCATGAAAACATTAAAACAAATTGAAGTGCATAAAAAGAATATTGAAAGCTATCAAAAGGATATACAAGCACTAGAACAAGAAGTAAATAGCGAAAAAGAAAAGATTGATCAACTTAATAAAGACTATCAAGAATTAGTAGTAAGTGGCCAAGTTGAAAAAGCTGATAAGCTATATACTAAAATTGATAAGCAAGAAACAACGTATAAAGCAAAAGTAAAACGTTTAAGTGTTATGAAGCAATCACTGAAACAGGTTATTATTAAAAATTGTAGCAGCATGCAAGAAGAAGCCGATAAATTAAGTGATGAATATATTGATATTTACTATGATGATTTACAACACTATAACAAGCTCAAAGAAGAACTAAAACAAGCAGAACAGAAACTGGAAGAACATAACAATAGTTATCTACTTAATCAACGTAATTTAAGCCATTATATAGATAGATTAACAAGAGAAAACAATATTCAACCAACTGAGTTTATGGGTAGCGTCAATAGTCGCAAACCATTTTATATTTAAGCAATGTAGCCTACTTTTATAGTGGGCTTATTTTATAGCTTAGTGAGGTATTACATGAAAAAATTAACAACTAAACAAAGACGCTTTGCAGATGAGTATATAGAAACGGGTAATCCTTATTATTCAGCCGTAAAAGTGGGATATAGCGAAGTATACGCAAGAGATAATGCTTTAAAATTATTGGAAAATATTAATGTGAAATCCTATATACATGAGCGTTTAGAAGAAATAAAGAATGATAATATGACCGAGAAATACGGAGTTATGCGTTATTTAACAAGATTAATAAAGTAGGCGATAATTTGTTAGGAGGGATAAAATGAAGTCATTAACGCTAAAACAAAAACAATTCGCAGATGAGTACATTCGAACTGGAAACGCCTATCAATCGGCAGTAAATGCGGGTTATAGTGTAAGTTATGCGAGAGGTAATGCGATAAAATTGTTGGAAAATGTGAGTATAAATAAATATATAGATGACAACTTAGAAATTATTCAAAAAGAAAGCATAGCAGAAACTGATGAGATCATGCGTTACTTAACACGAGTGCTTAGAGGCGAAGAAAAAGAAGAAATATTGGTATATGTAGGCGACGGTATGCAAGAAATCCAAACAGTACAGCCTAGTGCAAAAGACAGAATAAAAGCTGCAGAACTCTTAGGTAAACGATACAGAATGTGGACTGAAAAACAAGAAATAGAAATCACTACACCAATATTCATTGATGATGTGCCAGAAGAAGATTAAAGAATGATTATGAAAATAGTACTTACTCAATTTTGAGTAGGTGCTTTTTATTAATAAATAATTAAGGTATCGGTATTTTACAGTACCCTTTATTCTGTATTTGATATTAAATAAGAGTTTAATTTGGTAGTATATAAAGTAAAGGTTTGTTTTTCTAATTTTTTAAATTCAGCTTTTATTTGCGTTCTAAGAGTCATTAAGTAAAAATATATATGAAATTCTCTAAATGCTCTAAAAAGTATCTTAAATTTGCAAATAAGGGTATTTAAAAGGAGAGATTTAAATCATGAAAATAAGTCAGTGGATAATAAGTTTAGTAGTTGGAATTTTGATATTTTTAGTTGTTTTTTTTATAGGAGATAACTCATTCTCTGTGGCTTTATTATGTGGAGTTGTTGGTTTTATTGGTAATGCGTTAATTGGTTGGAATGCTAGACGAAAAATGTAAGTCATGCATATATGTCGAGAAAATTTATTGATGTTGAGTGGAACTGTTAATTAAATTACAAATATATATAGTGAATGTACTATCCGACAATTCGTTGATTTTGGTTTAATAAAGCATTTAGAATAAAGCAATGTTGATTTATGAATTTTTGAGTAGAAGGGAGTTTTTTATGAATAGTAATTATATTTCTATCGCTTTTTTAAATGAAATACCATTGTTTGATCGTAACTTTTCTTTGATAAAACATGAATTTGAACAATGGAATCAAGAGTATGA
>NZ_KV827284.1:0-510 GCF_001836075.1 Staphylococcus sp. HMSC035D11
AGGGTCAGAGGTTCGAATCCTCTATGGCTCACATGTATACGCGGGTGTGGCGGAATTGGCAGACGCACTAGACTTAGGATCTAGCGCCTTACGGCGTGGGGGTTCGACTCCCTTCACCCGCATATGCGGAAGTAGTTCAGTGGTAGAACACCACCTTGCCAAGGTGGGGGTCGCGGGTTCGAATCCCGTCTTCCGCTCCATTATTTTGCCGGGGTGGCGGAACTGGCAGACGCACAGGACTTAAAATCCTGCGGTGAGAGATCACCGTACCGGTTCGATTCCGGTCCTCGGCATTATTATTTTGCGCCCGTAGCTCAATTGGATAGAGCGTTTGACTACGGATCAAAAGGTTATGGGTTCGACTCCTATCGGGCGCGTTCTCTTACGGGAAGTAGCTCAGCTTGGTAGAGCACTTGGTTTGGGACCAAGGGGTCGCAGGTTCGAATCCTGTCTTCCCGATAGGAAATTTAAAATTTATTATGGGGGCTTAGCTCAGCTGGGAGAGCGCCT
>NZ_KV827284.1:610-1268 GCF_001836075.1 Staphylococcus sp. HMSC035D11
GCGGTTCGATCCCGCTAGTCTCCACCATTTAAATCATTTACAAACTATATAACGGCGGTGTAGCTCAGCTGGCTAGAGCGTACGGTTCATACCCGTGAGGTCGGGGGTTCGATCCCCTCCACCGCCACTAATTATTAGTTGTAGAATTAAAATTTGGACCTTTAGCTCAGTTGGTTAGAGCTAACGGCTCATAACCGTTCGGTCGCAGGTTCGAGTCCTGCAAGGTCCATATAATTTTGGAGGAATACCCAAGTCCGGCTGAAGGGATCGGTCTTGAAAACCGACAGGGCCTTAACGGGCCGCGGGGGTTCGAATCCCTCTTCCTCCGCCATTTTTATTATCGCGGGATGGAGCAGTTCGGTAGCTCGTCGGGCTCATAACCCGAAGGTCGGTGGTTCAAATCCGCCTCCCGCAATTTGTTTTGGTCTCGTAGTGTAGCGGTTAACACGCCTGCCTGTCACGCAGGAGATCGCGGGTTCGATTCCCGTCGAGACCGCCATCTAATAATTTAATAGCAATTTACCTATAAAATGTGGAGGAATACCCAAGTCCGGCTGAAGGGATCGGTCTTGAAAACCGACAGGAGCTTAACGGCTCGCGGGGGTTCGAATCCCTCTTCCTCCGTATTTGGTCTCGTAGTGTAGCGGTTAACACGCCT
>NZ_KV827285.1:0-42796 GCF_001836075.1 Staphylococcus sp. HMSC035D11
TTATATTATAAATTCAACTTTGCAACAGAACCAAGATTTATTTCACTCATTAGATAACGTGTTACAAAATTATTTAAAAAGTATTGTTAATTATGACGAAAATTTACATGATTATTTGAAGGATTATAGACATTATTATTCTCATTATTTTCCACCATAAGAAAAAACCTACATATCAAAAAGATAATATATTTAATATCTCCAATTTTGTTCTTCAACTTCATAAATCCTTTATAATGTTTAAGATAGGCATTCCCTCTAGTGAAATAGTATCTTTATTAAAGATCACTCACTAGTTAGTAATCAATAAACTATTTTGCATTCCTCTATTAACCAGTGTTATAATTTGATTAACAAATAGTGTACTAACATGATAAACACCGAGCCCGATAACTATTCGCAGTAGTTATCGGGCTCTTTTGGTGTATTAGCTATATGTCGTCGCTAAATTACTTTTCACGATTATTCAGCCAATGAGAAAATAACGTGAGTATAACTCCTACTATGATAGGAGCTATAATAGTTACAAATAGTGTACTGAACATGATGTCACCTCCTTCCATGCTAAATACAGCACAGAAGTGAACGACGACCTTTGTATTATATCATTTCTAATAATTGAGTTACAGATGACTTCCGATAAGTTAAATTATGTATTATTTTCTGTTTTTCTCTTTCCTTGTATTTTTTCAAATTCTTCTATATGGTTCAAAATCATTGTTGGAGTAATATTAATATATATACTTTCAAACTTTATTTTGGGGTAAATAATAGAAAAATTATTTACATTGATATTCTGAGATAGTGAGGCGTATAAGAAAATAAATTTGATGGTGAATGAATGGGGAATATCCTCCTTTTGTTATAGATACTATTTTCAAAAAAAGATGATTATATTCAATAAATTCACATGATTTATATGTAAATTATGTATATTTAACACAAAATAATAATTACTTAATTTACTCGTTTGAGTTTGTATTTTAATAACAGGCGCATATTTGCTAAAAGAGGATGATTGTATGAAATCAGTTACTTATCAAGGATATAAAAATATGGAAGTATGTGAAGTAAATAATCCAACAGAAATTATCACTCATACTATGCCGTTAGAAGATGTAAAAGAAGTTTATGACATCTTTGATCAAAAAAAAGATAATACTATTAAAGTTATTTTAAAACCACAATACTATATAGATAAAGACGCCTTACTTTGAATAACTCGTTCAAAGTTGAGGCGTCTTTTACCTATATATTTAAATTTTAACATTTTTCTATTTAGAAATTTCTTCCAGAAATTCATCCCCCCCAATCACAAATTGCATAAACTACTTTATCGAGTGTTTTTCCTATGTTTGTTAACTTATACTCAACTTTTGGTGGAACTACTGGATAGACAATTCTTTCAATATTTCTATATTGAAAGAATCTATGATAAGAAAAGAGTTGAATGAATATAATAAATATAAACTCATCCAACTCTTCTATTTCTACTGATTGATATAGCGTTTCAAGTGTTTAGATGTCAATGTTTCTGAACTATCAATAAAGTTTTTAGGTGTTCCACTAAATTGGACCTTTCCGCCATCCAACCCAGGGCCTGGACCGACATCGATGATCCAATCTGCTTCACACATAATCGATAAATTATGTTCAATCAAAATAACTGTATTGTTTTGATCAATTAAATCATCAAAACACTCCATCAATATAGGGATATCCGATTCATGTAGGCCTGTGGTTGGTTCGTCAAAAATAAAAATACTATTTTTTATCTCTTCATCTAAATGTTGTGCTAGTTTCACGCGTTGAATCTCTCCACCAGACAAAGTGGATAAAGGTTGTCCAAGTGACATATAATTCAAACCTGTTTTACTTACAGATTGTAATTTTGACTTAATATCATTCTTTTTATCAAAGAAAATAATACCTTCGTCAACCGTCAAATCGAGAACATCGGCGATTGAATACCCATCTATGGTAGCATCTAATACTTCTTGTTTATAACGTTTACCATGACAAACTTCACATGTCTGTGAAAAATCACCCATAAAAGCAAGTTCCGTTTTAATGTAGCCCTTTCCACCACAATTTGGACAGGCACCTTTTGAGTTATAACTAAACATAGCTTTATTTAAGCCTGTTTCTTTACTGAAAAAGCTTCTTACGCTATCAAAAACACCTAAATACGTTAACAGATTAGATCTATTAGATCCTTGAACTGCTTTTTGATCAATAAAGATGGTATGGTCATTATTTTCAAAACCTGCTTTAACAAGGGTACTCTTACCTGAACCAGCAACGCCTGTTAAGACTGTTAATACGTGTTTAGGTATAGACGTTTTTACGTTATTTAAATTGTTTTGTGTCACAGGACCGATATTATAAAAATGGTTCGCTTCACGAATATTCTCTTTTAAATTATGTTTGTGACGTAATGCGTTACCTGTCGAAGTATTTGAAGAGAGTAATTCATTATATGTTCCTTCAAATGTGATTTCACCACCATTTTTTCCTGAACCTGGTCCCATATCTATGATATAGTCCCCTTCTTTAATAACATCGGGATCATGTTCAACAATTAACACAGTATTACCTTTGTCTTTTAAAGATTTTAAAATTTCATTGATTTTAGCTATATCTTCCGGATGCAAACCAACACTTGGTTCATCTATAATGTAAACTAAATCCGATAAAGAACTATTTAAATGACGTATTAATTTAAGACGTTGCGCTTCACCGCCTGATAATGTCGTTGTGACACGGTTAAGCGTTAAATAACTTAATCCAATATATTTTAGTGCTTCTAACTGCTTTTTGAGAGGATCAATAATATATTTAGCTGTTGGATCCTCTAATTTATTAAGAAACTCTAAATTTTCCTTAATTGTCATTTGTGTGAAATCAGAAATATTTTTACTCATAATTTTAGAACTTAATATTTTCGAGTTTAAACGTTGACCTTTACATGTAGGACATATTTTATTATTTACTACATTTTTAAGATGTTTGGCATAGCGTTTTTTATTAAATTCTTTATCGCCTAAAAATATTCTACTGAATCTAGGTATTAGCCCTACATATTTAGCTGACTTTCTCCATTCTTTAGGAGGATTTTTTAACGTCATTGGCTCTTGATATAAAAATAATTCTAATTCATCTTTTGTATAGTCTTTTAATTTTTTATTATTATCAAATAAACCACTATCTCGATAGGCTTTACCACGTTCTTTATCTGGTCCAAAAGAAGGAAAGTCTATGGCACCTTCATTTAAAGACTTATCCCAATCTAGTAATTCATCTAAGTTAATGTCTTCAATATACCCTAATCCTTCACAAGTTTTACACATGCCCTTAGGACTATTGAAGGAATATGCATCTGAATAGCCAACAAACGGTTCGCCTATTCTAGACCACAGTAATCTAACGGAGGCATATATATCCGAAACTGTTCCTACCGTAGAGCGAGAATTCCCATTGAATCTTTTCTGATTAATTGTCATTGCTACAGGAAGATTTTTAATTTTTTTCACTTTCGGTCTAGGTTGTTGATTTAAATGAAATTGGATATAACTGGAATAACTTTCATTTAGTAGCTGTTCAGATTCCGCAGCAATAGTATTAAACACTAAAGATGATTTCCCTGAACCAGAACGTCCTGTAAATACGGTTACTAAGTGTTTTGGGATATTTACATCTATGTTTTTCAAGTTATTTTGTGAAGCACTTGTAATATTAATAAAATCCATTAAGTATCCTCCCTTTATAATCTTTACAACATTGATTATTGCATATTAATCAATGATTAACTACTTATTCAAAAGACGACAACTTTAAGTCTTTTATATTACAAATTATTCCACCAATTCAATCCGTCTTCACTAAGTAATTTTTCACTTTCTTTAGGTCCATAGCTTCCAGAGTCATAATTAGGAAACTGCGGCTGTTCTTGTTTTCATACATTTACAATATCAACGAGTAATATAAAAATGTTTTCAAAATTCAATTACACTATATTTATATCAATAGCGTTAATATTTATTAATACTGAAATTTTTGTCATCTACGAACATATTAATATAAATAGAATTATAAAATTTAAAATATAACTCATTTGTCAGTATTATTTTAGGATTGCTAGTTATCATTTCATGGTTATTTGTTTTACGAGAGTACCAACATGGACATGAGAAAACAGAAAAAGGAAAGTTAGTCATTATCATTGCTTGTATATTAACTTTCATTATGACATTCATCAATATACTTGATTAACACAAAGAACAGCACCTCGCGATGAGGTGCTGTTCTTTTATATCTTTTATTATGACACAGTAACATGATCCACGTAGCCATCCGTAACATGGAATGTAATATGACCTTTGCCTACTGTGTAACCGTATAGTCCATTTGTTTCATCTGTTTGTTTCTCAGTCAGTGATGGTTGATATTGATAATGATCTCCGTAAACGTCTTTCACTTGTTCTAAGCTTACTTTTTTAGGTGCGACCTTAAAATCAATCATTGCTGCTGTGTTGCCTTTGACTTGATTAAATGTTTGGTCATATACTTTTTTTGTTGATGTACCGTTTTGATACTGCTCATTCACTTTAATTCCGTTAAATGTTACATTTCCAGCTTTTAACGCATTATAGAACGTGTGATTTAATACGAATTCGCCACCTGACTTTGTATAACCATGATAATGATAATAATAGCCTTGTGACGTATGTGTTTGTGCCTGTGCTTCATTTGATACACCGTTATGCTCAGTTACATTAAACCCTAATACTGTTCCTAAAGTAATACCACCAACGACCATTGCTTTTGCAAATTTCTTCATTATGGATCACTCCTCTTATAGAATTATAATGAACTTCCACCTTTAATATATAATATTACACTCAAATATTCAAATTTTTATAAATTAAAATATAAATTTATTGAAATATAATTAATTGAAAATCCAATTAATTATATAATACTTATAATATTACTCTACTTTTTATTCTTTCATTATTTTTAATTTGTATTCAACACATGTTAGCCTTAAATCATACATATTTTAATTGATAAGGAGAGAACTAATGAAAACAATACGTTATTTCCTATACTTTTTTATCGTTTATTTTATAATCTTTTATTTAGCACAACGACTTTTAAAATTAGATCTAGGTATTGTGCGTTGTTTCATTTCATCTGTTGTTTTCGCTATAATGATGAGTTATTTTGCTTACTTTGCGAAGAAACTTAATAGATAATACCTATGTTTATTTGTCATACTTCTGCTTCATTCTATTAACGGTACTTCTTTCTATATCAGTAGTCATCCTATGAAAAGTTAAAAAACGTCATGACATGGTATCAATTGCTAGAAATGTAAATAATAAAAATAATGAAGAATATGTCGTGCAGATTCTTAGATTTAAAGGAGGTATTGTCTATAATGAAGATCATTGATGTAGCTATGTATCTTGTTCACTCTACAATACCTTTATTAAAATTAACGATGGACATGTTTTTTTATTTTGAAAACGGGAATACTTCACTATACGCTTTAACTACGTAAAACTTAATAAATGGAGGTCATATTATGGCTGGATATAAATCACCAGGACGTAAAATTTCTGAATATATTGGCATTATTGCTATCGTAGCAGTATTTGCTGGCGTTTTTTATAAAAACCTTAAAAATGAAAACCAAACTGGTAACGGTTCTTTAGGCTAATTTAAATATTTTTTATAGATGATAAATAGAGCCATCCTTCACTCATCAAGTAGTGAGGGGTGGCTTGTTTTTTATTCTGGTCTAGGACTACGTTTCATTTTAATATATTGAGAGATACTATAAAGCGCAATACCAATCCAAATAAAGATAAATGTAATGAATTGGTGGATATCGAATTTTTCTTTAAATACGAAGATACCGAGTAAAAAGATAATCGTTGGACTAATGTATTGAATAAATCCTGTCAGTGATAGCGGAATGCGACGAGCGCCCGCTGAGAATAAAATAAGTGGGACAGCTGTTACCGCTCCAGAGAATAAGAGTAAAAATGTACTCATATTCAAACCGACTGATGATTGGTGTGCTTGCCATAAATAAATGATATAAATCAGTCCTGCTGGTGCTGTCACAATACATTCAATCGCAATCCCACTCATTGCTTCAACACGTACCAATTTTTTTAGTAAACCGTAAATCCCAAATGAGAATGCCAACATTAAAGAAATAATTGGAAATTCTCCTATCTTCATTGTCATGTAAATGACGCCAATTACGGCTGATACAATCGCTAACGTTTCAAACTTATTGAAACGCTCTTTTAAGAAAATAAATGCGAGTAAGACACTCACTAATGGATTAATATAATAACCTAAACTGGTTTGTAGCACATGACCATTAGACACTGCCCAAATGAATGTTCCCCAGTTAATCGTAATCACATAACCTGCAATAATAATCGCAACAAGTTGAATCGGATGTGCTACGAGTTGATTGATATCATGTTTAAGCGCTTGTGATTTTTTTAATACAAAAATCATTAGAATCATAAAAACCATCGCAAGGATAATGCGATATGCTAAAATTTCAAATGCGCTAATACCGTGAATGAATCTCCAATAAATAGGTAGAATCCCCCATAATAAATGCGCCCCTAACGCAAATAAAATTCCTTTTTTAAATTCTGCATGATTATCCATGCTAAACCCTCCTAGCAATATTACCCTGGAAATATGTATAACTCTATCGTATCAGTAGTTAAACGAAATGGATATATCTAGAAGAATTTTTAAAAAAAAGGTAGCAATTTATATCGCTACCTCTTTACCATTATCATTAATGATATATTCTATTGCCGCCTTCTCTAAATTCTTCGGCTTTCTCTTTCATGCCTTCAAGTTGTTCTTTGTAGGAATCGCGAATATCATGTGATAAGCGCATTGAACAGAATTTTGGTCCGCACATACTACAGAAATGTGCAATTTTCGCTGATTCTGCTGGTAATGTTTCATCGTGAAATTCTCTCGCTCGATCAGGATCTAACGCGAGGTTGAATTGATCAATCCAACGAAACTCAAAGCGCGCTTTACTAATTGCATCGTCGCGTTCTGTTGCCCCTGGTAAGCCTTTAGATAAATCTGCTGCATGTGCTGCAATTTTATAAGTGACCACACCATCACGTACGTCATCTTTATTTGGTAAACCTAAATGTTCTTTAGGTGTCACGTAACATAACATTGCCGTACCATGACTCGCAATTTGAGCAGCACCAATGGCAGATGTAATATGGTCATATGCTGGTGCAATATCTGTTACAAGAGGTCCTAATGTATAAAATGGTGCTTCTTTACAATAAAAATCTGCTAAATCTTGGTTTTCTTTAATTTTATGCATTGGAATATGCCCTGGACCTTCAATCATAACTTGCACATTATGTTTCCAAGCAATATCCGTTAACTCACCTAACGTTTTCAACTCCGCAAATTGACTTTCATCGTTAGCGTCATAAATTGAACCAGGTCGTAAACCATCTCCTAGAGAAATAGCAACATCATATTGACTTAAGATTTCACAAATCTCATCGAAGTGTGTATATAAAAAGCTTTCTTCGTGATGTGCAAGACACCATTGTGCAATAATTGAGCCACCACGAGAAACAATCCCAGTTAAACGATCAACAGTTAATGGAATATAGTGAAGACGTAATCCTGCGTGAATAGTAAAATAATCGACCCCTTGTTCAGCTTGTTCAATTAATGTATCTCTATACGCTTCCCATGTTAAATCTTCTGCCACCCCATTTACTTTTTCTAACGCTTGATAGATGGGCACTGTTCCTACTGGTACAGGTGAGTTACGTAAGAGATACTCACGAGTTGTATGGATATTTTTTCCTGTAGATAAATCCATAATCGTATCTGCACCCCAATGTGTGGCCCAAACTAATTTTTCAATTTCTGCTTCAATAGATGAAGACACAATAGAGTTACCAATGTTCGCGTTGATTTTTACAGAGAAGTTTTTACCAATAATCATTGGTTCAGATTCAGGATGATTGATATTATTAGGAATAATCGCGCGTCCTCTCGCAATTTCTTCCCTTACAAATTCTGGTTCCACTTGTTCTCTAATTGCTACAAATTTCATTTCTTTAGTGATAATCCCTTGTTTAGCGTAGTACATTTGTGTAACTGGTGTATCTTTACTGCCACGTCTTGGTTGATATTCGAATGGATGAGCTACATAGTTTTTATGGCCTTCTTTTGAAAAACCGTTATCAATCGATTGAATACGGCGACCTTCATAATGTTCAACGTCTTCACGTGCTTCAATCCATGCATCGCGAACCTTTGGAAGTCCATGATTGATATCAACCTCATAACTGTCATCATGATAAGGACCTGCTGTATCGTACACTACGACAGGTTCATTTTGAAAACTACGTTGTTCTAATTGGGTATCAGAAAGTTCAATTTCTCGAAATGGTACAAAAATATCACTATCATTACCTTCACCTTTTTTAAAAATACGTTTACTTGCTGGGAACGTTCTTTTAAAATTGATTTTTTCTTGTTTCATTAACAATGCCTCCTAAGTTAGGTTACTAGAAGGGTCTAATATCACTGATTATATAATTCATAAAAAAAGCATTCAGCTTAATACTGAATGCATAAGAATAAGTGAATATATACGAAAATATATGTAAGTATCATAATGAAGAAAATGATTCATCGTTAAATTGACCTTTTCATCAAATTATGAAAACATCCATATGTCATTGTAAAGTGACTCACTGGCTTCCCTACGCTAGTATTAACTAGATCAGGTTCAAAGGGTTGGAACATGATGTTCCTTTCAGCAATATAAAGCACCCCTAGCAGAGATTATTAAATTATAGGTTACTTAACCTATACTTATACAATGACTTAAAATTCCAAGAATATCAAGTCATTATATTAAATATTTTTATAACTTTTAGACATCCGAAAGTCTAACTTCACACAACCCGAAGTCTTACCCAAAGATTGAAAAAGCAGCACCCATAAGGGTTACTGCTGTTTTATTCCTTTGACTTATCCTCCAAAGAACAAATCAATAAAGTCTCTACTTCTGTTTCTATCTTGTTTATAAAATTCGGTATATCCACAATTTTTACAAGTTATCGTCTTAAAATTATTATGTTGTACATCTAAAAATTTAGACAATCCTGAGCCTGTTGCAGATAATGTACCTTCTTCTACTTCTGTATGACCACATTTTATACAACCTTGATTTTGGTTTTCTGACATAATGAATCACTCCTTCACTTTATTTTTACGTTTTTTAAATGTAGAGATGAAAAATGCAATATTCAATATTAACAATAAAGCAATGGCTACGATTAATGAAACAATAATAGATTGAGATTCTGAGCGACTGCATATTTTAACTACCCACCCAATTATATCTGGTAAACAAACAATGAATATCACTAAAGCAAACAAACGCTGTTTCAACATAAAACATAAAGTCATTACAATTAATAACAGAATCAGTCCTATGATCACACTCTTTGATTCAGTTAGTGTAATGATATGATAAATGGAATAGCGTTTTGTAAGATACGTACTTAATAAGATGAGACCAAAAATAACTGCACCCCATATAAAAGCATAAATATATACTCGTCGTTGCTCTCCATACTTTACAAGACCGTTTCTAATTAAGAAAAAAGGTAAAATCGTAGTTATACAAAAGATAAATAAGATATTAATAATAAAACCAATTGTCACATTAAGTTGTTCTGTAAAAAAGTTTGGGATAATAAAAATAGCTAGCATAAATGCTGAAAATAAAGCTAAATATTTAAATAACCCCCTAGTTAAAATTATATATTCTGAGAATTGATCAGCATAATCTTTTACTGGCGTATTTAGAATATCACTAACATCATCGTGATTCTTTTCAGCAAGTTCGAAATGATCTCTTAACTCTTCTATAATATCATTAACCTCATGTTCATCTTTGCCTCTAAATAAAAGTTCAGCCTTTAACTTAAATAAGTAGTCTTCTTTTTCTTTACTTATCATTATTATCACTCCTGAATATATGATTCATACCTTCATTAAGCGCTTGCCACTTTTTCTTAAACTGTTGTAGTTCTTTGAGTCCACTTTCTGAAATAGTATAGTACTTACGTTTAGGTCCACCGTTGTCGGATTTACGCATGGTTGTATGTACATAGCCCTTTTTATCTAATCTTAAAAGTACCGGATAAATACTGCCGTCACTAATTTCGGGAAATTGATGTTCCTTTAATTTCTCAAGAATTTCATATCCATACGTTTCTCCTTTTGCAATAAGACCTAATATTGCCCCATCTAAAAGTCCTTTCATCATTTGATTAGATATTGTCATGTGATCACCTTTTACTAACTATCTTATAATATAAGATAGTATAAAATAATAGCTCCGTCAACTAACTTATAATGTAAGATAGTTGAGTATAAATAAAGTCCCAGAAGTACTTTAGACTCCTGGGGACTTCATGATAAAAAGTTATTTATTATCTATAACATCAATAAATATGGATTTTCAATATATTTAGCAAGTACTTTTAAGAAATCAGCTGCGCCTGCGCCATCTAAGATTTGATGATCGAATGTTAAACTTAATGGGATACGAGAGATTTGTTTTACATTATCTCCTTCAAGAACAAGTTCTTTAGCTAGAGCACCGACACCTAAGATACCTGTTTCACCTAAATTTAAAATTGGTGTGAAGTATTCGATACCACTTGCACCCATATTCGTAATTGTAAATGTAGCGTCACTCAGTTGAACGTCACCTGTATTTCCTTCACGTACTGCTTCAGCTGATGTTTTAATTTCTTTTGCTAAAGTGCCAATACTTTTAGTATCTGCATTATCAATGACTGGCACCATAAGACCATCTTCAAGTGATGTCGCAATACCTAAATGTACATCATCGTATTCTGTTAATTCACCGTTTTCATAACGAGCGTTCATTGCGCCATATTCTTTAAGTGCTAGGACTACTGCTTTAGCTAATAAAGCTGTGACTGTCAATTTTACATCTTGATCTGCATCTTTTAATTCTTCAGATAATCGAGCTTTAAAGTCTAATAAGCGATCTGCATTGACTTTGCGATGTAATGTTAATTGAGCAGTATTATTAAGACTTTGACGCATATTTTGAGCAATACGTTGACGCATTGGGTTTAGACCTTCACCAATGCTAGACACATCGAAGTTTTGCGTCGTTGAAGATACACTTTCGTCAGACGTACCCGCTTCACCTTCATAATCATAGCCTTCTGAGTCTACACGTTGAACATCTAATTTTGTAATACGATCATTTCCACCTGTACCTTTGATTCTTGTGATATCAAGGTCCTTATCTTCAGCCATATTACGTGCTAATGGAGAGATAAAGATACGTTTTCGTTGTTCAGGCTTCGCTTTGTTTTCTGTATCTTTTTTATCAGATTGTTCTTCATTTGAAGATGCTTGTTGATTTTCAGAAGTTGTGTCGTTATCTTTATTCTCTTGGGTAGTTTCTTCAGAATCATCGTCATCGCTTCCTATGTCTTCGCCTTCTTCTCCGATGATACCAAGCACTGCTTTTACTTTTGCATCTTCGCCTGCTTGCACTTTGATTTTTAGTAATGTTCCGCTTGCAGGTGCTTCGACATCGTTGGTTAATTTTTCAGAGCTAATTGTGACAATGCTTTCGCCTTCTTCTACTGTATCACCTTCTGATTTAAACCACTCTTCTACAGTACCTTCTTTCATTGTCATACCGAGTTTTGGCATAATAATATTTTCACTCATTGTGATACACCTCCCTACGCGTTAGCCTTTTTTAAGTCATCAACTAATTCAGATGCTACGTCTAATACTTTATCTGCATTTGGAATATATGTCGCTTCTAAGTTTGATGCAAATGGTACTGGTGTATCTGGTGCTGTTACTTTTTTGATTGGACCGTCTAAATAATCGAATCCGATATCACCAATGACAGAAGCGACGTCGCCAGCAATGTTACATTGTGGACTTGATTCATCAATAACAATTAAGCGACCTGTTTTTTTCACTGATTCTAACACTGTATCTTGATCCCATGGAGACACTGAACGTAAATCAATGACTTCTACTGAAACATTATCTTCTTCAAGTCGATCAGCTGTTTCTTCAGCCACTGCAACCATTTTACCAATTGCGACAATCGTTAAATCATCACCTTCTCGTGTGACATTGGCTTTACCAATCTCAATCGTATAAGGTTCTTCAGGCACATTACTTTTTTGGCCAAGTAATGTTTTATCTTCTGAAAATACAACTAAGTTATCATCTTGAATCGCTGACATTAATAATCCTTTTGCATCATATGGATTTGATGGTACAACTACTTTAACACCTGGAATTGTTGCGAACATATTATATAGAGATTGAGAGTGTTGTGCTGCCGCACTTGCGCCAGCGCCATGAACGGTACGTACTACTAATGGAATTTTAGCTTTACCACCAAACATATATCTCATTTTTGCACCTTGGTTTAAAATTGGATCTAAACCAAATCCGATAAAGTCGTTAAACATAAGTTCTGCGATGGGACGTAATCCTGTTGCAGCAGCCCCTACAGCTGCACTTAATGTAATATGTTCAGAAATAGGTGTATCAATCACTCGTTTACGACTATATTTTTTAGCCAGTCCTTTTGTAACACCGAATACGCCACCAAATGTATCGTCGTCTTGAATATGTTCTACTTTTGCGCCACCTGAAACGTCTGTACCAATTAAGATGACATTTTCATCTTTCTCCATAGATTGATCAATCGCTTCATTAATCGCGCCCATAAATGTTAATTTACGTTCTTCACTCATCGTAAAAACCTCCTCGTCTGGTTAGGTTCGTTCTTATCTATTTCTTCATTTTAGTGCTTTAAAGGTTTGTTATGCAAAAACATCTTTGTATAGTGAATCTTCATCTGGTAATTCACTTTCGTCCGCAAATTTCACAGCATCTTCTACGGCTTGTTCAGCTGTTTTTTCAATATCGTCTGCTTCTTCTTCAGTTAACCAACCTTCTTCAATCGCTTGTTTTCTGAATTCTACAGTGGCATTTTTATCCGCATTACGATCATTTGGTGATTTAACTTTTTGTTCGTCACCTTCAAAGTGACCATATTTACGATACGTATCACATTCGATTAATGTAGGACCTTCCCCTTTTTTAGCACGTTCTACTGCTTCTTGTGTCGCTTGATAGACTTCTAAAACATTCATGCCATCCACACGTACGCCTGGCATATTATATGCAGAAGCACGTTCAGCAATCGTTTCAGATGCACTTGCATAGTCATGTGTCGTACCTTCAGCGAATTGGTTATTTTCACAGACAAAGATAACTGGTAAGTTTAAAATTGAAGCGAAGTTTAAACCTTCGTGAAATGTGCCTTCATTTGCGGCACCATCACCAAAGAAGCATACGGCAACATTGTCTTTACCTTGATTGATAATTGAAATACTTGCACCAATCGCAAGACCAAAGCCACCGCCTACGATACCATTGGCACCGAGCATCCCTTTGTCAATTTCGGCAACATGCATTGAGCCACCTTTACCATGACCTAAACCATCACGTTTACCCATGATTTCTGCCATCATACCGTTTAAATCGCAACCTTTTGCGATAGCATGTCCATGACCACGGTGTGTACTTGTAATATAATCATCGTCAGTTAGTTGTGACATGACACCTGTGGCAACGGCTTCTTCACCGACATATAAATGTACAAATCCTGGGATTTGACCATCACTAAAAATTTTGTGTACCTTCTCTTCAAAAAATCGAATTTCATTCATTGTTTTATAAATCCAACGTGCTTGTTCTTTTTCCATTTTCATTGTCAATTCCTCCTATCTTTCATAGGGCGTAAGTGTAATAACTACATGTGAATTGCAGAACCAAAGTATGCATCCCCACCTTCGCCAATCGCTTCTAATAATGCGGGATGTGGTTGAATTATTTCGGATAATTCATAGATGGTACCTTCTGACGCTTTTACTCCTAGGACTTCGCCAATTAAGTCTGTCGCATGAGGACCTACCATAAAGGCGCCGAGTATTTCCCCATATGTTTGATCAATAACTAATTTTATAATTCCTTCGTTTTCCCCTTTAATGAGCGCCTTCGCATTACCTTGAAACGCTGATTGTGTGACTTTCACATCATATCCCGCTTCTTTTGCTTGTTCTTCTGATAAGCCAATGGATGCCGCTTCAAGTCGTGTATAAATACAACGTGTAATGTTTTCTTGACGAACAAGTGGTGGGTGTTCTCCAGCAAGTGTTTCTGCTACATGAATACCATGTGCACTTGCAGCATGTGCAAGTTGATAACCTTTGACTAAATCACCAATCGCATAGACATGTTTTTGACTTGTTTGATAATGGTCATCCACTTTAAAGAACTTGCCATCCATCTCTAAATTTAAATCTTTAGCCACTTGTGTATTCGGTTGTCTACCTGTCGCGACAAGTAACGTGTCGAAGCTGACGTCATCTTGACCATCGAGTACAATTTTAGTTTTATCTACTGTTTTAATTTTCGCCTTTGTAATAATGTTAATACCTTGATTTTCTAAATGAGCTTTTAATAACTCACGTGTATCATCAATTTCAGTAAGTAAAATATCATCTGCCACTTCAACAATGGTTACTTTCACCCCAAGATCGGCCATTGATGAAGCGAGTTCTGTTGCGATGACACCACCGCCAATCACTGCTAACTGTTTAGGTAGTTGTTTTAAATCGAAAAATGTATCGGTTGTTTCATAATCGACGTTATCTAATCCTTCAATAGGTGGTACAAATGGTTTACTACCTGTCGCTAAAATAATATCTTTACCTTGATACGTTTCATTATTTACTTTTACGTTTAAGTCTTTTGAAATGCTTGCTTCTCCCTCAATATAAGCTACTTTATTTTTCTTTAGTAACTGTTTAACGCCACCCGTAAGTGTTTGTACGACTTTCTTTTTACGTTGTACAAATTTAGGAAAATCGATATTTAATTCTTTCGTCGTCATTCCCCAGTCATTCGCAACTTGAATGCTATGTGCTTTTTCCCCGTGTTCTAATAATGTTTTAGATGGAATGCAACCCACATTTAAACAAGTGCCTCCAGCATTGAATTTTTCGATGACTGCCACCTTTTTACCCAATTGTGCGGCACGAATGGCTGATACATACCCTCCAGGTCCTGCACCAATCACAATCAAATCATATGATTCACTCATGAATGAACGCCTCCTTCCGTAAGAGAACTTTTATCATTTTATTATAAAGAGATATTTGTAAGCGCTTTCTAATCTCTTCATTTTCATTTTACACTTTATATTTTGAATTTTCAAATTATTTAGTATTTATTGTTTTTTATTTTTTCCATGCAAGTAGACATTAAAAATTTGGTGAAAATTTTAAAATAAAATCTATATAATTCTTATTTGAAATGCGTTATACTTTATTCAATATCACTTTTAAAAGGACAGTTAAACTATGATTCAAACTATCATTACTGCTGCGATATTGTATATCGCAACTGCAGTCGACTTACTTGTTATTTTGCTTATTTTTTTCGCGCGAGCACAGACAAAAAAAGAATATAGAAATATTTATATTGGTCAATATGTAGGATCTGTGACATTGATTGTCGTAAGTTTATTCTTTGCCTTTGTCTTAAATTATGTGCCTGAAAAATGGATTTTAGGATTACTTGGTCTTATTCCTATCTATTTAGGATTAAAAGTAGCTATTTTTGATGATTGTGAAGGAGAAAAAAGAGCGAAACAAGAACTAGACAAACACGGATTAACTAAACTAATTGGCACGGTTGCGTTAGTGACGATCGCAAGTTGCGGAGCAGATAACATCGGATTATTTGTCCCTTACTTTGTCACATTAAGTGTCTCTGAACTCATTGTGACATTAATCGTCTTTTTAATTTTAATCTATGTCTTAGTGTTTACTGCACAGAAGCTTGCATCTATTCCTGAAATCGGAGAAACTGTAGAGAAGTTCAGTCGTTGGATAATGGCAGTGGTCTATATTGGACTTGGTTTATTTATTATTATCGAAAACCATACCTTGCAGACGATTTGGAACTTTTTCTTCTAATTTAAATATAAACTCCCCACTAACTCTAACGTTACGGGGAGTTATTTTTAGTTATTTCCAAGGGTTATAGAATCTACCTTCATTTATATAAAATAATGTTATTACTATCACAATAAAAAGTAATGCTATAAAGATTACAATAATATCTTTCTTTTTAAAAGGTTCACTTACATACCATGTACGCGATTTATGTTGTCCAAATTGGCGTAATTCCATAGCCGTACTTATTATTTCAATCCTATCCAAACTCGAAAAAATTAATGGTAAGACAATTTTAGAAGCCCCTTTAAGTCTATTTAGTAAATTTACTTTTTTAGACATTTCAAACCCTCTCGCTTGTTGTGCCTGAGAAATATTAAAGTACGTTTCTTGTATGTCTGGTATATATCTTAATGCTAAAGCGACTGCATAACTAATTTTATAATTAACTCCTATTTTATTCAGACTAGCCGCAAAATGACTTGGATTTGTAGTAAGTAAGAATACTAGAGCTAAAGGAATAGTACAAATATATTTTAATAGTAAATTAGATAAATAAAATAATTCTTGAGATGTAATCGTAAATCGTCCTACTCCATTCCAAATAATATCTCTTTCATCATATAAGCGAACTCCATATTCAGGATCAAATAGATACACTGCAAATAAATTCAAGACAGTAAAGAAAAATATAAATTTCACCACGAAACTTACTTGATACCATTTAAGGTGAGACACTTTAAATAATAAAATGGATATGATAGCTACTACAATCAAGTACCTTGTATCATATGTAATCATTGCTGAAACAGAAACTAATAAAAAGAATACTAACTTAGCTGTTGCATTTAAATGATGAATAGAACTTGTACCCGGATGATATCCTAATGTATTTAAATCAGACATATTTATCTCACCTCTTTATCATATTCTATGAATTTTTTTACAAATTCTTGAGGTTTTTGGATATCTAACTTTCTTGCTACATCATATAAAGATGTCGTATGTAGCGAAGCTTGCACGCACAATTCGTTATTTAACAAAACGTCAATTGGAGTTGAATCTGCTATAATTTGTCCTTCAGATACTACGATTGTACGTTCTGTGTATTCTACTAATAAGTGCATATCATGTGTAATCATTATAATTGTTTTACCCTGCTGGTTTAACTTACTAAGAAATTCCATCATTTCAGTATAATGATAGAAATCTTGCCCTGCAGTGGGCTCGTCCAAAATTATAACTTTAGGATCTAATACAAGTATTGATGCAATGGTTACACGTTTTTTTTGTCCATAACTCAGTGCCGCAATTGGCCAATTTCTAAATGAATACAAACCACATATTTTTAAAACACTATGAACCTTTTCTTTAATTTTCTCTTCATCAATATTTCGAAGCCTTAATCCTAATGCAACTTCATCATAAATCATTTTTTCGCATATCATATGATTTGGATTTTGCATAACATAACCTACATAACTAGACCGTTCGCTAATAGACAATTTATCAAACCGTTTGTCTTCCCAATACATCTTACCTTTAGTTTTTAAAAATCCACATATAGCTTTAGCAAGTGTGGATTTTCCGGCTCCATTATGACCTACAATACTTATCATTTCTTTATTATTAATATCTAAATTAACATTATTTAATACTTTGACGCCTCGTTTATTATATTGATATGTAATGTTAGACAAACTTAGTAATGTTTCATTATTACTATTTTCTATTTCTCTAATTTTTATATGGTTAAACCATGACAGTATCGAATTTTGAACAGTTTTAAACTCTAATATTTTTTCTTTATTCGAAATATTATCTAAATTCTTTAATGGTACATTAGCATATTTCATAACAGTAACATATAAAGGTTCACGAATACCTGCTTCTAATAGTTGATTAGTTTTAAGCAAATGATCTGGCGTAGTATCAGCTATAATCTTACCTTCATTAAATAAGATGACTCGATCAAATGTTTGATTTAAAGCTTCTTCTAAACGATGTTCAACCATCAAAATAGTAGAATTTGTTTTGTGATGTATTTCTTCTAATAAATGTATCGTTTCTTGACCAGTCTTGGGATCAAGATTCGCTAATGGTTCATCAAATAATAAAATGGGCGTTTGATGAATTAATATACCTCCTAAAGAAACTCGTTGTTTTTGACCTCCAGATAAATCTTGAGGCCTTTTAGATAAATGTTGCTGAATACCCACGATTTTCGCCCAATGGTTTACGCTATCTTTCATTTCTCTGTTTGAAATATTATTATTTTCAAGAATAAACGCCATATCTTCAGCTGCTGTCAGCCCTACAAATTGTCCATCTGTATCTTGTAGTACTGTTCCTACGACATTCGAACGTTCATGAAATGTGTAATCATTAGTATTTTTACTTTTAATCTCTATTTTTCCAGTTAATTCACCTTCATATTTATTTGGAATTAAACCATTAATACAATTGATAAATGTTGATTTACCACTACCTGATGCGCCAACTACCAATACTTTTTCTCCAGGATAAATATTAATGTTTATACTGTGAAGTGTAGGTTCTGCCTGACTATGATACTTAAAATTTACATTTTTAAATGAAATAATCGGTTCGGCCATATACATAAATTCTCCTTATCTAGTATTTACTGATTATAGAGAAAATCGAGAAAACATTTCAATATGTTTTCTCGATAAATTTTCAAATTAATCTTTTTTAAGGCTACCTTTTTTAATTTGAGTAGCTGCATAAGCTTTTAGAAGGATAGTCCCAATAATTCCTACTGCAATAATATCAAGTGTCGCTGACAAAATACCTTGTGTAAATACTTTATTAGCAGGTTCACTATAAATTAAAATATCTAAAATTGGCGCAATAATTGCCCAACATACAATATTTCCAATAACTTGTGCCACATTAAAGAAAACAATATTTTTAAATGAAAATTGGCCTGAAGATAAATTAATTTTTTTACCAATCCATCCATAATAAAAACCAATAAGACCAGAACATACTACCCAACTCCACCATGCACTTCCATACATTGTAAAATCTTTAATTGCATGACCAATTAGTCCAGTAAGTAATCCTGTGATTGGTCCGAATACTACAGATAATAATGCTAAAAATGGATAAGTTGTTTCAATATTCGTATCTGGAAATCCAGTTGGTATTACGATAAATCTACCCAAAATTACAAATACAGCTGCGCCAATACCTATAGCGACAATGGTTTTAACTGAAATACCTTCATTTTTCATAAAACATTTTCCTCCTTTAAAATTTTGGTGCTTTTGATAATTTAATTGTCCAATCATTACCTGTACCAATGTGGTATAAATCTGAAAAAGAATCTTGGTTGACTGCAACCCCAATATTAACTAATGAATTGACATAAACTAATGGTTCTCCTACATTTACATCAGCAAATGAACGAACAAATTTAATTATATTTTGATATACTCTTTTTTCTTTATGGTAGATTTTTACAATTAATTCATCACCATGTGAAATATTTGCGTTTTTTAAATAAGAGAGCGGTATATTAGTCCATAGCGATCCAAAACGAATGTCTAGTACATCGATACTTCCAGAAAGTTCAGATTCACTTTCGATAGCTTCAGTAATGTCTAATTTTTCAATTGAATTTAAACTAATTGATTGCCCTAAATCTTCAAATTCTACTTGTTTAGAAGCTAATCTTGCTCCATTATAGGCGTAAACATCTCTTCCATGGAATGTATGACTTTCCTCTGAATGAGGAAGTCGACTGACTACTTCATCGATTGCAATAACCTTTTCAATGCCCTCATAATAATTAATATGACTTAATGAGCCATTATCTGGTGTAATAATATAATGTCCTGATTTAGTAAGACAAGCAATACTACGACGATCGCTTCCAACGCCAGGATCAACTACAGAAACAAATACTGTGTCTTTTGGCCAATATTTTACTGTTTGATATAAACGGTATGAAGCTACCCAGATATCATAAGGTGGAATATCATGAGTCAAATTATTAATTTCTATATCTTCACTCACAGTGTATGCTACTCCATACATTGCACTAACTGCTCCATCCCCCAAACCAAAATCTGATTGTAAAACTAAATGGTTTCCCATACATAACCTCCCAAATGCTATTTATTTCTCCCTTATTTTATGTCCGAATTTTCAGAATTATATTAAAATATTACTTTTATAAATAATGAAAGTCAATATAATTTCGATAAAAATAATATGAATTCGTATTCACTTTATATATTATTTTAAATTAAAACTATAAAAGGACTCTAACCTAAGCTAGAGTCCTTTTATTTAAGGTTGCAATTTCATAATCGCACCAAATTGTTGTTGGGCATTTGTAAATGTGATGAACGTAATAAGTTCGACAATTTCTTTATCTGATAAATGAGACTTTAAGATTTCTGTATACGTTGTAGGTATTTGATCTCCCAGCTTGATATAGACTTCTGTAAATCCAATGCATATTGCTGATTTTTCATCTGTTAGACTCCCGGTAGGCTTGCCTTTTGCTTTACAATATTGGCAACCATTTTTCTGCGCTAGCATACGGCGTATCTCTTCTTTGAGTTCTGCGTTTAAAGCACTAGTATTTTCTAGTGTGTCACTCAATGCTGACCACGTCTTCATAATGTCCTCATGATGACCTAATAATTGTTGAAATGGTGTATGACCTATGTGTGAGGGTTCAATAATAGCCATGATATATCACTTCCATTTAAACTAAAGCCGCTTTTATTTTTTGTAGTCCCTTTTTCATCACTTCTCTAGGCACTGCAATATTAATTCTAATGTGACCCTCTGCGTTATGAACAAATTGCTCTGCGCCTTCAATGATGACACCAGCGTTTTTAATAAAGAATTTCGCCATTGATTCATCAATATCTTTTTCTTTAATATAATAGCTTAAATCTACCCAAGCTAAATACGTCGCCTCTGGAATTTTAAATTCTGCATGCGGCAGTTCTTTTTCTAGGAAATCTGCTAAATAGTTAAAATTATCATCTAAATAATTATTCATTGCTTGTAACCAATCTTCCCCTTTTTCATAAGCAGCTTGCGTGGCAACCACACTTAGAGGATTTTCTGTACCAAAGTGATGGGTGTTCCAAGTTTTTAGAAGTGATTCATTTTGAATAATGATATTTGAAAACATCAAACCTGCAATGTTGAAGGCTTTACTTTGAGACATAGTAGTGATGATTTTGTCGTAATCTGGGACAGCTTTGGCAAATGGCATATGTGATTGACCTGAACGTTTGATATCACAATGGATTTCATCTGAAATGAGCCATACATCATTGTCTTTCATAATTTGACCCAATGTGGCTAACTCTTCTTCTGACCAGACACGTCCCGTTGGATTATGTGGATTCGCAAAAATGCATAATTTAATATTTTCTGTCTCTATTTTTTTACGTACATCGTCAAAATCAATCTCATAATATCCATGATGATTGATTAGTGGAGAGTATACTGTTGAAATATGATTTTTATCACATGCCATTTTAAATGGGCCATAACTCGGCGTAAAAATTAATGCTTTATCATCCTTATCACAAATATAACCTACAAGTTCAATTAACCCAGCCACAATACCATGAGAGAATACAAGATGCTCTTGAGGAAAAGTGAAACCATAACGTTTCTTTGTCCAAGAAACAAAAGCTTCATAATATTCAGAACCGAAGACGTTTGTGTAGCCTAAAATTTTCTTATTTAAACGTTCACGAATCGCATTTAATACGACTTCTGGTGTACTAAAGTCCATATCTGCTACCCACATACGAATCAGTTCATCATTATCTTTTAAATCTGACGTATCTGTATTACCAAAAAGATAACCTTTATAGCCTTCCACATTCATTGAATTTGTATAACGACGATCAATGATTTCATCAAAATTGTAATTCACGATAGTTCCTCCTAAACATGTTCATATGTTTTATCAATTATCATTCTAATACTTACGTCATATTCTGTATATCAACTTTACTTTTCATTCAACACAGTAGATATTCTTTTTAAAAGAAAAACTCCTCACTTTACAACAGTGAAGAGTTTAAAGTTTAATACGTTTAAATATATTATGCTAGGCCATCAATCACGTATGTCACACCTAGGATTGCGAATGTAAGTGCGATTAATGTTGACACAAAAATCATACCCATCATTGGGTTAAATAATAAGATTATCCCTAAAATAATACCTAGGATATTTACGATAATTGATAAACCGCGTAATTGATGTTGTTGTGATATGGTAAACAGACCGATAACCGAACTGAAAATAAACCAAAACGCAAACATAAATACAAAGAATACTGAACTTGCTCCAACATTAAATACAACAAGAATTCCAAAAATTAAATCGATAATACCATTAATTAAAATTAATTTTGTATTTACTCCTACGAGTTTTTTTGCCGTACGACGGAATAAAAGTTGAATGACACCGCCTACCATAATGAGTAAGCCAATCAGCCAAGTAAGTGTATAAAAGTTTTGCACTGGATTACTAAATATAACCACAGCAATAATTAGTAATAACGTACCAATGATTAAACTTGACCAATTTAATTTTCCATTATCTTGGGCCATTATTATCTCTCCTTTTTATATTTAAAGATTACTACAAGTATAATTTATCTATTATTGGAATACAAAAAAACTCACTAATCGATGGATTAGTGAGGCCACTTTTACGAATTCATAGAATTGGTAAATTGTATATTAATATGTACCACTATTTAACGTTTTTAAACAATTTTTGTAACATTATTTTCAATCACATTAATTTATAATTTTAATATAAAAAATATACCTAGCATGTGTTATTCCTCCTTAAAAATGGGTAATTATGAATTACGTAAACAATTTAGGAGGTATACAATGAGTAAAGCATTAGTAGTTGTTACAAGTGTTTCAAAATATCCTGATATGAATCGTCCAACTGGATTATGGTTAGGTGAAGTCGTTCACTTTGCAGATGTATTGTACAAAAATGGTTATGATATCGACTATATTAGTCCAGAAGGTGGCTATACAGCTATTGATCCTGCAAGTCTACAAGAAGATATGATGTCTGAGTTAGATTGGAAATATTATCAAGATAAAGACTTCATGACACGTCTTGGTAGTACACTTACACCAGATGCTGTACGTGCTGAAGATTATGATATTATCTATTACGCAGGTGGTCACGGAACAATTTGGGACTTCAAAGATAATAAAGATTTACAAGAATTAACACGTAAAATTTATGAAAATAACGGTGCAGTTTCTTCAGTATGTCATGGTGCTATCGGCCTATTAAATGTTACAGATAGTGAAGGTAATTCTATTATTAATGGTAAAACTGTAACTGGTTTCTCTAATACTGAAGAAGAAGCAGTTGGCTTAGCAGATAAAGTTCCTTACTTAACAGAAGATGAACTTAAAAATCGTGGTGCACATTACGAAAAAAGTGACAACTGGAGTCAATTCGCTGTTATTGACGGTCATGTGATTACAGGTCAAAACCCACAATCTGGTAAAGCTGTAGCTGAAAAATTCTTTGAATTAAAAAACAATAAATAAGACACCCCGCAGTGTTAATAAAAAAGTTGGACCTTTCAATCCTTAGAAAGATCCAGCTTTTTTACATACTCTACTTCATAATCATTTCAATGACAGCTCTAATATTTTTATCAATATATTTATCAACATGTTGAGCAAGGTAATAGTGACGTTTCACATTTAAAGTTGTTATCATTAATTTTTCATAATCCTCGGGATGAATTGCTGATTTTGAAATAATCGCAAACCCATTTCCAGCCTCTACCATTTGTTTGATAATCTTAATATTATTAATTTCTATCAAATATGGATTTAATTTTAACTCAGAAAGACCTACTTCCTGATAAAACCTTGTTCCAGACCCTTTTTCTCTAACGAAACATATATCCATTCTAGGTTGAACCGATTTTTTGTAAATATACACCATTTCGTCTTCTATTATTTTCTTACATTTTATTACATTGTCTTGAATTTCCTTTTCTACAATACCTATATCTACTCTGTTGTGTTTAATATCATTTATAACAGAATCTGAATTATTAACACGTAAATGAATATGTAACTTAGGGTATTGTTGCATAAGACTGGTAAGCTGTTTTGATAATAAATATTCACCATATGTATAACTGCTTCCAATTGTTAAAGTGCCTGAGATGATTTCAGATTCCGATGTTAAGTTTTGCCATAATTCTTGTTCAATACTTTCCCGCTGCAATGCGTATTGTAATAGCTTTTCGCCATCTCTAGTTAGTTTTAAATATGGAGATTTAAATTCAAATATTTTAACATTATATTTTAATTCTAAACGTTTAATATCACGACTCACAGAAGGCTGCGAAGTATATAAATTTTCTGCTGCTCTAGTAAAACTTTCTGTTTTGATTACTTCAATTAATACCTTATACGGATCCATGCATCATTCTCCTTTAAGTCTAATATAACATTTTTGATATATATACTATACTTATTATTTATTTAACGTTATAACAATAACGTGCTAAGATTTCATATCGAGGTGAAAGTACTATGAAATCAATCACGCAGCCTTCATTTATGAAAGGTATTATGTTTACATTTATGATCGCAATGATCAGTTATATATTAGCTAAATTTCCTATTTTACATACGATTGGGGCATTAGCTATTGCTATCATTTTTGCGATGCTATATCGCCAAGTGATGGGATATCCAGAACACATTCGTCCAGGTATTACGTTCGCATCGAAACGTTTATTAAAATTTGCGATTATCTTATATGGGTTAAAATTAAATATGGGAGATATTCTAGGTAAAGGCTGGAAATTACTACTTATTGATATTATCGTAATTATCTTTTCAATAAGTTTAACTTTAATTTTGAATCAAATTATTAAAGGAAATCAAGATATCTCTATACTACTTGGTATTGGTACAGGAGTATGTGGAGCTGCAGCTATTGCAGCTACAGCACCAATCTTAAAATCTAAAGAAAAAGACATTGCAATAAGTGTAGGTATTATTGCACTAGTTGGAACTATATTTGCACTTATTTATACAGCTATCGAGGCTATTTTTAACATACCTACTATAACTTATGGCGCTTGGACAGGTGTGAGTTTGCATGAAATCGCTCATGTCGTCTTAGCAGCAGATATTGGCGGGCCAGAGGCAATGACATTTGCTTTACTTGGAAAATTAGGCCGTGTGTTTTTACTTATTCCATTAAGCATTGTCTTAATTTTGTATATGCGTTATAAGTCACACTCAAGCCAAGTACAACAAAAAATCGATATTCCTTACTTTCTCATTGGATTTATCATAATGGCTTTTATCAATACATTTGTTCCTATTCCTTCATTACTTATGAATATTATAAATGTTATTACAACGGTATGTATGTTAATGGCGATGGTTGCTCTAGGATTGAATATCGTTTTAAAAGAAGTTATTTCAAAAGCACTTAAACCTTTCATAGTGATATGTATAACTTCAATTTGTCTGTCTGGTGTGACTCTCTTAGTTACTTCTATAATATTTAAATAAGTAAACATGTTATATGCTTATATTTAAAATAAAAAGCATGCATTTCACCATTTTGAAATGCACGCTTTTTTAATCATTATTCTTCAATGTTTGTTAAATCTTCTAAGATTAATTCTGAAGCGATTAATCCTCTATATTTTGCCCAACGTTCACGGTTTACATCGTGTACACGATCATTTCTAACTGCTTCAATATTTGACCACGCTTCTGATTCTTTTAATTTTTCATAATCTGCTTTGTTATCTTCATCTACCATAATCAATATACGTTCTGGATTGAAGCTTGCAAATCGGTCTGTATCTACTTTTAAGTAATCTGCACCCATATATTCAGGTAGGTGGTTCTCCATATCTTCAGGAATAGAACCATTAAAACCAACTTTTTGCAAGAATTGTCCAACATATGAATGTGATGCATGAACATATAAGCCATCATGTGTTGGTACAGCAGCAATAGTTGATAAGTCTTTATCAAGTTTAATATCTTTGCTTAAGTCTTCAACTTTTTCATTGTGTTGAACAACAAGTTCACGGCCTTTATCTTCTTTAGATACGAGTTCTGCAATTTGTTTAAATGTTTCAATACTTTGGTCATAGTTAGCATCAAAACTTTCTAATAATACTGTTGGTGCTGCCGTATTTAATTTTTCAAATATTGATTCATGTCTTGTTTTATCTGCTAGTATTAATTGTGGTTCTGCTTTTTTAATTAATTCTGTATCAGGCTCTAAACGTGAACCAACAGATGTGTAGTTACCTACTAATCGTTTAATAGAATCTTCTAAGTTATTTTTATCTTTGTCATCAGCAATACCTGTGACATTCAATTCTAATTTAGCTAATGCTTCTACAAAAGAATATTCTAACGCAACAACTGATTCTAATTCATCTGGTATTTCTACGTTAACACCATTTGATTCAAATTCTTTAACCATAATATAAATCCCTCCAAATGAGATGACGTTTCATTTTTCGTACAATATAGTTATTTACATTTTAGAGAAATTTAAACATAGCATTCTTCCGTAATAAAAACGATTAGTCACAAGGACTAACCGTTTTATTATTACCTATAGCATGTTTAATCTTAATAAATCGATCACGCCTGTTGAAGCGCCTGGGAAAGCAAAAATCAATTGACTTAATTCTTTAGTTGTTAAACGTTGATTAATGATAAATACAAGTAAGTTTACTAAATCATTGGCAGCATCTGCATAGATTTCAGCACCTACTAAGTGTTTATGTTCATCTAGTACAATATACATTTCAGCTTCTGTTTCATTCTTATATTCGAATACCATTTGTTTACCGAATGGCACATGTTTTACTGTATATTGATCATTTTCTTTTGCGTCTTCTACAGTTACACCAATTTGTGATAAACGTGGAAGCGAATAAAGTACCGAAGGAATAGCTGGATATTTAATTTCATCTTGTACCATACCTAAAATATGTGCAGCAATGTAGTTTGATTCAAACGTCGCAGTTGGCGTTAATTTAGGAATCGTTTTATCTAAAACGTCACCACTTGCATAAATATTTTTAACATTTGTTCTTAAGTACTCATCTACTTCAATACCTTTTTTACTGTAATGAATGCCAACATTTTCTAATCCAATACCTTCAACATTTGGAACTCTTCCTGTTGCATCTAGTACATATTCTGTATGGATTGATAATCCAGATTCAGTTGTTAGTGTAAACGCGTCGCCTTCTTTTTTAACTGCAGTAGTATTTTCGTTTAGATAGAATTTAACGCCTTCATCTTCTAATTTTTTAACTAATTTATCTACATGATTACGGTTAAATCCTGGTAAAATCTCATCTGTATGATGAACCACATGAACGTCAGCGCCAGTTTTAATCATGATAGATGCAAATTCGATACTGATAATTCCGCCACCAATGAATGTGATACTTTTTGGTGTGTCTTCCATCGATAAGAAGTCACGGCTATCATGTGTATATTCTTTACCTTCGATAGGTAATTTATTACTATGTTGACCTGTCGCAACTACGATATTTTCAGTTTCAATAGATTCACCATTTACTTCAACTGTATGTTCATTTTTGATTACACCCGCACCATCATATACATCAATACCTTGTTGTTCAAATAATGATTTTAAATGACCAGCCATTGGATCAATCACTTTATGTTTATAATCCATTAAGTTTGACCAATTGACTTTAAGATCTTGTGATTCAACAATACCTGAATAGTGGGTTGCTTCTTCTAATACTTCAAATGGATTTTCAAGTAAGATTTTAGCATTACAGCCCCAGTTTGTGCATGTTCCCGCAATACGCTCTTTTTCGATAATTGCTACTTCTTTACCTGCATGTTTTAATGTTAAAGCTGCATGCCAAGCTGCATGTCCACTACCAATAAATGTAACGTCGTATTTTTTCATTTAACTCATCCTCTTCTTTATTTTTTATTGAGTTGTTTCAAACCATGTTCTAATTGTTCTAATACGTCTTTTGCTTGGTTATAATTCGTTTTATCAAAATTTGAAGGTAAACATTCGGCTACAGCTTCAAAAACTGCTTCTTGTTGTTGGTGTGCTTTTTCAGTAAGTGTCACCATCAGTTGACGTTTATCAGTTTCAGAACGTTCTCTTATGACCCATCCTGATTGTTCTAATCTTTTTAAAAGTGGTGTCAACGTATTACTTGATAAATCAAGTTGTCTACCAATCTCATGTAATGTTCGATTATCTTCTTCCCATAAAGCCAGTAACACTAAATATTGAGAATACGTTAATCCAAATGGCCTTAATTGTTGTTCATAAAATTGAGCAAATAAGCGACTCACATTATATGCAGAAAAACATAATTGATTCGCTAAAGTCATCTCGTTCTTGTCCAATACAACACCTCTTTTCAATCGTGCAAGATTTATTTTAGTATAAACAATCGCGCGCGATTAATCAAATGATAAATATCCAAATATTTCTAAAATATTGAAGGTGTAGAATAGAATTTATTTTAAATTTACTGTTCCACTCCCCTAACACTTTTGCTAGTTTAATTAGAAAAGACTCACTTTCCTTTAATAAAAGAAAATGAGTCCATGGTTTACTTATATCCAATCGGTAAATATTTATTTTTTAATCTTTTTTTCGTGATTTTTCGTATTCTTCCGTTATTAATTCAGATGCTTCACTATTAATCAGACTTTTAATTTTTTAAAAGTAAGACTACCTGCCTACTAAAAAAGATAAGATATGCTCTCTTTATTTCACTTTCAATCCTCTATATCGATTTAAGGTACCGATAAATTCTTGTTTACGAGGTAAGGCAAGATTTCCTGGATGTCCATTAAAATGAGAGAGCGCTTCTAATCCTTCATGCTCAATTAAGCGATACATTTCATTTGTTGCTTGAATTATGGAATTCTGATTATTGATACCATGACGTCTAAAGTAATCTAACATCACCGTAATAGCATTGGTCTGACTATCATCCACAAGTTGTTCTAATCCTGTTAGGTTAATAGGCTCATGACCATACATAATAGAATGTAATCCTTTTGCTTTAAAACGTTTTTCTTTTCCTTTTTTAGAGAAAGAATCTGTTAACGGTATGCGATGAGATAGCACTCCAAATGACTGATCACCATCAATTTCTCGCTTATAGCCGTCAGTATTCGCAATTTCTTTTGCTTCTTCTGTTACATCTTTTAAATGATATTCATCCATCATTAACACTTGGTCAGCAACATCAAAGTAATCTCCTGAACCGCCAACAATAAGAATAGTAGAAACACTATAATCTTCATATAATGATTTTACTTTATTAGAAAATGGAGTAATCGGCTCTTTTTCTGGAGCAATCAGTTGTTGCATGCGACCATCACGAATCATAAAATTGGTAGCTGATGTATCTTCATCGACTAATAATAATGAACTTTCTGCTTCTAAAGCTTCGATTACATTTGTGGCTTGAGATGTACTACCACTTGCGTTTTCTGTAGAAAAGTGTGTCGTATCTTTCTTTCCTGGCAGATTATCAATAAATGGACTAATATCGACATTTTCAACGTTTCGACCATCCTCAGCACGTATTTTCATTGCATCATGTTGAGTCACCACAAATTCTCGACCGTCATGTTGAATGTGATCATATACACTACGCTCAAGCGCTTCTAATAGTGTCGATTTACCATGGTAACCTCCACCGACAATAAGTGTAATCCCTTGTGGAATAGCCATCCCTGTGACTGACCGACCACTTGGAAGATTGAATGTATGTTCAAATTTCTTAGGACTTGTGAATTGAATGGCACCTTTCATTGGAGCGTCTGACACACCACTTTTTCTTGGCAAGATTGAACCATTTGCCACAAATGCGACTAAATGCTCTGTTTCAAGTTGTTGTCTAATATAGGTCTGGTCTAGTTTTAATACAACTTGTTCTTTCAATGCTTGTTGATTTAAATTTTTATATCGTATCGCTTTTTCTACCATTTGAGGAATGCCATGTATTATTGTATATGCTGCTGCTTTTCCTAGAATCTTACGTCCAGCTGCCGGTAGTCCAACTTCAATACGTATTTCAATCTCTTTATCATTAATCACTACAGATGTACGTTCGAGTATCTCTTGTCCTGGATGATCGATAAAGATCTTCCCATTTTTACCCGAACCTTTCACTGTACGATTGAAATGTTTTAACTGGGTATCCACTGTTCGAGTTAAAAAGTCTGAAGTCGCTATACGTTTATCTTTAGTGTCTAATAATTCATTAGGAATTTCAGTCTCATGTTTCTCAATAATGACACGCATTTTTGAAGGTGGCGCAAAAGGATCGACTTGGACATGATCGATAGCTAGACGGAATTGATCAAATTGATATATCCCTTTCATTCGTTTATAAGCGCCATATTTTTGTCCGTCTAAAGATTTAAGTAATCGTTCTAAATCTTTTGACTGTTTCATCTTAATTCCTCCGTTCATAACATTGCTTTTTTATGTTTACCCTTTTTTAAAAAAATAAAAAATCACTACTCCAAATCATTGAAGTAGCGATATATATACGTTATTCAGATTTAACATCTGTTCGTCACCATAAATCATGTTCAATTTTAGCTAAATTGCGACCCCGTGTTTCTGAAAGATGCTTAATCACAAAGAACATCGCGAGTACACCAATAGCTGTAAAGATTACCATTCATATTAATATTATATAAAATCGTTTTCTTTTCTAAGCAAGTAATAATGGACTTGAAAAAATAAGAAAGAAAATAATTGTTAAAAATAACGTGATACCATTAAATACTTTGCTGCTACTCATTAGACCTACAACACTTGAAACCACTGACAATAGCATGACAAAAAAGCCAGGTAAATACCAAAACATATCTGTAAATGTAATCGAAACTGCAAGTAGAAATGATAATACACATAAGATACCAGAAACTATATTCATATTGTTTATTCTCATTGATGTCTTCCTTTCTGTAAGATATTAATAACATTATATACTATATTTACATTTAAATTTACTATATATCATTATTTTTTAAAAATATAAAACACTCTCATTAATAAATATCTAAGTAAGCGTATTTTATCTTTGATTGCGTCTCTAAATCTTTTTGTTACTTGTAGGTGTATTAGCTTTTATTGCTTATTATTTTTGCTAATTACTCATTTTTAATGAGTTATACAATTGCGATGAGTCCAATCATTATTGGTCTATATTTATAGGAAAGGTAACGTTGTCATCAATTAGACTAGTACATAAAAAAACAATAAGGTTAAGTATTTCATCAATATGCAGATAGTATCTACTAAAAGAATATAAAAATGCACCCCAAAAGTTAGATTTTAAGTCCAACTTTTGGGGTGCGTATCAGTTTTAAAAATAATAATATATATTTGTTGTTTAAATTAGTGGAATCTCATACCGCCATCAACAATAATAGTTTGACCAGTAATGTAATCAGAATCACTGCTAGCTAAGAAACCAACCACATTGGCTACATCTTCTGGTTTAGATAAACGTTTTAATGTGATTTGATCAGTGAATTGTTTCCAACCCCATTCTTCTGGTTGATTATTTTCTTCGGCTAATTTTTTAGCAATACCTTCCATCATAGGTGTTTCAACGATACCTGGTGCAAATGCATTTACTGTAATACCTTTGTCAGCTAAATCACGTGCAGCAACTTGAGTTAATCCACGAACTGCGAATTTAGTACTACTGTATAAAGATAATCCCGCATTACCTTCAACACCTGCTTGAGATGTTGCGTTTATAATTTTACCGCCATGACCTAATTTTTCAAATTGTTCTAAAGCTGCTTGAATGCCCCAGAATACGCCTCCAACATTTACTCCGATAACTTGATTAAATTGTTCAGGTGTTACTGTATGAATAGGTGTTGTTGGTCCTAAACCAGCATTATTTACAACTACATTTAACTCTCCAAAATGTTCTACAACTTTACGTGTCACATCAAAAACATTTTCACGGTCGGATACGTCAGCTCTAAATGCTACTGCTTCTTGACCTTCTTTTGAAAGTGCTTCAGCAGCTTTTTTTGCGCCTTCTTCATTAAAATCGACAATAGCAACGTTAAAACCGTCATTAAATAAACGTTCTGCTATTTTGAAACCAATACCTTGTGCTGCACCTGTAACAAGTGCTACTTTTTTAGAATTGTCCATTTACTACACCTCTTAAAGTAATATAACTTTCAATTATTATGTTAGCACTTTGTATGTAAAATACTATGAAAAGTTTGTGAACTTTTGAACAAAGTTTTGTTAATGATTACTTCTTTAAATAATCAATAAATCGTAATAAAGAGGTTTCATTTTTTCTGTTGTCATTGACTATCGCTGTAAAATACACTGAATAATCAAAAGGATGGCCTAGAGGTATGGCCTCAATGTATTCGTCATTTAAAATGGGTTCGTCTTCGATCATGTAACTAGAAATCATACCTACACCTAAGCCTTCTGCAACAGTTCTTAATAAAACGATGGGATTATGCGTACGAAATACAATTTTTAATTCCCCATTTTCTTCTTCGAATTTTTTCAAATGATGATGGTAAAAGCTACGATCATAGAGAATAAAAGGATAGTCTTTAATATCCTCTAAATTAACAGTATCTTTAAACGTAAGTTTAGATTTAGCAGGTACAATAAGTTTAAAATTCGTCGATAAATTAAGAGGAAATTCATGAATTAATGACATTGTTTTATCTGATTCTTTTTTACCAATTAATCCTAAATCTATCTCATTATTTCTCAACATTTTTATAATATTTTCACGGTCAGATTCTATAACTTCAATATCTACGTTTGGATAATCCACTTTAAATTGAGAAATGACTTTAGGAAGTAGTTTGTGAAATAACGTTGGTATAGTGGCTATGGTTAATTTTCCTGTTATATGTGTTTGTAAACGTTCTACTTCTAGCATGAGATGTTCTTTCGCTTCCAAAATTTCCAATATTTTTGGAATCAATCGTTTGCCAATTTCTGTCGGTACTGTCCCTTTTCTGGAGCGATAAAATAATGAATATCCTAATTCTGTTTCCAGATTAGCAATCGATTGACTCATGGCAGATTGACTAATATGCATTAGTTCACTTGCACGAATCATTGATTCTTGTTCGTATACTGATTTAACATATATTAGCTGTTCAAAATTCATATGTTCTCCTCCTTTATATCAGTTTTACTTATATTAAATTAAATTATTCTAATTATACATTAAGTCTTACTAATATTATAATAATTAAGTATAAATTAAGATAAATAGGATTAAATAGAGGAGGTTAAACATGTCGCAACGTTTATGGTCGAAAGACTTTATCTTTGTAACGATTGTGAATTTATTTATGTATTTAATTCACTACATGCTTATTGTGACAATTACACAATTCACAATCGAAACGTACCATGCTTCAGAAAGTATTGGCGGATTAGCAGCTGGTGTATTTATCATTGGCATGCTAGCTGGAAGATTAGGCGCTGGAAGAATCATCGATCATCTTCAACCTAAGAACGTGCTCATTGGCGGTGTCATTGGCTCTATTATAGCTATCGCTTTATATTTTACAATTCATAGTATTCTTATTTTGATGTTTGTTCGTTTTATTCATGGAATTGCCTTTGGTTTCTCTTCAACAGCAACGGGTACGATTTCTTCTAGATTAATTCCAGAAGAACGTAAAGGTGAAGGTATCGGTTACTACGGTTTAAGCGTGACGCTTGCTTCCGCTTTTGGCCCATTCTTAGGACTAGTATTAAATAATAATTTAGGATTTTCTTCAATTTTTGGCATCAGTTTGATTAGCATTGTCGTTTCATTTAGTTTTACTTTATTAATTAAAAAATTACCGATGAATCATGACATAGTTACTGAAGAACAATCACGTCCTAAAGGTCTCAGTGCTTTCTTACAAAAAGAAGCATTGCCTATTTCATGTGTCGTCATCTTAGTAGGAATTGCTTATGCAAGTGTACTTTCATTCTTATCAATATACAGTGAAATGTTACATTTAGTTACTGCATCTAGTTTCTTCTTTATTGTATTTGCAGTTGTGACCTTTGTGACACGTCCATTCACTGGAAAAATTTATGATCATTTTGGCGAAAATAAAGTCATGTATCCTGTACTTCTAAGTTTTGCAATAGGATTAGCTATTTTAAGTATAGTAAGTTCTCCATTTTTACTATTACTATCTGCAGCATTTATTGGCTTTGGTTATGGAACCATCGTTCCAACTGCACAAGCCATTGCCATTCAACAATCACCCACTAGTAAGATGGGATTAGCTACATCAACGTTCTATATCTTTGTGGACTTTGGTGCAGGCATGGGTCCTTTCATTTTAGGTCTACTCATTCCATTTATGGGCTATCGCTATTTATATCTTGCAATGGCAGGTCTAATTATTATTGCAATGATTTTATATTTCTTTGTACATGGTCGTTATCAAAACAGTACTTCATCAAAAGGTTAATGTATAAAAAAAGCGTGCGCTCATTTAACATGAACACACGCTCTTTCGTTATTTTCACAAGATTTTCAAGACATCCATCTCACTAACTTCAGACAACCGTCAGTCTTACCTGATTTTTTTAATATCCTATTACTAAAGCAATAGACATAGCAACGCTACATATAATTATCCATATTAATATAGGTTTCCATACAAACTTCAACCATTCAGTATAAGAAATTTTACCTACAGCTAGAGCTCCCATTAAAATTGCTGATGTAGGAAATAGAATATTACTTATTGCATCACCATATTGGAAGGCTAAGACAGTAAGCTGACGATTAATATGTAACAAATCAGAGATAGGAACCATTAAAGGCATCGTCGTTAATGCTTGACCCGAACCTGATGGAATAAAGAAATTAAGAATGAATTGTAAAATAAACATAGCTATAATCACTAATGACGTTGGTACATCTGATAATAAGGTCGTCAATGCATGAACAATGGTATCTATGATTTTCCCATTTTCTAACAGTACGATAATTCCTTTTGCGATACCAACAATCATTGCTCCAAATAGAATATTTTTCATTCCATCTACTAAAGCATCAAACGTACCATTAAACCCTAAGCCACCTACTAAGCCCGCTAAAATTCCTGCAAATAAGAAATTAGCGCTCATTTCATTGAAACTCCATCCAAATTTAAAAATACCAAATATATTGAAGAGGATAGTTGCCATAATAATCATTAAACTAAATGCTTGTTTTTTACTAAAATGTTGATAATCGATGTCTTGATTAACTTGTCCTTCTTCTTTTTTTAAATGATACACAATACTTTTAGTTTTATCTTTTTTAACTTTACTAGCATATAACATTACAGTTGAAATGGCCGTTGCTAATATAAAAAGATATATGATAGTTCGAAGGCCCCAACCTGAAAACATTGGAAGTTCAGCAACTGTTTGAGCCACCCCAACTGTAAAAGGATTTAACATGCCCCCACTAAAACCACTAGCTGCCCCCAAAATAACCATGGCAGCACCGGTTAATGCATCATAACCTAAGGTACGAGCAATAATAATACCAATGGGAACAAATATAATAGTTTCTTCAGCTAAACCTATTGTAAAACCTAATATTGAAAAGATGATCATCGTTAGTGGAATCATTAAAAAGTTGGCTTTTCCCAAAACTCTCATAGCTTTATTTACACCATTTTCAAAAGCACCTGTTTTGTGGACAATTCCAAAAGCGCCACCCACTAAAAATACATAAAAAACAATTTCTCCTCCACTAATCAATCCTTCTGGGACAGCTCTAAATATATTCAAAAAATTTAGATGTTCTGAAGATACTGTGTGGTAGGTGCCAGGAATAACTATGGTTTGTCCGTTTTTCTTTTCTCTCGCATATTCTCCAGCAGGAATAATATAAGTAAGTAACCAGGAAATTACTATAATCAACATTAATATTGCATAGGTGTGCGGCGTTTCTAGTTTAAACTTTCCAGTTTTATTCTTTTTCATTTATGTCATCCCCTTGTTATTCATTACATATGAATCAAAACTCAAAATATATATAATTTATCATAACCTATTTAAACAAAAATGATAATATTACATTTTTAATAATTTTAAACTTTTTGTTTTATATAACAAAAGCCAAAAATTATATCATTTTTGGCTTCTTTTTAATAAGTCTGTCTATATCAATTTTAATGTTAAATATAAACCTAGTAAGGTCATGAATAAAACTGGAAGGGTAATAACGATACCTGTTTTAAAATAGGTGCCCCACGATATTTTAATTCCTTTTTGAGCTAAAACATGGAGCCATAACAATGTAGCTAAAGAACCAATCGGTGTAATTTTAGGTCCTAAATCTGAACCTATTACGTTAGCGTATATCATTCCCTCTTTAAGTACATCAGTAGCTGCTGATTGATGAATGGCAATCGCATCAATGAGTACGGTAGGTAAATTATTCATTATTGACGAGAGTATAGCTGAGATAAAACCAACACCCATAATACTAGTAAATAAACCTTGATGTGCGATATTTGAAAATATATGACCTAACACATGAGTAATCCCCACGTTTTTCAAACCGAAGACAACTAAGTACATTCCCAGTGAAAATATAACAATATTCCATGGTGCGCCTTTTACAACTTTTCTAACTGGAACGGCATTCGATTTCGCCGCTAAAATAAGAAAAATAAAAGCAATACTACCTGCAATAATAGAGACAGGCACACGAACAAACTCACTCATCATATAACCTATAAGTAATAAAACTAATACGAACCACGATATACGGAATAATGAAGCATCTTTAATAACTAATTGAGGTGCCTTCATTTTTGTTATATCCACTTGCTTTGGCATTGCCTTTTTAAAATAAAGCCACAATACAACAATACTTGCGATTAATGAAAATATATTTGGAAGTATCATACGACTTAAATATTCTATAAATCCAATATTAAAATAATCTGCTGAAACAATATTTACTAAATTACTCACTGTAAACGGTAAGGATGTAGTATCCGCAATAAAGCCACTGGCGATAATAAATGGAAATACCATCTTTTCTTTGAAACCTAAGTGACGTACCATTGCTAATACTATAGGAGTGAGAATAAGTGCTGCCCCATCATTCGCAAAAAATGCTGCTACTATCGCTCCAAGTATCATAATGAAAATAAACATCTTTCGTCCATCGCCTTGAGATGCCTTTACCATATGAAGTGCTGCCCATTCAAAAAAGCCAATTTCATCTAAAATAAGTGAAATAAGAATAATAGCCACAAATGTTAGCGTTGCATTCCATACTATACTCGTCACTTCCATAACATCTGACCATCCTACTACGCCCGTCAGAAGTGCTACAACTGCACCAATAACAGCAGTAATCGAAATATCTAATCCTTTGGGTTGCCAAATTACAAAAATTAATGTGAGTACAAAAATGGTAATGGCTAAAAAAGTCATCATCTATCATCACCACTTTTATACTTTAAATACTGCCATGTATTCCTTGAAAAATGAAATGTTGTATTTTTATATTTCATTTGCTCCGAACCTCCTACAATCTTATTCATCGTATCATAATAAACAGAAAAACGTTGTAAAATGTCTTAATTTAAACATCTCACAACGTTTTATTAACAATTCATTTATTTTTCTTCTTTTACCATTTTGCCATTTTCATCTAATTTTTGAATTTTTCCGTGTTTCATTCTATATGTACCTAGAATCTCGCCTTTTTTGTTACGATAGTTCACAATCCAGTTACCATTATGATCTGTCATTTTGACATCATCCCATAAATAACCTGATTTTTTTAATTCTACGTCATCAAAATCAGAAATTAATTGATACACTTCGTTACGATAACGCGTATTGACACTACCAGATTTTTCTAAATCATTTGAAGCTAACGGATTCCCATTATCATTAGCACTATCAGGTAACGAGTTTGAAATATGCATTTTACTTATAAGTTCTGGTAAAGCTTTATTATCTTTATTATGTTTATATACTTCTTCTAAACTAGCTTCTTTTCCTTTATCAAGTAAATCGTTATAATCCAATGTACCTTTTTGCATACGTCCTACATAAACTGTATCTTTATTAACTCCAATTAGCGCTTGATAGGTACTTTTATCTGGATAAACCGTAAAGAACTGCATATGTTTTGGTGCATGTTTTACTGGTTGTTTCACTTTAACCAATGTAAAATCAACTAATTTATAATTATGTTTGCCCGTAGGTAATCTATATTCATAAATTCCAGTTAGAATTTCATTTTTAGTCAATGTATATTGATCGACACCATCAATACAGAATGCTAATGCTAATCGTTCTTTCGTTGATAATTTAGACGTATTGGTTAATGACGTTTCATCTTTTTTATCTGATTCGTTCTTTTTAGCTTTTTGAACGTTATTTTGATTTGATTTTGATTTATTATCTTCTTTTGAAGATTCATGCGTACTACAAGCAGCTAATAACATCATCATGATACTACCCAAAAATAAAAATTTTTTCATCTATTGGCCCCTCATACATTCTTCTTATTTTACTAATATACTATACATTATTTATACATTATTTGAAGAGGAAGATAAATATAAATTTTGTTAAAATACCATTTTTTCATAAAAGTTGTATCTTATATAATTAAAAAACTATGTTACACTGTGTACAATGTTTCATTATTGTTTATAGTAATTAAAATTTAAAGGAGTTTAAGCATGAAAAAATTCTCTGCAGTCCTAATGACAAGCGCTTTATTACTTTCAGCTTGCTCACATAGTAATGATGAAAATGAAAATAATACTAAACAAACATCTCAAACTAATAAAAGTGATGACAATCAACAAAAACATAAAAAAGTTATTAAAGAGGGTCGTACATATATCGATGGTATTTTAATTGTAAATAAAAATATAGGTCTTCCTTCAAATTATAATCCTGGTGAAGATCCAAAAGCCCAACAAGCCTTACAACAATTATTTAGTGCTGCACAAAAAGAGGGTATTAACTTATACAAAATGAGTGGCTACAGAAGTTATCCTACTCAAGTTCAACTATACAATCGTTATGCTGCACGCGATGGTAAAAAAGCTGCAGATAAATATAGCGCACGTCCTGGCTACTCAGAACATCAAACAGGTCTTACATTTGACATCGGTGGCGTTAATTCAGATAAAAACTTATATGCAAGTTTCGGAAAAACAAAAGAAGGGCAATGGATTGCGAAAAACGCACATAAATACGGCTTTATCGTGAGATATCCTAAAGGAAAAGAAAAAATTACTGGTTATCAATACGAACCATGGCATTTACGTTATTTAGGAAAAGATACTGCAACCAAAGTATATCAATCTGGTAAAACTTTAGAAGAATATGTAGGATTAAAATAACTTCGCCACACATATTATTAGTCAATTAAAAACCATGAGTGAGAATACTCCTACTCATGGTTGTTTTAATATTAACTTCATTGTTTCACGTCAAACATCATATTTTATCTATTTTTACTATCCAACCAATCAATGATATCTCTAAAAATACTTTGATTATATGACGACTCATTGAAAATTTCATGTTGTAAATTTTCATAAATATACAGAGACTTTTTCTTAGAAGCAATTTCATTATATAAATCGATAGAATCTTTATAGCTTACGAGACCATCTTCTTTACCATGTAAGATGAGTACTGGATCTATAAAATGGCTTGGATGTTCTTTTAGATAGGCAATACCATCCATCAGGGTAAATATGAGGCCTATAGAAATCTCTTTAGCGACTAAATCATCATCTCTATATTTTTGGATAATTTCTTCGTCAGAACAAACACCGTCTTCCAGTTCATTTTTGACATATGTATCTGCTGAAATATTTTTATCTGGCTCTCCGAATGTACTTTTATTATAGCGCGTTAGTGCGCCAGAAGTAATAATGCCATCTACTTTATTAGGGTATTTGGTACCAAATAAAGTTACCGCGTAACCTCCCATACTATGTCCGATTAAAAATACTCTTCCACTATAATTCTCCTTAGTGTAGTTAATTATCCTATCCAAGTCATCAATGATTTCATCCACATGACTATAAAATACTCTCTTACCTTCAGAACGCCCATGACCACGTTGATCAAAACGAACGACATTATAATGATGCTCATTTAAAAACGCGACCAATTCATCATAACGGTCTAGATGCTCTGCAAGACCATGTGCAATTATAATATTTGCTTTACTTTCTTTAACTTCATTAACTTTTGTATAGAGTTTAGTTCCATCTTTTGATTCTAAATATTTTATATAATTCATTTTTATCATCCCTTTTATTTACCTTTACTCGTATCTACCCTTCGTTAATTAGAATAAACACATATAAAACCTCTTAATATTCTTATTTCGTTTGATGGTTTTCCTCTTGTTTTTCCCATAATAACATCACTATGCATCAAAACTTTCTAAAAAACTCATAACTCTATACTCTTAATATATAAAAAGCGTGCTAGTCTTTCCAAAATAATCTCTTTAAGACTGCACGCTCACTTCATTATTTAATTATTGTATTTTCTTTTTCATGAATCATTTGAATTATTTCATTATTTTCGTTCATAATCGCTACTTTAGGTGCATGATCGATTAATTCACGTTCGTCCAACTGTACATAAGTCATAATAATAACAATATCATCTACTTCTACTAAGCGAGATGCAGCACCATTGAGACAAATTTTTCCACTACCACGTTCACCCGCAATCACATATGTTTCGAAACGTGCTCCATTATTATTGTTTACAATAGCAACCTTTTCATTTGGAAGAATATCAACCGCATCTAAAATATCGGCATCGATCGTGATACTTCCTACATAATTTAAATTGGATTCTGTGACACGTGCTCTATGAATTTTACTATTCATCATTGTTCTAATCATTTTCTCTATTTACTCCCTAAAATAATATTATCTATTAAACGTGCTTTAGAAAATTTGACAGCTAAAGCAATAAAAATTTGACCATTTATTTCATTAACAACTTCAAGTTCAGGATAACTATAAATTGCGACTTCGTCGATATGACCGCTTGTATGTTCTTGTAAGTATGTTTTTATTGCACCTACAAGTATATGACTTCGACGTTCACCTTCTGCATACATGTCTTTGGCTAATTTTAAACTTTTACTTAGATGAACCGCTTCTTTACGTTCTTCATCAGTCAAATACACATTACGAGAACTACGCGCCAGTCCATCGTCTTCACGTACTATATCGACGCCGACAATTTCAATAGGATGATTAAAATCTTTTACCATTTTCTCAATAATTGCTAATTGTTGTGCATCTTTTTTACCAAAGTAGGCTTTATTAGGACTTACGATATTAAATAATTTATTAACTACTGTAACGACACCATCAAAATGTCCAGGACGTTGTGGGCCTTCTAAGACTTTCCCTAGACGTCCCACCTTTAATGTGACGCCTAATTCATCTGGATACATCTCTTCAACGGAAGGATGGAATACATAATCGACATGAATAGCTTTAACTAAAGAAACATCCTTATCAATTTGGCGAGGATATGCATCATAATCTTCATTAGGTCCAAATTGTAATGGATTTACAAATACACTAATGACTGTCACATCGTTTTCTTCAACTGAACGTCGCATCATACTTAAATGTCCTTCATGAAGCGCACCCATTGTTGGAATGAAACCTATTGATTGACCAGACGCTTTTATGCGTTGTGCGATTGTTTGCATCTCTTTTACAGTATTAATTACTTGTGTCATTTTTATTAACCTCATCTAATACTTTTTTCTTATACGTATGTGCTTCTGCAGGAAATGCTCCTGCTTTCACTTCTTTATCATATTGCTTCATACCATCAATGCCTACAGATAAATCTGCAAACTGTTTTACGAATTTAGCATAACGTTCTACGCCATAATTTAACATATCGTGATACACCAATACTTGTCCGTCTGTATCTTTACCTGCCCCAATACCAATAACTGGAATGTCTAATTGTTTACTAATTAATCCAGCTAAGTCACTTGGAATAGCTTCTAATACTAACGCCACTGCACCTGCTTCTTGAACGGCATGTGCATCACGAATAAGTTGTTCTGCTGCGTCTTTTGTACCACCTTGTAACTTGTAACCCATAACACCGACACTTTGTGGCATTAAACCAAGATGTGCAACAATTGGAATACCCATTTGTGTCGATTTTTTAATGAAGTCAGTTAAATGGGCACCTTCTGCTTTTAATGCATTCGCATTGGTTTGTTGATATAACGTTATCGCATGATTTAAATCATGTTCCGCACTTACGCCTACCGCTCCGATAGGTAAGTCTACAACGATAAATGTATCATCGGCGCCTCGACGAACAGCTTTACCATGATGAATCATATCATCTAAAGTAACTTGAGTGGTTGTATCATAACCTAAAACTGTCATTCCTAGCGAATCACCAACTAGAATCATATCAATATTGGCTTGTTGCGCTTGTTTTGCACTGGG
>NZ_KV827285.1:42896-57940 GCF_001836075.1 Staphylococcus sp. HMSC035D11
TAATCGTATGCTGTAACCATTGAAATTTTTGTACCATTTTGCTTCATTTCCATAAGTTTTGACAAATTTTTCATTATTTTATCGATCTCCTATAACATTATCTCAATAATATCACGTATAATTATATGTAATATTTTAAAGAAAGGAAAGTTATAAATGCGTATTGCGATTATTGGACCAGGCGCTGTAGGTACGACGATTGCCTACGAATTACAACAAGTATTACCTTATATCACATTACTTGGAAGAACAAATAAGTCCATTTACTTTCAACCTGCAAATCAACATGTCATTGTTAAAGATATTAAGTCTATGACTAACTCCTTCGATGTGATTATCGTGGCAGTCAAAACGCATCAACTTGAATCTTTAGTTCCAGACTTAAACCGTCTTACTCATGATGAGACAACGATTATCTTAGCTCAAAATGGATATGGTTTGCGTTCAACTTTACCATTTAAACATGTCTACCAAGCTGTGGTCTATATTAGTGGACAGAAAAAAGACGATGAAGTGACCCATTTCAGAGATTCCCGTTTGCATATTCAGCATGATCATCGGACTGAACAACTTAAACGCTATTTAGAATATACTAAAATAGAACTTATATTAGAAGATCACATAGAAACAACGATTTGGTATAAATTACTTGTCAATCTTGGTATTAATTCGATTACTGCTTTAGGTGGCAACACTGCACAAATTTTAAAAATTTCAGAAGTCTATCAATTATGCACACGCTTATTAGAAGAAGGTAAACAAGTCGCTATGGCAGAAGGTATTACATTACCCGACACGATTGTTGAAGATATTATGCATATCTATGCTGGTTATCCAGATCATATGGGGACAAGTATGTATTATGATGTTATAAATCATCAGCCCCTTGAAGTAGAAGCAATTCAAGGTTTTATTTACCGTAAGGCTAGAACACATCACCTCTCTACGCCATCGTTAGATACAGTTTATGCATTATTACGGTCTCACCATTCTTTATCCATTCAATATTAATGTTAAAATCAATGTTTAACTATTAATATTTTGTCAAATTATATAGTAACAAACTCTATTACAAGCTATATCATTATTTTTGAAAATTTTTTCACTTTAATAAAAGGGAGATATATCTTTGGATAAAGCAACACGTATACTTAATATTTTGACATTATTATTAAATGGTCATGTTGTCACTCAAGAAGACTTAGATCGCTTTACAAATGTCAGCAAAAAATCTATTCAACGTGATATTAATACAATTAATACATTTTTTTATGAAAGTCATTTTTGGAGAAGCAATCATACTAAAATTGTCTATAATTATCAATTAGGTGGTTATGAACTCACCCATGATACTACGAACAAACAAAGTCTTGGTGTACTAAGTTTACTCATTAAGTTACAAAGTCTCACACCTATTCTTCATTACGATATTTACAAATTTTTCTTACATGCGCTGTCGTCTGTCAGAATAGAAGATAAACATATTTTGATGACGATGTTACATCAATTCAAAGTACGTGATGATTTACTTCCTGGAAAACGATTAATGGATCTTCAAAAAGCCATCGTCAATAAACATAGAGTGCGTATTGAAGTAGATCATAACAAAATGACTATTAAACCGTTATCTATTTTGTATATGCATTATGATTATTGGTTTACTTACGAATTTCAACATAAAATACATACCGTTTCTTTGAAATCGATACAATCCTTACACGTTCTAGATACAAAATTTTCTAAAGACTTCGCGAATAATGCAGTATTATTTGAAATGAGTACAACCATTTGGAATCAATTTAAACAACAATTTTCAATTAAAGAGATTGTTTCACGTAATGAAGACACCATTTTGGCATGGGTAAATTGCACACGGTTTGATGCTTATTACATTGCTTATCAACTTGCTCCTTTAGCAAAAATTATTGCTCCGGAATCATATATCGATAGTTTTATTGAGCGTTTAGATGAAATTAAACGTACTTACACAGAAAACAACAGCTGACCATTAAAATCAGCTGTTGCTTTTTATTAATCAATTGGATCTCCATGTTCATCATATTTTGTCACTATGCCGTCAGAAGTAACGATATATGAGCCAACTAAATCTCCATTTTTATCTAAAATTGAGAATCCCCAATCTCCGTTTTCATCTTGTTCTGGTTCTTTATATGTGTACGTATCTGTATCTAATTGATGACCTTCATAATCTTCTACCTTATCAATGACATTTGCACGTGTCACTTTTTCAGTAGATGAAGATTCGTCAGAAGATGTATTGTCAGAATCAGTATTTAACGATGTTTGACTTCCTGCAAATACTATTTGTTTTGCTATTTCTTCATAATCAGAATTATTATATTTATCATATAATGTACTTACATCCAATTCTTTACCGTTATCTCTTAATTGTTGATAGTTTGCATCGTATTGTGTACCTGCTACGAGTACTTTATCGTTACTTACTCCAATAACTGTTACAAAAGCTCCTCTCGAAGGAGATGCGCTGTAAAATACCATTCCAGATGGTGAACCATTAATAGGATAATCCATAGAAGCTAGTTTGTATGTATCAATATTTTTATGAATTTTACTCACATTTCCTTGTTCAAGATAACTATGATTTCTTAATTCATTTGCGTTAATAGCATAATCTGACACTGAAGGATCATTTAAAGCTAACGCTACTTTTTCAGCTTGAGATAAGTTGTCGACATTACTATTTGTTTTATTTTCTTGTTGATTGTTATCATTTGAACTTTTATTACTATCTTGTTGGGTATTATTGTTATCATTATCTGAAGTGTTTTTATTTGATGATTGGTTACTTTGTGATGTCGTATGTTCTGATTTTTCACTAGAATTATTGAGCCCAATCATATCTCCTAAATCACAACCTGCAAGTAAAGTTGTCGCCGTTATAGCGCCGATAGCTAAGTAATGTTTCTTCATTTGTTTCGCTCCTTTTAAAATAAAAAAATATATACCTTAACTTACAATATTAAACAGACACTGTATGTCGTTATGAAAAAGTACACACTTCATTATCTAAAGCATGTACTTTTTATATTAATTACTTAATATGTTGACGTACGAAACGACCAGCATATCCTTTAAACGATTCGCCACCAGACATTTCTTGTTTAGCATAAGCATCCGTTGAACCACCCATTAAGTTATATCCATATGTTCTTAAGCCATACATTTTTGTAAATGTACTATTTAACATTGGTGAGCCTGAAGCACCTGATCTAAAAATATCTTTCGTTTGAATCTCTGTACCATTTGTTGAGAATTGAGTTACACGAAGTTTATTAAAATACGCTTTTGTGTTGTCGTTATATTGCCATGGATATCCTAATGAATAAAGTGGCGAATTGAATTTCAATTGTTTAATCTCTGAATCCGTTGCAATTTTAACTGGTTTCACATATTTAGACATATTTTGTTTTGTGTGAACCACTGCAATATCATATTGTGGTACTTTAATCACTTCTGTTGCTTGGAAAACATATGGCATACGACTTCCATCACGATTCATTTGAAATTTAATATATTTCGGAGCCGCTGCACGACCATATTGATCATCGATAACATGTGCATTGGTTACAAATGTATGTGCCCCAATCACTGTTCCTGTTCCCATAGAATCTTGCTTTCTTACAGATGCATCGCGAGAGCCTTTTTTCCAGCCATTTAAATTAGATACACGGCCAATCGCCTTTAAATTATTTTGTGAGGCATTTGGATAGTGTTGGATTGAAATACTGCTGTTACTAATTTTTTTCGCTTTTAAATACGCTTGATATGATCCTCTTTGTATCCCGTCATAATAATAGTTGGTTTCTACAGCTTTAGCCTCTTGATGTTGGGCAGAATATCCTAGTACACTGGCACCAATAACGACACTCGCTACTAATGATTTACCAAATTTAGATTTTAGCATTAATTTGTCCCCTGCTTTCTTCCATTTAAAAATGAATTGGTTTTATGTTTAAAATAAAATATGTACATCAATATTATAAAACAAACAAAGGACAGTATGCGTCTTTTTTATAAAACAATTTATTTTTAACTTTAATGTACATTTATAAATTATTTACATAAAAAATATTTTTCTTTACAAACTTCAAAATATATAGTATAGTATTAAAGTAAAATTATGGAGGGATACTCAAGCCTGGCTTAAGAGGCTAACCATTTTATGGTTAGTAGGAGCTTTTAGCTCGCGTTGGTTCAAATCCTTCTCCCTCCGCTATCTAAGAAACCTAAGATTAAATTCTTAGGTTTCTTTTTATTTCATATTTTATATATAAAACACTCTTATTTATTTTTCCCATTTATAAGAGTACAATAGTTAAGTTGCGAAATGACGATACACCATATTCATATATCGGAGTGAAAAAAATGGACTTTTGGTCATCTAAAAAAGGAAAAATGCTAGAAATATCAATACTTGGCATACTAACTATCTTCGGCATTGGTTCACAATATTTTTCAAATTTGGCTTATAGTTTAAATCAAGGTATTTTACAAACATCATTTGGTATAGGTTCTCAATATCTCATTATACCTTCTGTGATTGCTAACTTTGCCTTTGCACTTGGCGTGCCACTTGGACATACATTGACACACAAATTCGGGTTTAGACGTAATTTTTTATTCTTTGTAACTCTATTTTTAATCGGCTCGATTATTGGGCTTTTTTCCTTCGACTTAATTATTTTATCTATTGCTAAAGGGTTACAAAGTTTAAGTACCGGCGTCTTATTCTTCACACTTTTACCAAAACTCTTTCTCAATTTCCCTAAACAATACCGCAATGTATTCTTATTAATGGTTATTGTAGGTTTATTTGGCGCAAATGCATTGGGAGGTCTATCAGGTAGTCTATCTTTAGAATTAGATCGTTGGCATTGGATCTTTATTATTAATATTATTTCAGCTATCTTATGTCTTATTTTAGGTTCAATATTCTTAACAAAAGAAGAATATCAACATTCTGAACCTATTCATATTAGTCGTCCTATGATTATTTCATTAGTTCTTAGTACGATTGCTCTTACGCTACCGATGGGGATGCTTACACAAAAAGGGTACGGGTCTCTCTGGGTCTGGCCTATCCTAATTATAGCAATTTTATTCATTGTAAATTTTGTAGTTTTTAATCACGAAGCAAAACATCCATTTGTTCACTTTAAAACGTTATTAACAAAGAAACCACTTGTTGGTGCAACAATGGCTATATCTTCACATTTAGCCTTATTATGTGGTATTGCAGGAATTAATGTGTATATAATTAGAATCTTAAAATTACCTTTCACTATATCTTTACATTTTTATTTATTCTTTTTCATAGGTGTCATTGTGACAGGATTTATTAAAATGTTTATCTATAGTGCAGTGGGAGCTGGTGTTTTAGGCACATTAGGCTCATCAGCATTACTTTATGTCAGTGTTCATTGGATGATTTTACATGATATTGTAAATATTCATTTACTTTATATTCAAGGTTTCCTACTTGGTTTTGGTGCAAGTATGACACTTGTAAGTGGTGCTATGGCAACATTATTAGATGGCGATTTACTTCAAGCTGGTCAGCGTTCTCAAACGATGCACACAATACGTAACTACGCGGCAGCATTTCTTGTTCCAGTGATTGCCTATCTGATTAAATATAATATTCAAAAAGGAACACAATCTGTTTATACAGAAAATATTACAAACACTTCAATTTATATTAAGCGTATAAAAGATATTGCTATTGATGCTGATCATAAAGTATTTCTACTAATGATTATTTTCAATTCGATTATGTTAGTATCATCGATTATCCAAATGTCTCTTGGAAAAGGGAGACGTATTACACCACCTCGTTCGCCTAAAAACCCCGAGTTACATTTGAATATACACAAGTAATGATTTTTAAGGAACAGTTTACTTTATTAGGATTTCGCTCCTTAGTTTACGATGTTATTACACATTTCAAGTTCATATATCCTTAAAATGTACATTTACTCTATGTAATTGTGACAGATTATTGACAACGCTTTCATATAGCGTTACTATCTATTTACATTCAATAGACAACGTTGATGGTTGAATCTCGTATGTAGCTCTGTTCTACATACGACAATTTTTCGCCATATTTGTAAACGCTTTCTAAATTGTCTGTTAAGAAAGGATGGTTACTTTGGAAAATATTAAAGCGATATTTAGTAAACTTTTCGGATTTATTCCACGTTCAATAATTAATATTTTTATTTAATCTATATATTTTATAACAAAAAACAATTAATAGAGGTGCTATTTATGAAAAAAAGTGAAAACAGATACAGTATTCGTAAATTCAGTGTGGGTGCATCATCCATTTTAGTAGCGACATTGCTATTTATGGGAGGCGGTGCTGCACAGGCAGCAGAAACACATCAGGAAGTGGGAAATCCTGAATCAGCTGTAGCACAATCTATTGGGGATCATAAAAAACAATCTGATAATCAAGAAACACAACAAGACAATGTTCAATCTGACGAACAAGCTACTTCTACATCTCAATCAGTAACTAATGAAAATGAAGCACAACGCTTACATAATGAAAACAAAGCTTCAACTCAAGTTAAAGATAGCACTGATCAATTAAATACTAATGAAGGAACAATTGAACATAACCTAACTGATCAAACTATTAAACATCAATCAAATCAATCTGAAGACGCATTAACTAAAGAAACTCCTTCAGATGAATCACAATCATCTTCAACAAAAGAGAGCAAAGCGTTTTCTGAGCAATCTCAAAATAATACTAAAGACACAATTCAAAAAGACACAATCACTTCAGATAAAAAAGATAACACAACTGAAACGTCAACTACTAAAAATCAATCTCACTCTTCAGAAAACGTGACAAATGAAAGTCCGACAGAAGAGAAAACAACAACTCATGACCATTCAACAACTCAAACAACGACTGCTGAAACCAACACATCATCTACAAAAGACAATACTTCAAAAACAACTGACAGTCATTCAACAAAAACATCTCAGTCAACACCTCTAACAGAGAGTAAAGAATTAACACCATCAAAAACTCAACAAGATTCAAATGTAAATCAAGATGCAATAAAAAATAATGACGTAGAGGCGCCGTCTACTGGAAAAACAAATGATACTGTAGACACAACTGAAACACAACAAACAGTGACAGCTAAACAACCAACAGATTCTACTACACCTACAGAGAATACTTTAAACACTAAAGATGAAGCGATCTCAATTGATGGTACAACAAATGAAACTATTGGAAATAAAGATGCTAAAGATCAAAAAAATTCACAAGCCGGCATAGAGACATTAGCTAACAATGGAGTAGCAACAACAAATAATACATCTCAACAACAAGGTACAACAGAAACAAAAGATCAAACTAATAAAGTTGCTAAACAAGGTCAATACAAAAACCAAGACCCAATTATTCTTGTTCATGGTTTTAATGGATTTACAGATGATATTAATCCTAATGTTTTATCACATTATTGGGGTGGCGATAAATTAAACATTCGTCAAGACTTAGAACAAAATGGTTATAACGCTTATGAAGCAAGTATCAGTGCGTTTGGTAGTAACTATGATCGTGCTGTTGAACTTTATTACTATATTAAAGGTGGTACTGTAGATTATGGTGCTGCACATGCAGAAAGATATGGTCATGAACGCTATGGTAAAACATACGAAGGTGTTTATAAAGATTGGCAACCTGGTCAAAAAGTGCATCTAGTTGGTCATAGTATGGGAGGCCAAACTGTTCGTCAATTAGAAGAATTATTAAGAAATGGTAGTCAAGAAGAAATTGAATACCAAAAAGAACACGGAGGCGACATTTCTCCATTATTCCAAGGTAATCATGATAATATGGTTTCTTCAATCACAACACTAGGCACACCACATAATGGTACACATGCCTCTGATAAAATAGGTAATGAAGCCATCGTTCGTCAAATCGCCTTTGATTTAGGTAAGCGACTAGGCAATAAAAACTCTCGAGTAGACTTCGGTCTGTCTCAATGGGGTCTAAAACAACAACCTGATGAATCTTATTTATCATACCTTTCACGTACTAAAACATCTAAGTTATGGCAAACGAAAGATAATGCTCTATACGATTTAACACGTGATGGTGCGACAGATCTTAACCGCAAAACATCACTTAATCCAAATATCGTTTATAAAACATACACAGGCGAAGCAACACACTCTACATTATTTGGTAAACATAAAGCAGATTACAATCTCTTCTTACCATTCACAGTGACAGCAAATCTGATTGGTAAAGCCACTGAAAAAGAATGGAGAGAAAATGATGGTCTTGTATCTGTGATTTCATCTCAACATCCTTTCAATCAAGCTTATACGGAAGCAACAGATACAAATCAAAAAGGCATTTGGCAAGTAACGCCTACTAAACACGACTGGGATCATGTCGATTTTGTAGGTCAAGATAGTACAGATACAAAACGCACGCGAGAAGAACTACAGCAGTTTTGGTATGATTTAGCTGATGATTTAGTTCAAACAGAAGCGCTAACGTCAACTAACGAAGCTTAATATCATTTTTATGGAAAGGTGGTTGTCTAATGTCTGGTGATTTCTTTCAATTACTTGGTTCTTTCTTCAGAATAGTTAAAGCATTATTTTTCTAATTTAATATAAATAAAAGCACCTCCAAATGAGATGAAGACATTTTCACTCGTTAGGAAGTGCTTTTTATTATGTAAAATTTAGAAGAAAATGATGTTATAAAGTGTGGTAAGTTTTTCAATCTAGTTAGGTGAATGTACATCTACATTATTATCGTTTGACGAGAATGCTTCTTCATTTGCTGAAAGGATTACTTTTTTTGCGTGATTTGATTCTTTGACTTCATGACGTAATTCACTGTTCAAGCCTAATAAATTATTGGCTTGAGTTTCTTCACTATTGTAATCTTCCAATCCATTCACAATTTCAGTTGCTAAATATTCACATGCATCTTGATTTTCAACTTCAACTTTTTCATTAATTATTGATCCAATGACTTCAATTAAGTCACATTTTTGAATTTGAATATCAATCATTTTTTCTACTCCCTTAAACTGTCATTAAACCTTTTGCTAGGCTTTCTAGTTTATTACCCTGTTTCGAGAAAAAATACACAAAATCGTCACTGTCGAAAAACTCTATGCATGATTGAGTCCATTTTATTACTCATCATTGCTTTTAGGAATAAATACCTTCGCTTCACTATCATCAGGATAGTAAAAACCATTAGGTACAGTTTGAAGTTCGATTAAGCTTCCCCATGGCGCTCGAATATAAACGGTTTTATTATTCTCTGTATCCTCATATTTTGTATTAGAATGTGGTTCAGATAATGGCTCTCCTCCTACCTGTTTCACACGCTCTAATACATGGTCAAATGCGTCACTTTCAATATAAAAAGAAATATGTGTAAAACCTATATCTTGTAGTGATTGTGGTTCATGTTGTTGCGCGTGTTGGAATTCAAACATTTCAATATTAGGACCACAACCAAACACCATCATGCGTTTATGAATAATTAAAGCTCCTTTTTCTAGCCCTAAGATATGCTCGACATATTCGCCACCTCTTGGCTCATCTTTTTTAGTTTGACTATCATATGCAATTTTTCCATCTAGTCCCTGTTTAAAAAAAGCAGTGGCTTCTTCAATACTAGGAACCGTAAGACCGATATGATTAATACCTCGATTCATCATATCTCCTCCTTAATCAAAAGGTGCAAGACAGAATTCATTTTGAATTTGTCGTTCACCTCAGTAACGTATCTTCAACTTGCATTGGACGTAGACTTTCTTATTGAAAGTCTGTATGTTGGACGCCGAGACTACAATTGAAAAAAATTTGGAACAAACGCATGTTCAATTCAATCATCGACTGCCAATATATTAAAAAAGCCTAAGACAACTCATTATGTCTCAGGCTTTTTCAAAAACTCATTCATTATTTTCTATCGAAATATCTGTAACGTTTGAATGCGTCAAGGATAGCTTGTGGTTCGCTAGAGACTACAACACCAGGCGCATCTAAATCAATACGATTGCTTTGTAATACATTTTTCGCTTCTTCAGTGATTACAACAGGTTTTTTATGATTATAACTCATTTCAGCAAAGTCAATAGCAGTCGGTAACATCTCTTTACCATCTGAAAGAACGATTACACTATCAAATACTGTTGAACTTGCTGTGCTATAAGTTTCAGTAATACCAATTTCATCATCATTAAGATTTTTAGCTGTTTGTCCAACAAATGCATAGTTTAAGTCGTTGTTAACAAATACTTCTGCATATGATTTTAATGTTTCAGCGCTAATATCACCATTTACAAGCACTGCTACAGAGTGTCCTTTTAATGGAATATCAAATTTTTCTAATGTTAATTGGCTATCTTTAGCATCTGATTGCACTTCTTCATTTTCTGCTGGAACTTCTACGCCTACATTGTTTGCTACGTATTCAGCTAATTTACGATCAACTTTATTAATTTGATTAACAGCATTTTGTTTTACTTCTGGTGATTTACATTTACCAATTTCAAATGAAAAGGCATCGGCTAAATGTTGTTGTTCTGCTTCAGTTAAGCTGTTTTTATATAATTTAGCTTGAGTATAGTAATCTTTGAAGCTATCACTACGTTGACGTACTTTATAACCTTCTACTTTTTCATGATAATGCTCGAAACCACCTTGTTCTTTAGGTGTTGTATGAGGGTTATTATTGTTCAAGCCATTTTTATGGTAGGCTGTTTGACCTTGATGAATATATGATTGATGCATTGCATCACGTTGATTATTATGAACTTCTGCAACTGGGCGGTTAATAGGAATTTGGTTAAAGTTTGGTCCGCCAAGACGAGAAATTTGTGTATCTGTGTAAGAGAATAAACGACCTTGTAATAATGGGTCATTAGAGAAATCAATACCTGGAACGATATGCGCAGGGTGGAACGCAACTTGTTCAGTTTCTGCAAAAACGTTATCTACATTACGGTTCAATGTCATTTTACCTACGATTTTCACAGGTACTTGATCTTCTGGCCATAATTTAGTTGGATCTAAAATATCAAAATCAAAGTCAAATTCTTGTTCAGGTTTGATAATTTGTAAGCCTAATTCCCATTCAGGATAGTCACCTTTATCAATTGATTCATATAAATCTTTACGATGGAAATCAATGTCTTTACCATGTAAGATTTGTGCTTCATCCCATACTAAGCTTTCTAAACCTTGTTTAGGTTTCCAGTGGAATTTAACAAAGTAAGATTGACCTTCTTTATTTACAAGTCTAAATGTGTGTACACCAAAACCTTCTTGTTGACGGAAGTTTTTAGGAATACCTCTATCACTCATTGCCCAGAATACTGCGTGCATAGATTCAGGATTTTGACCAATGAAATCCCAGAATGTATCGTGTGCTGAACCACCTTGTGGCATTTCATTATGTGGCTCTGGTTTTAATGCATGTACAAAGTCAGGGAATTTAATTGCATCTTGAATAAAGAATACAGGCGCGTTGTTACCTACTAAATCGAAGTTACCTTCATCAGTATAGAATTTAGTAGCAAAACCACGAATGTCACGTACTGTATCTGGAGATCCTTTAGAACCTTGTACAGTAGAGAAACGCACAAAGACAGGTGTTGTTTTTTCAGGGTGTGTTAAGAAATCCGCACTTGTATATTCACTTAAATCTTCATACACTTGGAATTCACCATGTGCCCCAAATCCACGAGCATGTACCACACGTTCAGGAATACGTTCATGGTCGAAGTGCATCATTTTTTCACGGAAGTGGAAGTCTTCTAGTAAAGTCGGACCTCTATCCCCTACTGTAAGTGAATGTTCATCTTCACTTACTTTCATACCACTATTTGTAGTCATTGCTGTACCATCATTATTTTTTCTTAACTCATCTAATTGTTGTTGTTTTTTGTTTTTGTTTGATTGATCCATACTTATCTCTCCTAGATATAGATTGGTATCGTAAATACATTGTTATGTACATTGTTTCCTTATTACGGAATACAGTTAGTTATTCCCATTTATAAAAGAATTAATCATTTTAAAGAAAAAATATATTCCCATAAATTTTTATTTAAAGAACTTTCTTTTATAATCGTTTATGGAAATATATTTTTTGATATTTTATATTAAACTTTAATTATTGATAATCTACTACCTTATCAACTGGCATTCTATATGATGTATGAGGTTCTTTTTCTTTCTTACCAATCGCAACGATTAACACTGGAACGTAACGTTCTAAATCATATCCGAATGCTTCGCCAATTTTGTCATGCTCAAAACCACCGATAGGGTTCGTATCATAGCCATATTGTTTTGCAACTAACATTAATTGCATCGCAGCTAAACTACTATCCACTTTTACGATGTCACTCATAACTTCACGTGAACTATTTTTGTAAGTATCCATTACAAAAGGTAATATTTGGTCTTTTACTTCTTGAGGCATATGTCCTTCTTCAACTGCTTTGTTATAGATGAATTCGCCTTCCTCATAACATTGTAAATCACCAAAAATAACAATCATCGCTGAAGATGTATCATTTTGTGATGTATTAAATCGAATTAACGGGCGTAATTTTGCTTTCGCTTCATCACTTTCTACAACAACAAAACGCCATGGCTGCATATTCACTGATGAAGGTGCTTTTGTTGCCTTGCTAATGATTTCATTCATTTCGTCATGTGGAATTTTATAATTTGGATCAAATCCTTTAACAGATTTTCTACTTTCTAATATTTCGTTAAAATCGTTCATTCATTTCCCTACTTTCATATTTTAATTACGTAACTTAGATTATTAAATAAATTGAAAATAAAGAGAAGTAATTTGCTTATAGATTTAAAAAGATACTCAATTTAATACATTATTAACTATATTTAATAATGTATTAACACTTATCTATTAAACTATTATTTGATTAACATTAACTAAATAGGGTATTCTTAAACTTAACAAATTAAATAATTTGAAGTTTTAAAAAATTATTTATGTTATAACAAAGGGTATTGGATTCAGTCATAAAGTTTCAGTCATAAGGTTACTCAGGAAAGGGAAGAAAATTATGGCAGAAGATAAACTGCAAAGAGAATTGAGTAATAGACATATTCAACTTATCGCTATTGGTGGCGCAATTGGCACAGGACTGTTCCTTGGATCAGGTGAATCTGTACATTTAGCCGGACCGTCTATTTTATTGACTTATGTTATTGTCGGTTTTGTATTATTTATGTTTATGAGAGCAATGGGAGAAATCCTCTTATCAAATTTAGGATTCAAATCATTTGGGGATATTGCCCATCATTATATTGGACCAATTGCTGGATTTATGGTCGGATGGACGTATTGGTTAACTTGGATTATTTCAGGCATGGCAGAAGTGACAGCAGTTGCTAAATATGTTTCATATTGGTATCCAACAGTACCAAACTGGCTAACAGCGGCATTTACTATCTTAGTATTAGTCGCTTTGAACTTATTCAGTGCAAAGCTATTTGGAGAGTTAGAATTCTGGCTGTCAATTATTAAAGTGATAACAATTGTAGCCTTAATCATTGTTGGTATTGTGATGATTGTGCTTGGAATGAAAACCTCTTATGGGCAAGCAAGCGTAACGAACCTTTGGTCTAGAGGTGGATTTTTCCCGAATGGTATTCAAGGGTTCTTGATGGCTTTCCAAATGGCTATCTTTTCATTTATTGGTATTGAGTTAATTGGAATTACAGCTGGAGAAACTAAAAACCCACACAAAACGATTCCTCAAGCAATTAACAATGTACCTGCGCGTATTTTAATTTTCTATATTGGCTCATTAGCAGTGATCATGTCTGTAGTACCTTGGGATAAACTAAACCCAGCAGACAGTCCATATGTTAAATTATTCGGATTAATTGGTATTCCATTTGCTGCAGGAATTATCAATTTCGTTGTGTTAACTGCAGCCGCATCATCATGTAATAGTGGTATTTTCGCAAATAGTCGTACAATGTTCGGTTTAGCAGGTCGTAAACAAGGCCCACCATTCTTGCATAAAACAAATAAACATGGTGTACCTCACTATGCTATTTTAGTCACATGCGGCTTATTAAGTATTTCAGTTATTTTAAATGCAATATTTAAAGATGCAACAAAAGTGTTCGTGCAAATTACGATATTTTCAACAGTATTGAACATTTTAATTTGGACACTGATCATGATTGCCTATCTAAATTATGTCAAACGTAATCCTGAATTACACAAAGATAGTAAGTTCAAAATGCCTGGCGGAAAATATATGGCATTTGCGATTCTAGCTTTCTTCGCATTTATCTTTATTATCTTATTAATTAACAGTTCAACTAGAATTGGAGTATTATTTATACCCGTATGGGCAATTATTCTTTGGATTATGTATCAAAAATATAAAAAAGAATCAGACAAAGCGAAAGTTAAAATGGAATAATATAAAGAACATTTTAGACTTCCTCCTAATGGAGGAAGTCTTTTTCAAGATATCTATTAAATAAGCTTAATTATAGTTTCTCTGTATTTATATTTAAATGATCTTTTAACATATGGCTTTCATATTCTTTTCTAAACACGCCACGCGCTTGAAGAACTGGAATGACTAAATCAATAAATTTTTCAAATGCGTTTGGATATGTTGGTGACATTAACATAAAACCATCGCACGCTTCTTTTTCAAACCATTCAATCATTTCATCCGCTACTTGTTCCGGTGTCCCCACTATCGTTTTATGTCCTACCCAAGTACCAAATCGATCTAATACATCGCGTAAGGTAAGGTGTTCGGTCATAACAGCACGCTGTACCGCTTCATACACAGATTTTACAACTTTTTTCTCTAATGCATCATAAGGTGGTAATGATGGCACGACTTCATCTAGTGTCCACTCACTTATATCTAGACCAATGGCTTTAGATAATTGTTTCTTGCGTTTTTCAAGTG
>NZ_KV827285.1:58040-66311 GCF_001836075.1 Staphylococcus sp. HMSC035D11
TTAGATAATTGTTTCTTGCGTTTTTCAAGTGGAATCATCTCATCTAATTGTTGCTTAAGTTTATAAGCATCCTCCTCATTCTCATCAACATAAACGGTGAGACCTGGTAATACAAGAGGAGGTTGACGATTTGTTTCCATGGCACGTTGATGAATATCTTGTCTGAACTGTTGGCCATCTTGTAAATTCCATGCAATTGAAAAAATAGCATCCACGTGTCGTACTGCTAAATCACGACCTGGAATGGAAGTTCCTGCTTGGAATAAACGTGGTCGACCATATTTTGGTGTTGGAATGTTAATAGCTCCGGCAACTTGAAAATATTTCCCTTGATAATGAAGTGGATGAATATACTGATGATTTAAACCAATCCCTGAGGCTTTGTGATTAACGATAGCCTCTACAGTAAATGACTCCCATAATTTTTTCATTACATTAATAAATTCATCTGCTCGTTCATATCGTTTTTCAAGATGTGGTAAAGCTTGCATCGAGTAGTTTTGTGCTTCTAAATCAAATTGAGATGTTACAATATTTGCCCCAATACGCCCATGAGATATTTGATGTAAACTTGAAAGCATACGTGCTGCAAGATAAGGTTCATAAAAAGAAGAAGAAATGGTACCTATCAAACCAATTGAATGTGTTTCACGTGAAATTGCGGCAAGCGCCGTTAGTGGTTCGAAATAATAAGAAATATGTCCCGTTTCTTCTCCAGAAATATATTGACCATCACCTAAGAAGAAAGCATCCAGTTTACCTTTTCAGCTAATTTTGCTAACTTAATTTGAAAATCAATATCTCCAACTTCTTCAACATATGAATGTGGTAGTCTCCAAGAAGCAGGATGTAGACCTGTACTATAAGCTAAAACAGATAAATGCATGTGTTTCATTGTCATTAACTCCTTTGTTATAAGTCAAAACTGTCATTTTAATTTGCATGTATCGTATATGGATTGTTGAAATTTTACAATATCTACTAACTATTTTATATCTTAAAATAATTATATACAATATCATCAAGTTGTTTAGCAATATGAATAAAATCTTGATATAAATCCAATGTTTTTACACTAATCGTATTGCCACTCATCTGAAACGTATTATCAGGTACAAGTTGTTCATCCGTTTTCGCATACAGTAACATCCCTGCAACATTTATCTGCTTTGGTTTTAAATGAAGTGCTTCATTTTTTACATACGCAAATATTTGATATAAATTTCCAGAATGAATCGTTCTTGTATCAAAATACTGTTGTAACGTGGACGTATAATACTTCGTATCAATGATTAAGCATTGCGTACCATAAGTTAGCATGACATCACTTCTCATTGTCGGTAACATGTGACGATAATCATCATCAATGGCCCATGGAATATGAGACGCAGTGACTTTTAACTGTGGAAATTCCTTCTTATAATAAGCCCTAACAAACCGTTCATATAAACGTGCCATCTGTTGTTCATCTTCGAACATCATTGTTTCTCTTGAACCGCTTCTTTCTGACTGAATTCGCCCTTGCGTAACAAGATAACAAATAGCCATTAACATACGATATGTTTCGTGATGACGATCAAATCGTAACTGCCAATCAATATGTCGATAATCTAATATATCTACGTGTTCAAAATATATCAACAGTCGTTTTAACGCTTTTTTACGTGTGCGCGAAATATCTAATTTTAGAACATTAAGCATTGTTGTTTTTAGAATTTGATTCATATACGTATTAATTGAAAATTCATCATACGTGCAATTTAACCGTTTATGCATCATCGTTCCTTGTTTTATGGATGCTGTGACATTAATCTTTCCTCGTATCACATTCAGCGAGTCATTGTATTCTAAATATTCATGTTGAAGACCATATTTTAATTGACTCGATACGCCTTTAATGAGGAGTGCACTATATAAATCTGCCACATTATTAAAGGATTCTGTTGCTATATGTTGATAGCCTTTCTTATTCAAAACTGTAAACGCATAAGACAACATATAATAAATATTATGAATGTTAATCATTGGATCGCATCCCTTAAACGTACCTTCCAAATATCCACTTTTGAAGGCTCGTCAAACCAATATTCTTTTAATAATGGAATAATTTCGAATTCAATAATATTAGATAATTCAGATTCTGTGACCTTAACTATATTGCTAAAATAACTATGACCAATGACGAACCCCTCACCTAACATATCATCTTCTCGAATGTCGATATTCAATGCTTCAATGGCATCAATTAATGCTTCAAATTGTGGATTTTTTAAATTTTCTTGATATTGTTTAAACTGTATGGTTTCAAAGGCAGGTTTCATATCAAAAAATGCAAATCGACGTCGTAGTGCATAATCAAGAATGGCTAAGCTTCGATCTGCTGTATTCATCATACCAATAATATAAACATTATCTGGAACACAGAATTTCTCATCTGCATAAAGTAATTCTATTTCCATTCCCCTCTTATCGTTTTCAATTAACATAAACAATTCACCAAATATCTTACTTAAATTACCACGATTAATTTCATCGATAATAAAAAAATAGTCTTTCTCACTATCTTCTTCTGCTTGCTTACAAAAATTGTAAAACGCACCCGTACGCAATTCAAAGCCAGTTTCAGTAGGACGATACCCCATCACAAAATCTTCATATGCATAGCTTTGATGGAATTGTACAAGTTTCACACGTTCTTTATCTTTAACACCCATCATTGAATAAGCGAATCGTTTAGCTGCATATGTTTTACCTACACCTGGTGGTCCTTGTAAGATGACATTCTTTTTTCTTCTAATTAATTGTACAAGCGTGTCATAGTCTTCTTCTTTCATAAATACGTCGTCTAAGAATTGTTCTGCTGTATAAACTGGATAAGTCGTTTGTGTAGCAACCAATCCATCAGAATGTTCCACTGAAAATAACTCATTAAATTTCCGAATCGTTTCACTATATGGCGTAATTTTAGTGAGCGTCTTATTTAATGTTTTGATTGGAATCTTCCAGTTTCCTTTCTCTTTCCAAACAAGCTGAATGATATTTTTATCATTTTTATATTGATGATTTGATGAAACAACGCCCCATCCTACAATATCAGTCTGTCCTTTTTTCACATAAACAATGTCCCCACGCTTCATTTCTTTACTAAATTCCCATATGGCATTAACCGTATGAATATAATTATGCTGATTATGGTTCAATTGTTGTAATTTTTGATTAATTTCTTCTTTAGATGCATAGTTCGAGAAATCTTCTAACTCGTTATATCCAATAGACATTTCTCCATTTTCAATAAAAGAAGCGAAATCAACATCTTGTGGTTTGGGAGAATAAATCCAATAATTCACGACTTCTAAATCCTTATCTGCATCGATATCTTTTACTTTTGAGCTTTGCTTGATTTCCTTTGATTTACGCCATGCTTCATAACTTAAATCAATAAAATCATTCAAATAGTTATCATCTTTTAGAAATAACTTTAATTTTTCAATCATCATTAAATACGTTGTTGCAGTTAATGATTTTTTTAAGTTAACTTCAAAATTGATATACTTTGTACTTATCTCGCTTTCTTCAAAAATATACCAAATCGCCCGAGAATCTAAATTGGCAAATGTGTCAGAATCAATCCAAAATAATCCACTGGTTAACTTACCCATACCGATTCCAGGCTGAGCCATCACTTGATTAAATTTTCTCTTAAAGTTATTTTCATTATCTTCGCTTTTATCTGATGAATACAATAAAGCAATTTCAAACAACGACCATAAATTTTCAATGTCTTGTGCTTCACGATCATTCTTAAAATTATAAAATGTAGCACGTAAATTCATCACTGTCGGAATACCATCAAAATTTCGTGGTATATCTGCTTTCACATCAAATAGTTTGGCCATTTCTTCTATAATTTTAATTCTATTTTTTTTAGTCATAGAACTCTTATTAAATAATCCAAACACAGTAAATGGATCCATATCTATCATTTCATTATTAATTTCTAATTTAGGCATATTGATTTGAGTGTTAATATAAAGTTCTCGTATTTTCTCAATCAATTGATCACGACAATTTTGATATTCTAACAATTTATGAGCTAAGGCTTTATAAAAGATTGCCCATGTTTTATCTATTTTATAGTCCATCTTTATTTCTCCTCAAAATCATTATTATCTTCATTTTAATGCATTTTATAAATATGTTTATACCTTTAAATATATAAAAAATAAGCTATAAGATCGTATGATTGCAACTTCTTATAGCTTATAGTAAATGGCTTAATTAAGCTTGAACTTCGTGTTTGTTACCACGAACTTTATAGACAATAAGTCCGATAATAAATCCAATTAATGCTGGGACAATCCATCCCATACCAATATCAAAGAATGGTAAATAATTCTCAGCAAAACCGATTAATGATTGCGCGAAATTTGTTTTCACAAAAGGTTCTGGACTCGCTTTAATACCATCAAAGAATGCAGCAATCACTGTAAATAATGTAGTAAAGCGGTACACAATTGGCGAATTATTAAATAAATGACTTACTAATGTTAGTAAAATAAGTGTAATTGCTAATGGATAAATAAACATTAGTACGGGTAATGAGTACATAATAATTTTTGTTAATCCGACATTCGCAAATATAAATGCTAATATACTAACAATAGTGGCTAATACAATATAGTTCGTTTTAGGAAATAGTTCTGTAAATGTTTCTGAAAATGCTGTAATTAAACCAATTGCTGTTTTTAAACAAGCTACAATAATAATAAGTGATAAAATAATAATTCCAAAATCACCTAAATAATGTTGGGCAATTTGTGCAAGGGCTATACCCCCATTTTCACTTACTTTAAACTCCCCAAGACTCATTGTTCCCATTACTGCAAGAAGTGTATAGATTACACCCATGCCAATAATACTAATGGCTCCCGATTTCACTGTTTCTTTTGCGATATCATTAGGGTTTGTAATACCTAATTTTTTAATAGTCGTTACAATAATGATTCCAAATGCTAGTGATGCCAGTGCATCCAATGTATTATATCCATCAATAAAACCTTTTAATAATACACTCTTATTGTAGTCAGGACTTATTGGTGCATGACTAATACCGCCCATTGGGTGAATCAATGCAAGTACGACCACGATACCTAATAAAATCAAAAAGACTGGATTTAAGAACTTGCCAATATAGTCTAAGATTTTAGATGGTTTACGTGCAAAGAACCAAGCCACAATAAAGAACAAAATACTGAAGACAGGTAAAATCCATTTTCCACTGCTTGGAGAAACAAATGGTGAAAACGCAATTTCATATGATGTTGTTGCAAGTCTTGGTAAAGCAAAGAAGGGGCCAATAACAAGATAAAGACCAATCGTAAATATGTATGCATAAATTTTACTTACGCGTGAAGAAATTGCAAATACACCATTCGTCTTAGAAATACCAATCGCAATAATTCCTAAAAATGGTAAACCGATTGCTGTAATTAAAAATCCTAAATTCGCAAGTAATACGTTCGCGCCTGCCATTTGCCCTAGATGAAGTGGGAAAATTAAGTTTCCTGCTCCAAAGAACAAACCAAAAAGCATCGATCCAATAAAGAGATTCTCTTTAAATGTAAGTTTCTGTTTCATTGTCTTTCCTCGTTTTCCTCTTAAAGTCATAATAGATATTATACATTTTTTTAAAATCGATTTCTTTAGAATTTTTAAAAAAGTTAGATAATAATACATAAAAAAACTTCTCTTTGCATGATTACATTCATTTTTTATGCAAAAAGAAGTTTTAAGTGTAACCTTATACTCATCGATATTTATCCTTAGTTATCATTTTTAGTTATACAGACTTAGCTAATATATGTATCTGCATGTTCAAGGCGATACGTTTCACCTTTTGCTTTAGCTTCTTCATAAGCTTCATATGTTGTGTGTTTAACATCTTCAACTTTGTAATTTACCGTTTTCGCAAATTTTCTGACATCTTCTTCATTTTTGGCTAATACAAATACAGTTAAAATATTGTCATCTACAATGTCTTTATGATGTTGGTAACGCAGTTTATAAATATTCATGATGTTGTCCCCTTCCAATCTATTAGTGATAAAGCCTTACTTCTTAAAAATAATAAATAATGTTCTACATATTATTTAAATTCAATATACCACTTTTTTCTGAAAAAGGAAGTCTATAAAACAAGAAGTAAGACAGAATTGACTTGATCTTCCTATCTTACTTCTTTACTTTAATATACTTTAATTTTAAGATTCATTTTTTAATGCTTTTTCAATAGCTTTAATATTTTTCTTCATAAATGATTGATACGTATTGCTGTCATTGTCTTGTTGTTTCGTATGAGAACCCATATTATAAAATGAAATTGTTTTTGCATTTGTTTCTTTTCTAACCGTATCTGCAACTTTATTCGACACATTTTCTTCAGCTAGAATATAGTTTACCTTATCCTCTTTAATTTGTTTTACAATAGTTGTAAGATCTTTTTGACTTGGTTCTTCAGCATTCATATTTTCGATGCCTTCTTGCTTAAAGCCATAGCGATCAGCTAAATAACCGATAGAATCATGTGAAATATATACTGTTTTACCTTCTTGACCTTTAACCGCATGTTTCATGTCTTTATCTAAATCCTTCAAATCACTAACTAATTTTTTATAATTCTTTTCATAGTCATCTTTATGTTTACCATCTTTTTTAACGAATTCATCTTTTATATCTTTCGCAAATTGTTGACTTAATACAGGATCTAACCAAACATGAGGATCATATTTACCATGATGATGCTCATGTTCTTCGTGTTCCTCGTGCTCACCGTGTTCATGTTCATCCTCTTCTCCTTTTAATACATCGGTCTTATTTAAAGATGATTCTAATGATAATATTTTATTTTTATCATTCATCGCATTTGCAATCTTTTTAGCAACTGGGTCTAGATTATCCCCTGTATATACAAATAAATCTGATTTACCAATATCTACCATTTGTTTTTGACTCGGTTCATATGTATGTGGATCCATTCCATTCGGATAGATTGATTCAACATGGACGTATTTACCACCAATTTGTTGTGCGAACGATTTAAGCGGATATACTGTCGTTTTTACCTCAAGTTTTTCATTGTGCTCTGATTTTTTATCTGTCTCACTACCGCTATTGGATGTTCCACAAGCTACAAGTGACAACGTTAAAATACTGATGAAGACTAACATTAAACTTTTCTTAATCATTTTCTTCTCTCCTAAATCGTAATTATTACGTTTTAATAATCGCATTTCATATCGAAATTGTCAATGGGCGATTAAAAAATAAAAATTACTAAATAATTATAATTGTTGTTTTACTACAGTCAGAAAAAGTGTTGAAACAATGAGTGGAGAATATATTGCTATAGATAAAATTAAAGATGATCAACATATCCATATTACTGAACCTCAAGAACAAACTATTAGTTTAGATCAAGTTAACAATATTAAGGAAAATGGTTTCGGACGGCTTTAATATATAAGTAACAGAATGAAACAGAATTCCCATTGAATTCAGTGTTTCGCTCTTTTTCATCTCAATATTTCTATGATTATTAACTGTAAATAATAGTTTTTTGAAAATTTTGTGTATTTTAAAATGTAACTCCTAAAATAAAGCGTTTTCTTGTTAAAATAATAATGTAACTATTTTAAGGGAGACGATAATAATGACAAAGGGGAATCAAATCACTAATCAATCTAAAAAAGAGAAATCAAATAAAGGATATAAACCATTATGGATTGTGATTAGTTTTATCGTATTAGTAATTATTTTATTACTACCTACTTCAAGTAGCTTACCGGTCATGGCTAAAGCAGCACTTGCCATTCTTGCTTTTGCCGTAATCATGTGGGTTACTGAAGCAGTATCTTATCCAGTTTCAGCGACTTTAATTTTAGGGCTTATTATATTGTTACTTGGCTTTAGTCCTGTTCAACATCTATCAGAACAACTTGGTCATCCTAAAAGTGGAGACACCATTCTTAAGGGAAGCGAATTATTAGGAACAAACAATGCTCTGAGTCTCGCATTTAGTGGTTTTTCTACTTCTGCAGTGGCACTTGTGACCGCCGCTTTATTCTTAGCAGTTGCCATGCAAGAAACCAATCTTCATAAACGACTAGCACTTTATATCCTTTCTATTGTAGGAAATAAAACAAAAAATATTGTTATCGGTGCAATTTTAGTATCAATTGTATTAGCCTTTTTTGTACCTTCTGCTACGGCTCG
>NZ_KV827285.1:66411-106183 GCF_001836075.1 Staphylococcus sp. HMSC035D11
GCTGGTGCTGTTGTACCCATTTTACTTGGAATGATTGCAGCCTTTAAAGTGAGTAAAGATAGTAAACTAGCATCACTCCTTATTATTACATCCGTACAAGCGGTATCGATTTGGAATATCGGTATCAAAACTGCCGCTGCGCAAAATATCGTCGCTATCAATTTCATTAATCAAAACTTAGGCTATAACGTGTCTTGGGGTGAATGGTTTTTATACGCTGCACCATGGTCTATACTGATGTCTATTGCCTTATATTTCATTATGATGAAAGTGATGCCACCTGAACGAGATGCCATCGAAGGTGGTAAAGAATTGATTAAACATGACTTAAACAAACTAGGTCCAATGAGTGCTAGAGAATGGCGACTCATTGTCATTTCTATCTTATTATTGATCTTTTGGTCTACCGAAAAAGTACTTCACCCTATTGATTCAGCAAGTGTTACTCTAATTGCATTAGGTATGATGTTAATGCCTAAAATCGGTGTGATTACTTGGAAAGGCGTTGAAAAGAAAATTCCATGGGGAACAATTATCGTCTTTGGTGTAGGCATCTCACTTGGTAACGTCTTACTTAAAACAGGCGCTGCCCAATGGCTCAGTGATAAAACATTTGGATTAATGGGCCTAAAAGGGTTACCAATTATCGCAACGATTGCACTCATTACATTATTCAATATTTTAATTCATTTAGGTTTTGCGAGTGCAACAAGCTTATCCTCTGCATTGATACCCGTATTTATTTCATTAACTTCAACATTAGGGTTAGGCGATCATTCGATCGGCTTCGTTTTAATACAACAATTTGTGATTAGCTTTGGATTCTTATTACCAGTAAGTGCACCACAAAATATGTTGGCCTATGGTACGGATACATTTACGGTTAAAGATTTCTTAAAATCAGGTATCCCTCTTACTATTATCGGTTATATTCTTGTGATTTTATTTAGCTTAACGTATTGGAAATGGTTAGGTTTAGTGTAGAATAAAGTCAGATTCATTTTATAGATAGAGAGGTTTATCATGACCAAAAAGACCATTTATTTTATTTGTACAGGGAATTCTTGTCGTAGCCAAATGGCTGAGGGTTTTGGAAAAGTAATTTTAGGTGATGAATGGAATGTATATTCAGGAGGCATTGAAACACATGGTGTTAATCCTAAGGCAGTTGAAGCCATGAAAGAAGTGGGTATCGACATTTCCAATCATACCTCTGATTTAATTGATGATACGATTTTAAAACAGTCAGACTTAGTAGTAACATTATGCAGTCATGCTGATGCACATTGTCCTACTATTCCATCAGGTGTTAAAAAAGAACATTGGAGCTTCGATGACCCAGCCGGAAAAAATTGGTCAGAATTCCAACGTGTTCGAGATGACATTAAAAATGCGATTGAACAATTTAAATATAGAACATAATAAAACAGCAGTTTCTACGTATTTGACGTAGAAACTGCTGTTTATTGATATAGCCATTGCTTACCAAAAGTCACTTGTTACAATACTTTTTCTCTCGATGTCTAAATTTGGAATGTCCCTCTCATTCGCAACTGCATCTTTATAATTTAAATTAAGCACCTCAATGGCTTTATCAAACGTCACATTATCTTTACACATGTACTCCCATACAGTTTTATTGATGTACTCATTACCATCATAATAAAAGTCTTTCACCCACATTACTTATCATCCCTTTCTATTTATTACAGTTTGATATTACACCCAAAGTGTAATGTAGGCAAATCTTAAATAATTAGAAATTATTAATTATTTATCCGTTTATATGATGATAATTAAATGAATTTTTGGTCATTAAAAGTTGTTATAAAGAACTTATGGAAAAATTTTAAAAACCTATGATGATAAGCATTTGTTTATTTTTCTTCATCTTCTAATTTCACAAGTGTTGGTTTAGGCGTATGAATTCCTACATCATTAAAGTAACTTATGATTTCTTTTCTTAATAAACGTTGGCCTGGGAAATGCATGCCCGGTTTAACATGAGCTAATAATTTAATTACCATTTCATTACCATCAATACTATCTAAACCGAGTAGATCAGGTGCCGCAACGAACATATCGTATTTATCTTTTAATGTTGGTAAGAATGCTTTTAATTCTTTTTCAATAACGTCATAATCTTCATTTGGAGAAATTGGAATTGCAATAAGGGGTGATACATCTGTCTTAGAATAATTTACAATTTCACTAATTGTGCCATTAGGTAAGGTATACACTTCTCCAGTATCAGATTGAATACGAGTAGATCGTAATCCTATGGTTTGTACGGTTCCTTCTGCAATCGTTACACCTGATGAATTAATTTGAACATAATCGCTGACATCGAATTGTCCCTCAAAAATAACAAAAAAGCCGGTAATGATATCTTTTACAACAGTCTGGGCACCAAAACCAACGGCTAAACCAACGACACCGGCTCCAGCTAAAATAGCTGAGACGCTAATTCCAAAACGAGAGAGAACCGATGTAAGAACAATAAACCAAACAACATAACTAATTAAATTTTGAACAAGTGTTGAAAGTGTCTCACTTCTTTTAATTTTATAACGTGTCTTCTTCTTCTCATTGACTTTAAAAAATTTTGTTACTACTTTTCTAGAAATTGCAATAACAATCATACCTAATAAGATATAGGCAATAATAATTAAAATATTGGCTAGTAAATTTTGATAAAACTCTATCTTCGTTAATGGTTCAACAAATTTAATAAACAGTTGTTTCATTTGATTCACGTTGATATGATTCTCCTTTTATACTTATATTTTTAAATGATTGTGCGCCATTATTTAGAACACGACACTTAAATAAAAATGATACCATATTTTATATTTTATCTAAAATCATCACTTGATTTATACTTCCCATAAAAAACTTCATCCTCACTACTTCGTGAGAATGAAGTCATATATTAAATCATTATTATTTATGGTCTGAACTTTCAAAATATCGTCTTCTAAATTCTGGAGTTGCTACTTTTGATTCAAAGTCTTCTGGAATTTCTTCAGTACGTACGACTAATACATCACATGGCGCATGACGTACAATTGCTTCTGATACTGAACCAATCATAAAACGTTCGACTGCATTTAAGCCTGAAGCACCACACATAATTAAATCAACATTCAATTCATTTGCTAAATTTTTAGGAATGAGTAATTTTGGTGGGCCAAGTTCAAGTCGTGTTTCTACATTTGTCACGCCTTCTTTAACAGCGAGTTCTTTATAGCCTTCAAGTAATTTCTCAGAATACTCTTTAGACGGATCGAATTGAGATGCGTACACTTCATAAGCGGTATATGTTCTTGTATCAATCACATGCACAATCGTTAGCTTTGCATCATTACGTTTTGCTACATCAACGGCTTTATTAAAGGCCCATTCTGCTTCGTTTGATCCATCAACTGCAATTAAAATGTTTTTGTATGATAACATTTTAATCTCCCCCTTATCTGTTCTCATCTTTATTTTAGCACTATTTCAAAAAAATTAGTATTAATATGTAAAGCGCTTTCAAAATTTATATCATACGTTCTTCGCTATCAATTTGATACTGTAAGTAGGATAAAATAGCGCTATAACATCCTAATGATATCGTTAAAACAAATGGTAAAAGTTTGATTGATAACTCTCGGGTATGTTTAGAACTCGTTAATGTTAAATGATCAGTTAAAGCTTGCATATCTATATGACTAAAGCATGCATAACTAATAATTACAAAAAAGGTTAGCGTCGCCATTAATTTCATTTTATTTACAAAGTCACTACTAAACTGAATCATTGAAAAAGCTAAAATAAAAATAATAATATTGAATATAACACTAAAAATAATCCACAACATAATAAATGTCGGCTGATTTAATTTCTCCATGTTTAAAATATTTCCTTCGACCATTAAAGGTATTAAGAAACTAAATAAAATTGAAATTCCAAATGTAATGATCACTGTTAGTAATGCCCCTAACAGATTTAAAAATTCCCGCATAATATCCACCTTTTAAAAATTAATATATTAATATTTTACAATTTAATACATTTATATGCTATATTCATCAAAATATTTAATTAACTATTTTCAACATCAATCTTATACTAACTTACAGTGTTGTAATTTTAGAATGTCTTACTTACTATTTATTTTATTATATGTTTTTATAGAATTGAGGTGATCATGATATGCCAAATGAAAACGATAGAGAAAATGACATTTTAGGAGGTATTAGCTATTTAAGTGTCTTCTTTGCACCAGTATTATTTCCACTTATTGTATGGATCGTCGCACAACCACCAGCTTCGACCCATGCTAGAAATGCTTTATTCAATCACATCATGAGTTGGGTTATGGTGGTATTAGGATTAGTAACCCTATCTATTTCCCCGGCTTTTGTAAATAGTGAACGCGGTATCGGTTGGATCATTGCAATTCTCATCGCAGTTCTTTTCTTTATATGGGCACTTGTGCTATTTTTAAAAAATATCATTAGAGGTATTAAATTAATGATGCCATAAAAAATAAGAGGAAGTGACGATAATCTCGTCGTTTCCTCTTTAATTTTATTAATCTCTTGTTGTATGAAACTAAAAAATGACCAATCAAATATTTTAAACTTTATCGTTTTCAGTATAAAAGGCAATACTATAATATTGTATATACTTTTATTCCATTATGATTGTCTACTGTAATTATAATAAGATTTGGTCGTTTTAGTATTAGATTGCGCTTGCAATACTATATTACGAAAAGTAGTTATGATGTTTATATGAAAATTGTAATCAATATTTTTATCATCATAACTTGTTTAATATTCATTATTTCTTAAGGTTTTCTTATTTTCCAATGATAAGGATCTTCAAGTTGATGCCAATCAGAATTCATTTCGCTACTATTCAGCAGGCAATCATCGAGTTCTTTTTCGATTTTTTCTTGATCTAAGTCGGTACCAATAATGACAAATTGTGTATTTCTATCCCCATATTCAATATCCCAACTTTCTGCTACGTCACGACGTTGAGCAAGTATCTCTTCACGTTTTTCTTTAGGCATTGATGCAACCCAATATGTAACTGGGCTGATATTACATGACGATCCTGCTTGTGACAGTAAACACGCAACCTCGTTATATTGCGCAAGCCATACAATACCTTTTGAACGAACAATGTTTTGAGGCATTTGTTCTAACCAATCATTGAAACGTTTCGCGTGAAACGGTAATCGTCTTGAATAGACAAACGAACTCATACCATATTCTTCAGTTTCCGGTGTATGTGCCTCATGGCCGCCTTCTGTTAGCTCCTTAATCCATCCTGCAGAATTGCTAGCTTTTTCAAAATCAAATCGTCCTGTATCTAAGACATCATTAATATCTACTTGAGACTGCGTTGTTTTAATTATTTTTGCATCTGGTTGTAATGTTCTAAGTATATGTTCTAATTTATCTAGCGCTTCATTTGTAACTAAATCTGTTTTATTCAATACAAGTACATCACAGAATTCAACTTGGTCTATTAATAAATCCGCAATTGAACGTTCATCTGTCACATCCGCACCTTGATTACGATCCACAAGTAAATCTTCAGAATGAATATCATTAACAAATCGATTCGCATCAACGACCGTAACCATCGTATCTAAACGACAAATCGAAGTGAGATCTATTCCCATCGCTTCATCGATATACGAGAACGTTTGCGCTACAGGTACTGGCTCAGAAATGCCCGTAGATTCAATAACGATATAATCAATATTGCCTTTATGTACCAGTCGTTCAACTTCTTTTAATAAATCGTCACGTAACGTGCAACAAATACATCCATTAGATAGTTCAACTAATTTTTCATCTGTTCTAGACAGTCCACCCCCATCAGCAACTAAATCTTTATCAATATTAACCTCACTCATATCATTCACAATAACTGCAATACGACGGCCTTCTCGATGATTTAAAATATGATTTAGTAACGTTGTCTTCCCTGAACCTAAATAACCACTTAATACAGTTACAGGTATCTTACTCATTTATATTCTCTCCTTTTAAGTCGTAATTATTACGATTTAAATTGTACAATGATTTTTAAGATTGTCAATATGAATTAAATGAATGATGTGTGATATGACTTTTCTATGGCGAGTGATTTACCGCGTATGTCCTCACCTATACTTCAAGATTTGATATTCCTTAAATGCATTAAATTTTTAATGACATCAATGATATTGTTTATGAAACATTGCTGATAGTTTTTATAAAAAAAGAGCGAAAAATTATTTTTCGCTCTTACACATTATAAATAAATTTTTTATTTTTTAATATTTTATTCAAATTTTGCGTTAATAAATTTAACTGAGATTGCACCCAAAAGCATCATGATTCCTGCAAATAATAACATCGCAGGCATTGAACTTCCTAATAGTGGGAAAAGTGCAAAGCTTACTACAGAAGCGACAATTTGTGGTAGACAAATACTTGTATTAAATAAACCTAGATAAGCACCTGAATTTTCTCCATCAATTGCTTCGGTTAATAGTGTAAATGGTTGAGTATTCATCGTTAAGTTATTAATACCAATAAATATAAATGAAATAATGAGTAACCATTGGTTATGAATAAAGAACATTGAAATAAGACCTAATCCACCAAAAATTAATCCAAAACTATACCAGAATTTTCTTTGAGAGGGTTTAGATTTTGCAATGACAAAACCAAAAATAACTGAACTTAAAAATTGTATACAGTATAAAACACCATACCAGTTCCCTGCTGCTTGATATCCCGCTGAAGAAGGGTCAGTCGCATTCCATACATTTTTTGCTATTGCACCTGTTGAATAGGTCCAGAGATACATTAATGCAAACCAGTTAAAAAATTGAACTACACTAATTTGCCAAAATTGTTTAGGCGCAGTTTTTAATAGTTGCCATAAATTTAATTTCTCATTCCTATTGTCATCTGAAATGCCGTGATAATAGTTATATGTTTTAGGTTCATATTCTTTAACGGAAAGAACAGTCCAAATAGAAGCAATGAGTAATACCGCTGCTGCAATATAATAAGCTATTTTTACTGTCATCGGTACTTCCCCTTTAGGCGCTACATTACTCATTCCCATAATTGTTAGTAAAAATGGTAATAGTGTAGCAATAATACCACCTAAATTTGAGAAGATTTGTTGCCATGACCAGGCCATATCTCTTTGTTTTTCGTTTACCATATCTCCAATAATCATTTTATAAGGCTGCATACACGCATTTGAAGTCAAATCCATAAGTAACGTCATGATTGCACCAAATGACAACGCCATAAGTGATGCATATCCAAATCCAAACGAACCTGCATTAGGTAGTAGGACTAATACGATCGCTCCAATGGGACCAGCAATTAAAAGATACGGCATCCGACGTCCAAATCTAGTCCAAGTTCTATCAGAATAGTATCCAATAAGTGGTTGTACAATCATTCCTGCTAATGGCGGCAAAATAAAAAACCAACCTAAATTATTAGGGTCGGCGCCGAGCGTTTGAAATATTCTTCCCATCATTGCTGATTGAAGTGCAAATGCCATGTTTACTCCGAAGAAACCAAATGTAATAGAAAAAATAACTGCTTTTTTTAAATAGGGTAGCGTAATACCTTGTTCTTCAGTATTTTTAGTATGTATTTGATCTGTATCTTTCATTTCTATCTCTCCTATTTATTACTTGATATAGTCATTTAATTCAATAATTAAATAGCTATATCAAATAACAATTTTTCGGAATCGTTTTCAACTGTAATTATAACATTTTTGAGTTTCTTTGGGAACGCTCACATTTCCTATAAATAAATCAGAGTTCATTTTATTTTCCAATCTCATATATATCATAATTACCTAATTTAGGTATTTTAACTAATACTTAAGCACCATTTTTCAAAAGAAATGATGCTAAATTTCAAAATAATGCTGTACTTATTCATTTAAAACGTGTATAGTTGATTTCACGTAATAAAAGCTCGTATTTTGGATTGTAGTATATTTTTATAGAATATTCTCTTTTAATTTATGAATTTGTTACAAATATGATGTGCAAAAGCACTTGGAGGTATTCTATATGAATAACGGTACAGTTAAATGGTTTAACGCAGAAAAAGGGTTTGGATTTATCGAAAGAGAAAACGGCGACGATGTGTTTGTTCACTTCTCAGGTATCGCTACTGATGGATATAAAACTTTAGAAGAAGGTCAAAAAGTAGAGTTTGATATCACTGAAGGTCAACGTGGCGAACAAGCAACAAATGTTGTCCCTGTTTAAACATAAATTTTAGCACAAGCATGTATGTATACGTGCTTGTGCTTTTTTTACATAATTTATAAAAGAATAATACTTAAAGTTAATTTAATACTGTCACTTAATATATCCTACTATATATTCTGTCATACATATCACTCAGTGTTAATCCCTAGTATAACCTGGTTTATCTTCATTTAAGATTAAATTACCTCCATTTAAATAACTTGCGTAACTTAACCAAATGACATAAGGTAACATTAATAAACCAGCATACTTATTAGATGCATAAAAACGATGTGCAGTAATATTTCCAGCTGCAAGTAATACATAACTTTCAATTAAAGATGTCTTTCTCAGTTTTAAATTGAAATAAAGTATCGTCCACGCATAATTCAATCCTAATTGTGCATAATGAGCACGTGTTATAGACTGTTTCTCTCTTTTATGAGCTGCATGCGCATATGATAATTGATAAGCTACTCCCATTGAGGTATAAAGTAGTGGCCATACAATTGGAAATACTTTAGCTGGAGGTGAAAAAGGTGGTTTTTCATATTGTTTATAATCATCTTGAGCTTTAGCTGTTAATCTCCCAATAATCATTCCACCTACTAAAGGTAATACAATTCTTGTTGCTTTTTTAATATTAATCATAACTCTCTCCTTTAAAGTCTTCCTATATTTAATACCCTACTTTTATATAATTAATTTTGTTTTAGAGAAATATATTAATTAAAAATTTCTTATCCAAATATACTTTTTTTATAATAAAAAGTAATGAAAGTATATGAAAACTTTTAGATTTCTTGATTACATATTTGATATACTGAAAATTAAGTCATTCTTTTTTAATAATATATCCTTTAATTTTAATTGACTATTTATATATAATTATATACTTATTACATATATAATTATTACTTATACACTATAAAATGAAATGAGTTGATTAATAATGATTTATACAATTACTTCCACATTGCCTGAAGTTCATGCTGGAAGAACTAAAGCCTTATTACGTAGAATCGCTTTATATAATAATGAGTTAAACGTAAAACAAACTATATTAACCACTAATTATAACCCAAATTATGATTATATTTATTCTACATTTATTGATAAAAAAACTTTAAATAATGATACTCATATAGTAAATATATATGATTGGTTATCTAATTTTAAATTACATAATTTTAATAATGTTGAAACTGAAAATTCAAATCATCAATTGATTAGGATTAAAAATTATTATGCCATTCCTGATTACAGTAAAAATTGTGTGAGATATTATGACAATGACACAGATAAATATGTTTTATATCGTCAATATTATCCAAACACTAATATTGTAAAATTCGAAGATTATTTCGCTTTAGGCGTCAAACACAAGACTGAAAGATGGGAATACAATTTAAATGGTAAACTTCATAAAATAACTAATTATAGTCCTAATGTAAACAAAAAGTTAGCTGAATACTTCTATGACTTGGAAGGTACTGTTTACTGTAGAAAATTTTATGAAGATAATGAAAATAATAAATTAAAGTATATTTATATATATAAAGATGGTGTTCTTCATAATATTTATAAAAATGAAAAAGCACTATTCAAATATTTTTTCGAATGTCTATTTAGAAAAGGAGATATTGTATTTAATGATGCACGACTTTTAGATCGACCGCTCTTAGATTGTAAAGTAGATATAAAACCTATATTAGTCTTTCATAACGCTCATAAAGTAGATGGAGAAGTGAAAAATTCGTATAAATATGCACTTAATAATTCAGATAAAGTAGCAAAATATTATTTACTTACTCATTCTCAAAAGAGAGATATACAAGAAGAGTTTAATATAGAAGATGAAAAATTCACAATAATACCTCACTTTATTGAAAAATCTCATAAAGTTGTTGAAAAGAAAGATCAATTTGTCTATCTAGGTAGATTTAATGAGCAAAAACAAGTTTCTCATATTATTAAAAGTTTTAAAAAGTTCAATGAATACGGTTTTGATACTAAGCTCGTTTTATATGGTGGAACAGACGCTAAGGAAAAAAACGAAATAAAGTCGTTAGTTAAAGAATATAACTTAGAAAATTACGTAGAAATCCATGACTTTACCAATGATCCAGGATTAGCATTTAGAGAATCATTAGCTTCTTTATTAACAAGTAAATTTGAAGGTTTTGCTTTAACAGTTATGGAAAGTATTAGTGAAAATTGTCCAACCATTTCATATGACATTAACTATGGCCCAAGTGAAATTATTGTTAATGGGGAAAATGGGTACTTAATTAAAGCAAATGATATTGATGCATTTGCTAAAGCAATGATAAAAATTAAGAAACATCCTTTATATAATGTCGAAAACAAAAAAGAACTAAGTTATGAAAGTGCAGTTAATAACTTAGATAATTTATTAAAAGAAGTTAAAAAAAATTAATATTTAAAACAATAAATACGCTAGCTAGGAGAGAAAAAATATGCAAATAAAAAAAGCAATAATACCAGCAGCAGGTTTAGGTACAAGATTTTTACCTGCTACAAAAGCAATGCCTAAAGAAATGTTACCGATATTAGATAAACCAACAATTCAATATATCGTGGAAGAAGCGGCACGTGCTGGCATCGAAGATATTATTATTGTGACCGGTAAACATAAACGTGCGATTGAAGACCATTTCGATAGTCAAAAAGAACTTGAAACTACCTTATATGAAAAAGGTAAACTTGAATTACTAGATAGAGTTCAATATTCAACAGATTTAGCAAATATCTTCTATATAAGACAAAAAGAGCAAAAAGGATTAGGAGACGCAATTTATACCGCTAAGCAATTTATTGGCAATGAACCTTTTGCTGTACTCTTAGGAGATGATATTGTTGAATCTGAAAATCCTGCAATTAAGCAACTAATGGAACAATATGAAACAACAGGAAAATCAGTTATTGGTGTTCAAACAGTTCCCGATTCAGAAACGCACCGTTACGGTATTATTGCACCAAAATCACAAAATGGTTCATTATATGAAGTTAATCGTTTTGTCGAAAAGCCTGAAAAAGGTACAGCACCATCAAACTTAGCAATTATGGGAAGATATATATTATCTCCGAAAATTTTTGACTATCTTGAAACACAAACTGAAGGAAGTGGCGGAGAAATACAATTAACAGATGCTATTGAACGATTAAATAAGAATGATAAAGTCTATGCTTTTGATTTTGAAGGTCAAAGATATGATGTCGGTGAAAAAACAGGTTTTGTAAAAACTACTATAGAATATGCATTAAAAGATGAAGAAATGCGTAATGAAATTATACATTATTTAAAATCATTAGATATTTAGACAAAGGAGTTAATACTTTGAGAGCAAAATGGGAACAAAACATATCTGAAAGCTTAGTCGAACAGTTTTATAATAAACAAACAGAAGAAGAAATTGATGCAGGATTTAATGAAACATTATCTTTTGGAACAGCTGGAATACGAAATACATTTGGTATTGGCCCAGGAAGATTAAATAAATTCACAATTCAAAAGTTTGCATTAGGATTAGCTAAGTACTTAAAAAACTTATCTATTAATCCTAGAGTAATTATTCACTTTGATACACGACACTTATCTAAAGAATTTGCAATAGAAATTGCTAAAGTACTTGGAACTCAAAACATCCCAGTCATTTTACCAAATACTTATAAATCAACTCCTGAATTATCATTTGCAGTTAGACATCTTAATATGACAGCTGGAATTATGATTACAGCTAGTCATAATCCTAAAAACTATAATGGGATTAAGGTATATGGCTCAGATGGTGGGCAACTTTTAACAGAAGCATCTCTAAAATTAAGCAGTTATATAGATACGGTTAAAGATCCATTAAATATACAAACAGAAGCTTTTGAAGTATTGAAAAGTAACAAATTAATTTTACCTTTCAAAGAAGAAACTACTCAATCATATAAATCATCTATAAAAAATCTCGTGGGTCATTTTACACATGCTCAATCAAAAACAATTCTTACAAGTTTGCATGGAACTAGCTTACCTTTATTATCACAAATTCTTAAAGACTTATCTTATTCAAACTATGTTATTGAAGAATTACAGTCAAAACCTGATGGTGATTTTCCAACTCTTAATGTAGCAAACCCAGAAATGGAAGATACGTTTGATTTAGGTAAACAACTCGCAGAGAAAGAAGATGCACAACTTATAATAGCAACGGATCCTGATGCTGATAGATTAGGTATCGTTGAAAGATATGAAGATGGCTCAACAAGATATTTTAATGGTAATGAAATTGGACTATTACTTATAAAATTAAGAAACTCACAAATTTCAGATTCTCAACATAAATATATTATAAAATCTGTTGTTACAGGCGCCTTGAGTGAGAAATTAGCAAAATCATTAAATATCAAAGTGATAAACGTATTGACTGGTTTTAAATATATCTCAGAACAGTTAAAACATTTTAAAAATAATACATCACAACTAGTCTTGGCTTTTGAAGAAAGTCATGGATATTTAATCGAGGATTTTTCTAGAGACAAAGATGCAATACAAACCGCTACACTACTAATTAAATATAAAGAGCAATTAACACAAGCTAATAAGACATTTAAAGATGTATTAAATGAAATCTACCAAGAATTTGGGTATTTTAAAGATAAAACCCTATCACCTACATTCGATGGAAAACAAGGTAGAAATAAAATTAAAGAAATCATGAATACTTTAAAAAATGTCGAAACAATAGAATTAAATAATCTAACGCCATTATCTATAGAAAACTATATATCTAAACAGTCTCGCAACATAAAAACTGGTGATATACAAGCTATTCAACTTCCGAAAACAGATCTTATTAAATTTATATTTGAAGAAGGATTTATAGCAGTTCGACCATCTGGAACTGAACCCAAAATGAAACTCTATTTTTCATTAAATGTAGACAACTTAAATGAAGTCATTGAAGAATTTAAAGTAAAATTTAATTTGAAGTAAAAATTACACTTTAATATGATATTTCAATTGAATATACTGTGATTTTTATATACGCAATTGTTAATGGTAATTTTGATAAATCATTCTCTTCGCTACAAGCATTACTTGCTTATAAAATTAAAGATAATATTATGCTATAAAAAAACAAAATATTATAAAATAAAACACCTTCTTAATATCACATATAATATGTGTTTAAGAAGGTGTTTTTATTTTCGTATTAAGCAACCAATCCTCTTGCATATGAAAAACTTTGTCCCAGAATTTAGTTAATCATTCATTATGCGTTACAATAATGCATGTTTTATGACATTCTTTAAACTGTTCATTTAATGCTTTTATGACTGCCATTATATTTTGGATAATTACTTTTAATTTAGATTGGCCGTTTTAATTATTTTTCCTAAAGGACATCTAGGATCACTATTATTCTTCTTCACCAACAACTGTGAAACGTTCATTGATATGTGCTTTATTTTCAGCTTCATCTACTATAGCAATAGTAAAATCTGCATAACTGATATAACTATTACCTTTACTATTAAATAATAATTGATCTTTTCCTAACGTATAGGTGCCTGTACGTTTTCCTTCAAAGTCAAATTCCGCTGATGGACTAATAAAAGTCCAAGTCATTCCTTCAGCATGTTGTAAGTCTTGTAAGTTACGACTTGATCCTTTAGCTGTTGGTTTCACTATTTCTGGGAAATCTGGTGTATCCATAACACGTATAGTATGCGCATCATCTGCAAATAGACTACCAGCCCCCCCTACAATAATGGCTCTTGTATCTACATCTTTTAATATGTTAATCAATATGCGTCCCACTTCAACATACACTTCTTCTTCACCTAATGGCGCGCCAAATGCATTGACTACCACGTCTAAATCTTTAATATCGTCTGAAGTTAAATCAAATACATCTTTTTCAATCACTTTAACATCTTTAGCAGCATCTAATTTAGCAGCATTTCTTACAATCGCAGTTACTTCATGTCCACGTTGTTGTGCTTCATCTAATACTTTAGTTCCTAATTTACCTGTTGCTCCAATAATACCAATGTTCATCGTTTGTTCCTCCACTTCTATATTTGTCAGAGTTGTCTCTTGGATGTCCCTCAACATGTTATCAACATAATTACATTTTTATTAAAAGTCTATTTATCTGTTTTTATTTTCCTTTCTAATATGAAGTCATTGAAATATGACTGACAACGATTAGTTTAAAATCATCTTGTGCTATACATATTGAGTTCAATGTGTTGACTTAATTAATCTAGGTCTCTATTGTCAATATGAAGAATAATACAAACGCGTATATTCTATCTTATATGTATAAGGGGAAATGACTATGATGAATGTAAAAGCAAGAGCTGTAAATGGCCCAGATTCTGAATTTTTCGCTACTGAAATTAAACGTCGTGATTTAGATAAACATGATGTATTAATAGAGATTAAATATGCAGGTATCTGTCACTCTGATATCCATACTGCTCGAGAAGAATGGGGCCCTGTCGATTATCCACTCGTACCAGGTCATGAAATTGCAGGTATTGTTAAAGAAGTCGGTCCTGACGTCACTAAATATAAAGTTGGTGACCGTGTAGGCGTTGGATGTATGGTGGATTCTTGTGGTGAATGTGAAAACTGTAAAAATGACGAAGAACAATACTGTTTAAATGGAAATGTAGGTACTTATGCAAGTACTGACAAATATGGTGAGAAAACACAAGGTGGTTACTCAACACATATTGTTGTACAAGAAGATTTCGTATTACGTATTCCTGACAATATCAGTTTAGAGGTTGCTGCTCCTTTACTGTGTGCGGGGATTACAACTTACTCACCTTTAAATCATTGGAAAGCCTATGAAGGTAAAAAGAATGTAGCAATCATTGGTATGGGTGGTCTTGGACATATGGCAGTTCAAATTGCACATGCAATGGGCGCTAACGTGACTGTGTTATCACGTACGTTAAATAAAAAAGAAGATGGTTTAAAATTTGGTGCTTCAGCTTATTATGCAACAAGTGACGAATCAACCTTTAAAGAACTTGCTGGTTCATTTGACTTAATTATTAATACTGTAAGTGCAAAATTAGACATAGATGACTATCTTAAATTATTAGCCTTAGATGGTACACTCGTTAATGTTGGTGCTCCAGCTGAGCCAGTATCCTTACAAGTATTTAATTTAATTGGTCATCGTCGTTCATTTGCTGGATCTGCTATCGGTGGTATTAAAGAAACGCAAGACATGTTAGATTTCTGTTCTGAACATCATATCGCTCCACAAATTGAATTAATTACAGCAGATGATATTGATGATGCTTACGAAAGAGTGTTGGCATCTAAAGTTAAATATCGTTTTGTTATTGATATCAGTACAATGTAATCATAAAAATGCCCATGAGATATGGGCATTTTTTTATTACTTAACTATTATATTAAGTTTCTGTTAGTCTTTCTCTCACTATTTAAGATAAACAGTTCATCAGTTATAGATTCCAACTATACTTTTTACAATATTTAATATTGATTGTTATCGTTTTTTACATTTAATATATCTAATGGTCTTAATACTGAATAATTATGTCCTGTTAAACAATTTATAATTAAATCATAATGTTTTATTATATGTATTAAGTGATATATATACAGATAGAGAAAATATTCAATAAAGAACATTAAATAAAGGAGTTTGTCTAGATGAATGAATTAACACAATATTTAAAAGAAGTCGCCAAGCAATTAGAGATACAAAATGCATATAATGAATTAAATAGAGCAAGTCAAAACAATGAAAATCAAGCTACAGATAAATTTAATGACACTTTAAAAGCAATTGAAGATAAATATGCTTATGATTCATCACGTCGCGTTACACCAAATAGAGCATCATTAAAGACATTAAATAGAGTAAAAGCAATCGAAGATAAATACGCTAAAGCAATGAGAACTTTAGAAAGACTTAGAAAATCTAGATTATCAAGAAATAATAAGAATTCAACTCAAATAGAAAACTTAATAAAACAATCAGAAAATGGTTTTAATGATTATCACACACGTGATGATCAATATAATTTTGCAACAAGTGTAGCTCAAGAGTTAGAAAAATTAAAAAATGAATATATTATCTCACCTAAAGAAGCTAAAAATATATTTGGCAAATATGTATTCCATACTAATGAATTTCATTTAAGTGACCATGAACTATATAAAATCAAATTTGCTTATGGCCTTGATTAAGTATGTCATTTCTCATGGTCTAACTAGGCAGATAGTATAAAAACAATGCACACGTTTATATAAATGTTATACTCATTTTTTATTATTAATATATTTGAACATAGACAAATAAAACGAATAGTCGCATAATGGCCTTAGGAGAAAGACTATGTATGAGTTGGGAGTTCAATTATATATTATGTATCTACGGGGATTATACGGATGGTATAATCTCTTTTTTTATCTTCTTCAATAGTATTGCTCATCATCATGTAAATTTCTAAAGCAAAACTTCTCTATTAAAGTAACTTAATCCAATACTTTAACTTTGTCTGATTGATATCAATCTTTCTTCCCTTTTCATGTATCAATCATTACCACCTCATTTGTATCTGGTTAGTGTACTACATATAACTCCAAATAATCTAAACTAAAATTGTCTAATGATTAATGATCTTTTTTTCCACATTGTCTCGATCAACATCGTCTAGTAGTGATCAATACGTCTTCACGTTTAAGTCCTGTTGTTACAAGACTCTCCCCTAATTTTTCTTCATTTCCATAAATGAATGTAACATCGATGCGTCTATATCCTTTCTACTAAAATAACCTCTAATTCGAACATATCTATATCATCTCAACATAATATATGACTCTTCAGCGTTTATAATATGTTACAAGGGGTAGATTGGCAGGAGGAGGGCGATATTAATGAAAGCAGTTACTTATCAAGGTCATAAAAATATGGAAGTTCGTGAAGTAAACGATCCAACGATAGAAGAATCAACAGATGCAATTATTAAAATAACCGCTTCAGGTATATGTGGTTCTGATTTACATCTTTATCATCAAGGCGATTTATTTATGGATCCTGGCTTTGTTATTGGACATGAGCCAATGGGAATTGTAGAAGAAGTAGGAAAAGACGTTAAGACCTTAAAAAAAGGGGATAGAGTGGTTATACCTTTTAACATCGGTTGTGGTGACTGCTTCTATTGTAATAACCATATGGAATCTCAATGCGACAACTCTAATCCATCCCCTGCAAATTGGAAAATGGACAATGGTGGACTTTTCGGTTTTGGTGCCATGCACGGGAATCACTGGGGAGGACAAGCAGAGTATTTAAGAGTTCCATTTGCTGACTTCTCTTCTTTCAAAGTTCCAGATAGTGATTTGAAAGACGAACAAGTATTATTTTTATCTGATGTTGTCCCAACAGCTTATTGGAGTGTAGAACATGCGGGCGTAAAATCTGGTGATACTGTTATTGTTCTAGGTTGTGGTCCAATCGGTTTAATGGCACAAAAATTTGCTAAATTAAAAGGTGCTGAACGTGTGATTGCCATTGATAATGTGGAACATAGATTAAACCATGCGAAAAAATTCAATGGTGCTGAAGTGTATAATTTTTCTAAAGAAGATAATATCGGAAAATTACTTCGTGAAACTACACGTGGTGGTGCAGATGTTGTGATAGATTGTGTGGGAATGGATGGACAAGTCGCTCAAGATGATTTAGAGATGAGTTCAAATTCAGCACAACGCGGTAATATTAGTCCAATTATTACAGCAGCAGAATCAGTAAGAAAATTTGGTACCATTCAATTAACTGGTATTTATGCTACACCTGCAGATAATTTTCCAATAGATTTAATTTTTAATAGAGATGTTCAAGTAAAAAGTGGTCAAGCGCCAGTTATTCATCAAATGCCAAAATTATATGAAATGATTAAAAATGAAGTGTTTGATCCAACAGAAATTATAACGCATACCATGCCTTTAGAAGAAGCAAAACAAGCTTATGATATTTTCGATCAGAAAAAAGATAACAATATTAAAGTCATTTTAAAACCACAATAATGACTATATAAATAAAAAAATATATACGTAACTTATTGAACAAATAGATAAAAAAGCCTGAGACATCATTAAGTGTCTTGGGCATTTTTAATATATTATTCGTCGATGACTGAGTTGAAAATGCACTTATGCTAAGCTTTTTTCAATCCTAATTCTTCTTGATAAACTTGGTGAAATGAGACGATGATTTCAAAATACATTCTGTCCCACTCTTTTTTTCAATTATTTTGATGCTATGATTAAGAAATTTCTTCATTGTAAGAATAGAAGTCGAGAGAACAAAACAAGCTAAGAATGACGAGTTTAAGTTACCTTCTAAGAAATTGAAGAAATAATTTTGTCAGTTTTTCTGTTATAAATATCTATTATTGTTATTTTATTAGCTTTTTTTCAGTAATACAGCTTTAATACTTTGCTAATCTTAATCCTCTTTACATCCATTTATGCTATACAGTAAATAAAACGGGTACTTCTAATCATAGTGTTTGTGAGTAATTTTTAACGGGTAGATTTTTAGTACTACACTTTTTAAATATAGGAGGAAACGTAAATGAATGATAAAACAGTTTATGATGTCATCGATATAGGTGTAAATCATCTACTATCTGTGTATGATAATTGGAACGTTGAACACGTATTAGATAAAGAAAATGATATATTTCCAAATACGTTACATTGGCAATTTGGACATGTGTTAACAATTTTCGATTCTGCTTTATCAATAGGTAGCCAAAATGCCATAGATGTCGCTAAATATACTAAACTATTTGGTTACGGATCTAGCCCTGCTAACTGGGAAGGACAAGATGTTCCAGCAATCGAAACGATTAAAGACAACTTAAAAACACTTCCTGAACGTGCGCGCAAACTAACAGATGAACAATTATCACAAGAACTTAAACAACCTATTGCTGGTTGTCAAACACTTAATGAATTATTAGTACTAAATGCCTTCCATGTTCCATTACATGCCGGTAAGATTGAAGAAATGACTCGCGTGCTTAAACACGACGAATAATTTAAAGGTCATCATTTATAGTTTACGAGAATATATTTGCGTATTATGATTGCGACTAGTATGTTGTGAAAAATTAAGACTATTATTTTAGACTAGTATTATTTAACTACCTTGTTTAGTGTAAAAATATGCAACATACTGATAAAATATTAATAAAAAACGCTTAATAGACGATATTCTTCACGTCTATTAAGCGTTTTTTATATCTTTATCACTTATGATACGGTAAAAAAGCTAAACAAAACATTATTGTTATCATGTCGATAGCTAAATATTTTATTAAATCCATACTGTTTTGAAAATATTATTTATGATAAGCGTGAGTTCTTTTGGTGATTCTGGTCTGCCTCTTTGAGCCCAATCTTGTAATACACCAAAAATGGCATTACTCATAAATATGATTAGTAAGTACTTTTCTTTATTTGTTAGTGAATTCGTATTTACTATAGGTACTAAACGAATTTCAATATTTTGTTGAAAATTTTTCTTTATTGCTTGATGGACAATGTATGCACTCTCATCTTTTAACAGTAGTAACAATAACTCTCCTTCATGAATCCAAAAATTTAATGCATATTCAAAAAACTGCATTCGTTCTATATGTTCTTTTTTTCTCAACCATCGTTTCGCTTTTTTTATCATTTCTTTTTGATATTGATATAAAAAATCATCTTTATTTGTATAATGTTGATAAAAAGTCCCTCTACTAATACCACTTTCTCGACAAATATCTTTGACGTTTATATCTTTATAAGGTTTATCTTCTAATAGTCGAATCATACCGTTTTCAATTTTAGTTAATGTTTTATATACACGTTTATCTACAATGTTTTCATTCATTTACTGATTTCTCCTAAACAATAATGACCAAGAGGTAAAAAAAGTTTAAAAAAATTGTCTGTGTGAAAATACATACTATATAAAAAAATAAGGAGTGTTAAGTATGGCTAATAAAATTGCAATTGCTGGTGCGGGTGCAATGGGAAGTCGTATTGGTACTTACCTAAAACAAAGTGGACAAGATGTGACATTAATAGATTACTGGAAAGATCACGTTCATCGAATAAATGAAAAAGGGATAGAAGTTCAAACTGAACATGATACTTATACTGTTGAAATGCATGCAACATTCCCTGAAGAGGTCAATCAAACCTATGATATTATTGTACTTTTAACAAAATCAATGCAATCTGAACAAATGATGCAAACTTTAAAAAATCAGGGAGCAATTAGCGAGGATACTGCCATCTTATGTATGATGAATGGTTTAGGCCATGACGAACGTCTATCACAATTCGTTCCAAAATCACAAATTTTCTTAGCCGTAACAATGTGGACAGCTGGATTACGTGGCCCAGGTCAATTGCTATTAGAAGGTGAAGGTTCAATCGACTTTCAACGTGCTGATGGTAAAAAAGACCCACGTACTCAAGACATTGCTGATATCTTAAATCAAGCCCATTTAAATGCCACTATCAGTAATGATGTATTTAAAGCGATATGGTCTAAAGCCACGCTTAACAGTGTTTTAAACCCACTGTGCACGATATTAGATAAAACAATCGGTGAATTGGGTGCTTATGATCATTCTAGAGCAATGATACGCCCAATCATTGAAGAAATTGTCGACGTAGCACATGCTAAAAATGTAGATATTCATATTAACGACTTAATCTCGAAAATTGAAGCAGCTTATCCTGATCATGCACAAGGTTTACACTATCCTTCAATGCATCAAGATTATAATCATGGTCGTTTAACTGAAATAGATTACTTAAATGGTCAAATTGTGGACTATGGTAAATCATTAGGTATGGCAACTCCTAATAATGAACTGATTACTCATATGATTCATCAATTAGAAATGAAGTTAAATATAAATGAATATTAAGTAATATGAAATGAACTAGGTCACTGTTGATCAAACAAGAACTGGATAACTCACTTAAATAAGAACAAGAAGGAATAGGATACAATCCCAATAATCCTAAAGACGACATCGGATGCCATCAGCCCACGGATGGTACTGGTAATTGTATAATAATTGTTTAAAAAATAGAAAGCGAATGTATGTACAGTATCACATTCGCTTTCTATTATTTTATTCAATAATATTAAACATTCAGTTATCAGCTAGACAGGAATTTAATCATTTCTAAATCTACATATGAGAATAATTGATTTTTACTTTGTTCTAATGTAGCAATTTTACTTTTATCTTCATAAGTTAATTTAAAACCAAACTCAAATTCTTCATATTCTGAAATATCTAATCAATCTGATATGAAGCAACATATTTTAAGTAATATGATATATTTTTGTTCTAAACTTGCTGAAAAACCGTATCACTTATAATATGCTTCTGCGTATCGTTTTACGATGCTTTTTTTACGGTACTTTTTTAATACTAGTCTAATCTTATGACGGCCGGTTCAATATTGAAATGTAGCCCTGCCCCTTTATATTCAATTTTGTATGGCATTTTAGTAGAGAGATATTGAAATTTAGATTTTTCTTTGTCAAAGTATTTCACTTTAATTGTTAAATCATTACCGTAAGAAAATGACTCTCCATTTTTCATTCTATATGAAGCATGTATAAATTCTCTCAAAATGAACGAAGGTAGTTTTACTTTTAAAACTTCATCAGGTTTAATGTAATTGAACTTTAATTCGGGACCCAAATATCCTTGAAAATCCTTAATTATTGGTTACATAGGAAATCCCAACGTTAGAAAAGCAGGATTGCAATCTGAGTGAACTATAACCCGAATAATGGACAGTTAATAAAAAACATCCATTATTCGGGTTTTTCTGTGCCCACTCAATGATCTTCTTTATAATGAAACAAAGTATTGGAACGGAGGCAGCTTATGGCACAGCATTTTTCAGCATTTGAAATGAAGCAGTTAGAAAAGAATCCAAATATTCTCAGAGTCTCAGAGCGCTCGATCACTTATCATCCGGAATTCAATAAGGTGACTGTCCAAACCTATCTTTCAGGGGGCACACCGGTGCGGATATTCATTGACCATGGATTTGACCTGGCGATTATTGGAAAAGAACAGCCGGACCGGTCCCTCAGCCGGTGGCGAAAAATATATGAAAAGCATGGTGAGGTCGGACTGAAAAATGATTCCCGGGGCAGAGGGGCCACAGGACGGCCATTCGACACGGCGCGCTCAGCAGCAGAAAAAATTAAAGCGGGCTGAAGCACGGATCAAATATTTAGAGGCAGAAAATGAATTTCTAAAAAAGCTCGAAACACGCGAAAGGCAGGCGAAGCATCAGAGACGAGACTAAAATCGTCTGAAGTATATGAACTGATCGAACAACTCCATCGCAAGCATCCACTTAAAAATATGGTATCCCACCTATGTAAGCTCTCGGGTGTCAGCCGAAGTGGTTATTACGCGTGGTTAAAAGGAGAGGCAGGCAAATGAGAATGAAAAATGACGACAAAGACGCGGCATTGATTGAAAAGATTTTTGATGCAGAAAAGGGAAAAGTCGGTGCACTACAAATCAAACTGTTTTTGGAGAACGATTACGGCATCATCATGAACCACAAAAAGATACGGCGATTGATGAAAAAATATCATTTAACCGCAACAATCAGACAAGCCAAACCGTACAGGCATATGTTGAAAGCGACGAAGGTGCACAGCACAAGCAAGAATTTGTTGGGCCGGACATTCAATCAAAATGAACCGGGCAAAGTGTATCTGACCGACATCACTTACATTTACTATGGAAACGGCCAAAAAGCATATCTCTCCTGCGTCAAAGACAGTATAACGAAAGAAATCATTACCCATGTGGTCTCACGCTCTCTAAAGATGGATATCGTCTATCGCATCCTCAAACAGCTGAATGAAACCGTAGAATTGTTTCATCCGTAAGCTCCGTAAGCAATGATATATTCCGATCAGGGCATCCATTATACCCACCCCGAGTTCCAGAACAGAGTCAAACAACTGGGTCTCCGCCAATCCATGTCCCATCGGGGAAACTGCTGGGATAATGCCCCTATAGAATCCTTCTTTGGTCATTTTAAGGATATGGTGGACCATAAAGCGTGCCAGTCCTTTAAAGAACTGAAGCATACAGTTGGTAATTATATCAATAAGTATAATAATGAAAGATATCAGTGGTGATTAAAAAAGATGACCCCGGTACAATACCGAGGTCATTTACTCGCAGCATGACGCTTTTTTTAACTGTCTAAATTATGGGTTACAGTTCAATGTTTGGTCTATTATTTTATTTTTAATAGTAATTATCGACGTCACATTATATGTATATTTCAGATCTAGAAGTGTAAATAAAAACAGTGCATCCGGATATTTTATGGGCAGACACATCCTGGCCGGTTTTGCTGTAGCTTCTACAATAATCATGAAAACTTATCAACCGAACAGCTCGTCGGACAAATTGGCCAGTGCTTTATTGCAGGTATGGAAGTTATGGAATGAGAAGTAACAGCAACAGTCGCAGTAGTGCTTTTGTGCTGGGTGTTTTTGCCTAAGTATTTAAAATACGGAATCATCACGATTTCAGAATTTATTAAAATGCGTTACGATGTTTTTACTAAAAGACTCGTATCACTTTTATTTATATTCACGTATATAGTATCGTTCCTGCCGGTTGTTTTATATTCGGAATCACTGGTGTTTAATCAGTTATTCAAGGTCAGCGAATCTCTGAATGTGAGCGATAATACTGCAGTTATTATTATCGCAGCGGTAATCGGCGCTGTCGGTATACTGTATTTATTTATCGGCGGACTGTCACTCAGTGCCTACAGTGATACACTGTACGGCATCAGCCTAATATTCGGCGGCTTGCTTGTCACAGTGTTTGTGTTTAAATATTTAGGAGATGAAAGCTATCTGCATGGCTTCGACCACATTGTTAAAGAAACTCCTAAGAAATTAAACGGCTGGGGTACAGTAGATTCAACGATTGTACCGTGGCCAACCCTGATGTTCGGGATGTTCTTTAATAATTTGTTTTTCTGGTGTACAAACCAGATAATTGTGCATAAAGCACTGGCTGCGAAAAGCTTAAAAGAAGCGCAGAAAGGCGCAATATACTTAAGCATATTTAAAATATTCGGTGCACTTTTCTTAGTACTGCCGGGTATTATTGCATTTAACATATTCCATAGAGATGTATGGAGTACAGCTGATAATGCATATCCAATGCTGATTAATACACTCTTACCTGAATGGGCCTTAGGTATCTTCGGTGCGATTATTTTCGGAGCCATATTGAGTTCATTTGTCGGGGCACTCAACAGTACGGTGACCTTGTTCTCACTCGACTTTTACAAATCATTTATAAATAAAAAAGTCTCAGGCAGAAGATTAGCAGTAGTGGGAAGAATCACAACTATAATTGTAGGTGTAATAGTAGTGATACTTGCACCGGTTATTTCGCTGTTCCCGTCAGGACTGTATGCGGTGGTGCAACAGTTTAACGGTATATACAGTCTGCCTGTTCTGATCCTTGTTGTAGTCGGATTCTTTGCGAAGAAGACATCGAAACTTGGTGCGAAAGTGACCTTTATTACACATATAGTTTTGTATACATCGGCAAACCTACTGTTAAGGGATGTACATTATTTATATATACTGAGCGTATTCTTCTTTATAGACCTTGCTGTATTACTGATATTTAACAAACTGTATCCATCGAATGAATTTGATTTAAGCAAAGACTTCTCAAAAGTGGATATGACACCTTGGAAATACAGATATGTCGCAGGAATTGCAGTCTTTGCAGTTGTTGTCGTCAGTTATATAATATTCTCACCGCTCGGAGTAGCGGCGTAGAAATGAAAGAACGGATGAAAATCCGTTCTTTTTTATTTTAGTGTAATTGTCAATTTTACGTAGAGTTTAAACTGTAATTGAAAATATCTGTAAACCCATATATAATAAGTGGTATGATATTAATGTGCATTTCAAGTTTAACAACGGAGGTTACAAATGGAAAACACTAGAAAGAAACCTTTAATAGGCATGCTTAGACATTTTGAAAATCCAAATACAATGGCTAAAGCAGCAGCTTTGTCTGCCGAAATGTTAGATTGTGATTTCTTCTTTTTTAATCCAAAAGATGTAGACATAAATCATAAAAATATAAATGGATTGTTTTTAAAGAATGGAGAATGGACCAGAATGGTAACTGAATTTCCGGATGTCATTGATAATTCGCCTTCAAAGAAAATATCGAAAAATATTTATCAAGAACTTGAAAAAACGATTCCGTTTACTATGCACAGAATAGGAAACAAGAATTTCGTGAACAAAAGGCTGATTAATGAAAGATATGCAGAGTTAGTAATCCCTTATAGAGACTTGAAAAATATCAATGATGTTAAGGAAATGCTGAGTGTACACTCGAGAATAATTATAAAACCTTCCGGTGGAAACCGCGGTAAAGGAATTATTTATATAGAAAAGAAAGATGATAAATATACAATAAGGGCCGCCGAAAATATAAATACATATAATGAAACAGAAGTTGAAAAATACATATATGAACTTACAAATAAAAATTATATTGTTCAGAAGTATATTTCTTCAGTGACTAAATCAAGTCTTCCTTTTGATATACGGATTCATGTAAGACGGGGAGAAGGGGGTAATTGGCAAAGTGTAAAAATTTATCCGCGAATTGGAAGCGGCAGAAGTGTTGAAAGTAATCTCAGTCAGGGAGGATCAATTGCAAAAATTGTCCCATTCCTTAAATACAATTTTGCTGAAAAATGGAAAGTGATACTCGACGAATTAAGAAAACTTGCTAAAGAATTTCCAGTATATTTTCAAAAGGGATATGATTATGAGTTAGATGCTTTAGGTTTAGATATTGGTATTGATGAAAATGGGAAGCTTTGGCTATTTGAAGTCAACTCATTTCCAGGATGTACAATGTTTGAGCTTGACGCTCAGGAAGTTGCCATGAAGTATGCGAAATATTTAGCATTGCAAGAAAAAAATAAGTTAACGGTAAATCAGATTGTAAAAAATGAAAATAAGAAACCGGTTATTGCTATGTTGTCACCGTCTAAAGGTATCAGCAAATTAAAAATGGCATGTGTCGCTGCAGCAAGTATGTATAATTGTGAGTTTTTCTATTTCACACCTGATGACATTGATTATGGAAATAAAATAATTCATGGAAAAACATACATAAATCATAAATGGGAAACTAAAGAATATTCATATATCCAAGATATTGATGTTGTATATGATCGTATTCGACTGGTGGGAAGAAAAAAATATAAGAAAATCTATGATACCTTGAGTCACATCCCTTTAACTCATAATGCATTTGGAGGTTCTTTAAATAAAATTGAGGTGTATGACAAATTTAAAGAAGAAGGTTCTTTAGCAGAATATATAATTCCTTATATTTATTATCAAAATACTAATGAAACAATTAAATTTATTAAAAAATATAAGAAGATTATCATAAAGCCCCAGATTGGTCTGATGGGTAATGATTTATATTATATTGAATTAAGTGACAAAAACTACAGAATTGTATATAAAAATAAAGAATTAAGTATGAATCAAGAAGACTTTGAACAATGGCTGAATAAAACTATAGATAAGAATGCTTATGTTGTCCAGAAGTATATTATGAGTCGTACTAAGGATTATCAAGCATTTGATATCAGATCGCATCTAATGCGGAACTACAATAATAAGTGGGAAATCGTTGTGATTTTACCGAGAATTGGGATTGAATTTGAGAAAATGACGCCAATGAAACTGGGAGGTTATACAGGTCTGTGGGAAGGTTTCATAAAGCGTAATTATGGCGATGAAAATTATGAAACTATTAATAAAAAAATGCGCTGGTTATCTAGAAGATTCACTGACTTATTTGAAAAATTATTTAAGACGAAAATAAGTGAGATAGGAATAGATTTTGCAATTGATGAGAATGGACATATCTATCTTTTAGAACTCAATTTAAGAAGACCAGGATTTCTCTATTATGAATTTGATGTTGCAAAAAGAGCAATCGGTTATGCAAAATATTTGTCTGAGATTAATAAAAAATAGTATGACAATTAATTTCTACTGAAAGAAGACTGAAACAATGGATTTACACTTAATAAATGAACTTAGCAATAAAGAAATTCATCAATCTTCTCATGGCACTGCCTGTCATTTTTGAGACAATAATAAAACACCCTCTAAACAGCCTTTTGTCGGTATTGTACTGGCAACTGGCTGTTTAGTTTCTTTTGAATACGGATATAGTTATAATAGTCAATATACTCTTCGACAATTTGTATTACACAAGCATTTGTTGTGCGATAGATTTCGTCGAGGTATAACGTTTCAGACTTTAGCGAGGAGTGAAACGTTTCGATGAGAGAATTATCAGCGGGCGTGCCTTTACGGGACATACTCATGGTAATTCCTTTCTTTTTGACTGTTTTTTGATAAGCATAAGACGTATAAACAGAACCTTGATCACTATGAAGAATACAGCCCTCTGGTAGCTCTGCTAGTTGATTTAGGGTATCCAATACGAAGGCTGTATCTTGTGTAGATCCAATAGTGTAACGATTTCACCATTGCATAGATCCTTTATACTCGAAAGATACATCATAGATTGACCAAAAGGCAAGTACGTAATATCAGTCACTAATCTTTCGAGAGGCTGTATAGCCGTGAAATCACGTGATACGATATTGGGTGCTACATATGCAGGTTATCCTGTTCGCTTGCGTTTTTTCAATTTAACACGGCACTGCCAACCGTTCTTCTGCATGACACGTTGTACCGTTTTCTCACTTACACCATGGTATAGACTGGCAATCATTCGATAGCCATAATGAAATTTATTCTTTTTACACAAGTCGCCAATCTGTTGGTCTCGTTCTTCTTTTTGTGTGTGCTGATTAGCTGTTTTACGCCAACGATAGTATGTAGATCGGGCTACTCCTAAGTGCAGGCACACTTTACTTACCGTCATTACTTCTTTTAACTCTTCTACTAGCTGATAACTGAACCACTACTTTTGGTACCACGTCCTCTCCAAGTCTCTGTACTTTTTTAAAATATCTACCTGTTGTCGCAAATACCGATTTTCTGCTTGAAGTTCAGCTGTTTCACTTTCATTTTCTGGTACTTTCCATACGTGTATTGCTTTCCAACAGGCTGTTGGAAGCGATGAAGTTCGCCATTACGATACCATTTCATCCATGTTTTGAGTTACGTTACATTACGGATGCATAGTTCTTCCATTACTTGCTTCACAGGAACACCGGCCAATCTCATTTCAATAGCTTTCATTTTCACTTCTGCTGGATAACTTACTCTCGTCGCCATAGAAAAAACACCTCCAAATTGATTTCATAAGGTTCTATACCCTATTTTCAACGAAAGGTGTTTTTATTTGTCTCATTTTTTTAGGTCAGTTCCTTCTGCGTATTAGTTAATGATGCGGTTTTTAATTATATAATTTCAATTAATAAGGTAATGAACAGTTTTTTGATAAATGTTATTCTTCTAAAATTCTTTTTAATTTACACACTAAAAAATATCCTCCTTAACAATAATAAGTTATTTAAATTATTGATTAAGGAGGATATTTTTATATCTATTTATTTCTCAATCTAGAACTAGATTTTTATCGTGCTTTCAGCTCATTTCCTGTCATCCATTTATGATTTTTAATGATTTTACCATTATCTTTGGATTTGTAATCAACCACGTAAACAGTAGTCTTCTTCACGTTATCTATATTGGCTGTAGCACCTTTCATACCAGACATATGATTTGCTTCTAATTTAACAGTATCGCCCTTACTAAATCCATCTTTAGGTGCATCTTTGATTTCTTCGTTTACGACCCATTTATGATTGTTTACTTTTTCATTGCCATTTGTGGGTTTATAACTTACAACATAGGCATATGTTTTATACGCACCTTTTACAGTAGCTTCTGCACCTTTCATCCCTGGCATATGTCCTGCTATAATCGTTACTTTATCTCCCACTTTAAATTCACCCTCATTCGTCGATTTCATATCTTCAGGAACTTTACTTTCATCATTATGCTTCATATGGCTCTCACTTTTTTGGTCATTAGTGTCTTTATCTTTTTTCACCATATTAAAATCTCCCTATTGATTAGTTTGTTACTTTTATTTGACCCATCATTCCATTATCTTCATGCTCAAGTATATGACAGTGAAACATGTATGTTCCAGTATTTTTAAATACAACCTCTATTTTAGCTTTTTGTCCAGGTTCCAAAGATATAACATCCTTTTTACCCCTCATATCTTTTGGAGGTTTCTCACCATCCACAGATAAAACTTTAAATTGCGTTCCATGGATGTGGAAAGGATGTTTCATACCACCCATTTTATCTTTGACATTTTCAATTTCCCATACTTCTTTCTGGTTTAACTTTTGTGTAAAATCTATTCTGTTAGGATCGAATTTATTACCATTAATGGTAACATGATCATTCATACCTTCTAATTTTATTTTTTTACTTACTTTTGGTGTATTACCTTTGTTAGAACTTTTCTCTTTGTTACTAATCGGTAAAATTACAGTTTTATCATTATCAACCAGACTGATTTTCTCGCCTTTCATTTTAGATAAATCTATTACTATTTCTTTTCTTTCTGAAGGAGCTAAATTAATTTCTTTTAATTTTTTAGCGTTTTTTAATTGACCGCCATCTGAAGCAATATACTCAAAACTTTGATTATTACTTAGCTTAAGATTTAAATCTCGAGCATTAGAACCATTTAAAAGTCTCAAACGTATTTTCTCTTCTTTTGTTGTCAGTTTGGGGTTTACTATTCCGTTCACAAGAACAGTATCACCTTGAGTGCCATCTTCGTCTTTCGTTTTTGAATAATTTAATTTTTTAGATACAAATGTTTTATCTTGGATTATTATAGGCAAATCATTTTTTCCATAATTACTAGGATAATTATTCTTTTTACTATCTTCTATATATAATAATCCTGATAAGCCATTATAAACTTGTTTAGCTGTATTTGGAGAGGGGTGGGGGTGATACCATAACGTAGCAGAATCTTGATTAACCTCAAATTTTATAGTTTTTTCTTTTCCTGGTTTTATAATCTGAGAAGGCCCTCCATCCACTTTTCCATTTACTTCTAATCCATGCCAATGAAATGTTGTATTTTCATCTAAGTTATTTATTAACTTAATTTTAACTTTATCTCCTTTTTTTAATTTTAAAGTTGGTCCAAGTAAATTTCCATTGTAGCCTAGAGTATTAGAAAAATTATTTTTGTAAAACTCTGTCTTTCCTTCCTGAGCTTTTAATGTATAATTTTTATAACCATTGTTATCTTTTTTTGACTCTGCAACTTTAGGAAATATTATTTCATTTTTTCCTTGTGAAGAATTTAATTTCTTTCTTTCGTCATGATGTTTCATATTTGTCATATCCATTGTATTTTTCTTATCTTCTTTCATATTCATCATATCATTCTTACTTTCTGCGAAAGTATCATTAGACGCAATAATTATTATGGAAAAAATTATAATTAAAATTGCAAAAACTTTATTATACATAAGGTTTACCTCTTTTATTTTAATTTTAATGTAAAAGCATTAATCGCTACTATAACTGTACTTAAAGACATTAATATTGCTCCTACAGCTGGTGATAATATTAACCCGATAAAAGCTAATGCGCCAGCTGCTAAAGGTACAGCAACAATATTATAACCTGCACCCCACCATAAGTTTTGCACCATTTTTCTCATAGTATTATTTGAAAGAGTCAAGAAATGAATGATATCTGATGGATTACTTTTAACAAGTATGACATCACCTGAATCCACTGCAACATCTGTGCCTGCACCAATTGCTATACCAATATCGGCTCTTATAAGACTCGGCGCATCGTTGATACCGTCTCCGACCATCATGACTTTTTTACCACTACGTTGATAATCTTTTATAATGCTTTCCTTATCTTCTGGCATGAGTTGTGCGTGGACATCACTAATACCTAATTCTTTTGCGACAGCGTGTGCCACTTCATTATTGTCACCTGTAAGCATGACTGGTGTAATATGTCTTGATAGTAAATCAGCTACCATTTGTTTTGAGCTTTCTTTAATTTGATCTCCTTGAGCAATCATGCCAATGACTTGTTGATCCTCAATTAAATAGCTGATTGAATTACCTTGTTGAGCTAATTTAGTAAACAAGTCATCGTCATAATTAAGTTTATGTTTATCAAGATAAGAGACATTTGTTATTTTATATGTTTTATTATCAATTAGACCTTCTAATCCGACACCTGGAATATTATTAACGTCTTGTGGATTAGTAAATGAAACATTTTTACTTTTCGCAAAATCAACAATACTTATAGCTAATGGGTGATTAGATTGACTTTCTAATGAGGCGAAAAGGCTTAATATTGTATCATTACTCAAATCATTTTTAAAGCTCTCATAATGATTCACAGAAAAGTTACCCTCAGTTAAAGTACCAGTTTTATCCATCATTACATAATCGATATGTTGAGCTATTTCTACAGACTCTCTATTTTTAATAATTAAACCATTATGTGCACCAATTGAAGTAGAACGTGCAGTGACTAAAGGTATTGCCAAGCCTAAAGCATGTGGACAAGCAATGACTAACACAGTTACAAGACGTTCTAATGCAAAATCAACATCATTTTGAATGAGCATCCAGACAATAAACGAAATCACGCCAACAATTACAGCAAAGTAGAATAAATAACCCGCTACTTTATCAGATAACAATTCAGCACTAGATTTATCATTTTGTGCTTGATTAACAAGTCCCATAACTTGAGAAAGATATCCATCTTCTCCCACAGCTGTAACCTTGACTTGTATTGTTCCAGACCCATTAATAGAACCCCCGATGACGTTGTCATTTTGATTTTTTTGGACTTTTTTAGATTCTCCAGTGACTAGGGATTCATCTATAGATGTTTGTCCTTGAACGATAATACCATCTGTTGGAATGCTTTCTCCGGCTTTTACTTCGACGATATCATCAGTCATGATGTCTGATATTTTAACTTCTTCGCGTTGGCCATTATCCATAACTTTAATCGCACTATTAGGTAATAGTTCTGCCATTTTCTTTAAAGCATCTCCAGCATTTCCGACAGCATTCATTTCTATCCAATGTCCTAATAGCATAATTAAAATTAAGGTTGCTAATTCCCAAAAAAAGTCCATTGTATGACCAGTTGCACTACTAAAGTTATTCATATAAAAAGCATACAAGCTATAAATATAAGCTACTGAAATACCTAGAGCAACTAAGGTCATCATGCCTGGTTTTTTTTCAGCAATTTCATCTTTACCACCAGACAAGAACGGTTTACCACCATAAAAGAATAAAATTGTACTTAATATTAACACTACCCATTCAGAACCTGGAAATGTGAATTGAAAAGGTAAGTTAACACCCATCAATGGCGATAAAAGAATGATAGGTATTGCAAAAATTAATGAAACAAAAAACTTAACTTTAAAATTTCCATGATGATGTGCATGGCCACTATGATGATGTGAGGCATGGTTATCATGATGCATTTGATTGGAATGATTCATGTGATTTTGATGATTATGCGCTTCACCATTATTATTCAAATTAACCCCTCCTAATAAAAATGTTATAGTAAAACTATTTATACTATAACATATACCCCCATGGGGTATAAATAGTTTCGATTTATCTCCATTTATGGATTTATTTATATCATTCTGAAAATGATGTCTACACGTCTTACATTAGAGCTTGTCATCGATGTTTAAAACAAAGCTTTAATTAAATGTATTATTGCAAAAAGTATCATCTATATAGATATTTGTCTATATAGATGATATTCTATAATAAAGGAGGGATGACATACATATGTCTTATAAGGAACTATCATTACAATTAAAAGTTTTATCAGATCCAAGTCGATTAGAAATATTAGACTTATTATCTTGCGGTGAATTATGTGCTTGTGATTTATTAGCGTATTTTCAATTTTCACAACCTACATTAAGTCATCATATGAAAATTCTAGTAGATAATGAATTAGTATCTACACGAAAAGACGGTACTAAGCGCATGTACCGCCTTAATCATAAGTCCTTAGAATTGATCAACAAAAAATTAACTTATATTAGTTCTCCTACTCAACAATGTATGTGTAAAAAGATAAAGACAGGTGAATGTAAATAATGACTATTTTAGCGATTATTATTTTTCTTTTAACTCTTATGTTTGTTATTTGGCAACCTAAGGGTTTAGATATTGGTATTACAGCATTGATTGGTGCTATTATCGCCATTATTACAGGCGTTGTTAGTCTCTCGGATGTTATTGAAGTTACAGGCATTGTTTGGAATGCGACTTTAACTTTTGTTGCAGTTATTCTTATTTCACTCATATTAGATGAAATTGGATTCTTTGAATGGTCTGCCATACATATGGTAAGAGCATCAAAGGGTAATGGCTTGAAAATGTTTATCTTTATCATGCTCTTAGGTTCAGTTGTAGCAGCCTTCTTCGCAAATGATGGTGCGGCTTTAATACTGACGCCTATTGTTTTAGCAATGGTACGTAGTTTAGGATTTGATAAAAAAGCGATATTCCCATTTATTATTGCTAGTGGTTTTATCGCAGATACTACGTCTCTTCCATTAATTGTTAGTAATTTAGTTAATATTGTTTCTGCTGATTACTTTGATATTGGATTTGTTGAGTACTTCAGTAAAATGATTATACCTAATATATTCTCTTTAATCGCAAGTATTCTTGTCTTATGGCTTTATTTTAGAAAGTCTATCCCAAGAAAATTTGATGCAGTAAATATTAGAGAACCAAAAGAAGCGATTAAGGACAAAAAGCTTTTTCATATCTCATGGATTGTACTCACTGTATTGCTAGTTGGTTATTTAATAAGTGAGTTTATAAATATTCCAGTATCAATTATTGCTGGTATCATTGCTTTAATATTTGTATTATTAGCACGTAAGTCTAAGGCTGTGCATACGAAACAAGTAATTAAAGGTGCGCCATGGAATATTGTTTTATTCTCTATTGGTATGTATCTTGTGGTATTTGGTCTAAAAAATGTGGGCATCACAACGCTTCTTAGTGATGTACTAACAAATATTTCAAATTACGGCTTATTTAGTAGTATCATGGGCATGGGCTTTATAGCTGCATTCCTTTCATCCATTATGAACAACATGCCAACTGTTTTAATAGATGCAATAGCGATTGGTCAATCTCAAACAACAAGCATACTCAAGGAAGGCATGATTTATGCGAATGTTATCGGATCTGATTTAGGACCTAAAATAACACCAATTGGTTCGTTAGCAACACTTCTCTGGTTACATGTGCTTACTCAAAAAGGTGTTAAAATTTCTTGGGGACAATACTTTAAAATCGGTATTATTATAACGATTCCGGTATTATTTATCACACTGTTAGGGTTATATCTAACACTTATTATTTTCTAAAAAAAGAGGAGACTATTTATGGATAAAAAAACAATTTACTTTATATGTACAGGTAATTCATGCCGTAGTCAAATGGCTGAAGGTTGGGCTAAGAACATCTTAGGTGATGAATGGCAAGTATATTCTGGCGGTATTGAGGCACACGGTGTCAATCCAAAAGCAATCGAAGCGATGAAAGAAGTTGGAATTGATATATCAAATCATACTTCTAATTTAATTGACCAAAATATACTACATCAATCTGATTTAGTAGTAACTTTATGTAGTGATGCTGACAAGAATTGTCCTATATTGCCGCCGAGTGTAAAAAAAGAACATTGGGGATTTGATGATCCAGCAGGCAAACCTTGGTCAGAATTCCAACGTGTTAGAGATGAAATCAAAGCAGCCATTGACTCATTTAAGGCTAGATAAATTTTAAGCGTCTCAATATCATTGAGACGCTTTTTTTAATATGCCATTTTAGACGATTACAGAGTTTTAAAATGATGAGCACACTTTAACTTTATTAAAATTCCCTTCTATTAAGAACGTTGAACGACTCAATGTGAGTTATTGCAATACACTATTTTTAATTTTCACTTTCTCACCGGTTTTAATTTTATCGTATTGCTTTTTCGGGACAACAACTAAACGTTTGCCTTTATTAGTTTGAACGGTAATGGTATATAATTTCTCATGCGCTTTCATTTGTTGTTTCAACATATTTTTTTGGTATTCAACACGATTGGTTTTATTTTTATACATACCGGATGTAATAAAATAAAAATATAACCAATTATTATAATATGAAGTGGCCATAAATTGTGACGTATATGAAGCTCCTGGTCTATATCGATGTCTTGTAGACACCATTGATCGTGCTTGTTGAGACTGAATTTTACCAGTGTCTTGTTTGAATTTTGATGTCTTGTTATTATATGTAATACTATTTGTTCGACTAGCTTGTTGAGCTGCACGCTGACTTGATTGTTTTGCAACTCGTGAAGCATTCATTGTACTTGAACGACTCATTGACGAACTTGAAGACGTTGAACTTCTAACCGCAGAAGATGACGAACTACTACTCGAACTTGAGCTACTAGTGCTTGAGGTTACAGCTTCTAAATTTGTAGACAATATACAAAGCGAAGTCACATTAAAGATTATCATTATACTTATCATTTTTAATACTTTATACTTCACCCACTCACCTCTTACTCTTTAGACACTTCATCTTTAGCAGTAACTTGTCCTTCAATATCGTCATCGCCATAAATCATATATGGTGGACGATAGACATGAATCTTTTTGCCATCTTTAATTATATAAGGCTTTTTATTTCCATCATTTAAAATATGTTCATAAACGTGTTCTAAATCCGTCTTTTGTAAATGTGATTTACCATTTTTATCTTTATATTTTATTTCCACATTGGGTGTATCTTCTGAACCATTATTTAGCACTTCATAATACTCATATGTATATTTCTCTGACTTTTGACTATCTTTAGAAGGTTCTTTCTGCTCTCCTGATGTTCCGCAAGCCGCTAAAATAAAGGATAAACCCAATAGACTAGCTAATAATATTATCTTTCTCATAAACACCCTCCTCTACTCATTTGCATTGTAACATTCTTAGTCCATTCATTTCCAAGTGAGTGATACATAACTTATTTTATCTTTAACACTTTTATATACATTTTAATATATCAATTGTGAGTTATTTCATTTTTAATTATTTTTGTTAAACTATATTTAAAATCATCGATCACTTTTACTTATAAGTTTAACTTTTAAATACAAAATATGATGAGTAAGGAGAGATAGCTATGTCAATATGGTTTGTTTTATTACCTTCACTATCTTTTTTAGCCGTTATGATCATAGGGTATATTTGTACTAAAATCTTTATTCGCTAATATACGGGTCGCCTTATACTATCGCTATACTTCACTTATTGTGTTTGCTTATTGATCACACATTGTAAGTAAATGGCTAGTAATATTTCTTTCTCTACTCTAGTGCTGTGAATGTGTATAGTGTGTTTTTCGCCTCTTTTTTTAGTTCGCTTGCTTTTTGAAATATCTAAAAAACTACGCTTTGCGGTTAATACTACGTCATTCTCAAATGTAATTTTGGTTTCATTACTAAAAAATGGATTGCTTACATCAAACACCTCAGATTTGTAATTAAACGTGTAAGGAATTTGTTGCTTTCCCCCACTTTTAAAGAACTGTTTCATCTCAAGTGTACCTACTTCTTCATTATTCAAATACATCGTATATTGATGTCTATTCGCTACCCCATGTTTACGAATTATTTTTACATCGTTCTCACTAGAAGTCATATATATACTATATTTTGTTTGAATACCAAAGAGACTCAATAATTTATGAAATATATTAACAAAAACGGGTTTATACGTTATTGTTTCGTTACCATATATCACATTGCTTTGATTCTCAATGATATATAAAGGCATTTGTACAAAGAATTCTCCCGCTTCAAAATCTTTATTATTATTGAGACGTTTATTAATGAGTGAATGCTTTTTTTGTAAATGTTTTCTAAAAAGCAAAACGCCTACTATAATTATAGTAACTATTCCCCAAACTAACCATGTACTCCAAAGTGGAACCTTGAACAATGATGATTTTCCCACAAGTACTAAAAACGTGTTTATTAAGTTAAATATGAGAAGCACTATCCATATCAGTGCTTCACGAAACATCATCATTACCCATTTCTCCTTTATTTAATAAGTAAGTTTATAATATATCACACAATCTATTTTTTTATTGCTTTTGTGGGATACTTTTACGTATCAGTTAATGATGCGTTTTTTTATACTTATATGTATTTTAATGGTTCTCATACTTTTTTATATGAATTTATTGTATCACTAACTAATCATCTTATTGAAAGACAGAAACGTAATTATTAGTTATTGCGGAATCTGAAATGTAAAGTTTCTGAATACGTGAAAAAAGACAAATTCTATTGAGTTGTATAAAATTTATCTCTACCTGTTAATTATATTTTGGGTTAGATTATTTATTTTTCATGTGTTCTTCTTTCACTCTCACAAATATCACGTCATGACCTATTTTTAGAATAACTATTTCTATCATTTTTACCAATTTCAATATATTTTTCTAAATCTGTAAAATTTATATTTCTATTTCTTGAATCCAATGTTCACTTAAAAATAAAGTTTAAAACTTGTTCTAAAAATTCCGTTCTAGACAATTTCTGTGTATGTTTTGAGTAATAGTAGAAGTCTGAAGAAAAACAATTGAGCATTACATCAACCTTAAAGTCAAGACTTTCAATATTCTTTTTTTAATTGCAATTTAATCAAATCAGCTAGTGAATGATAAAATGGAATATGGATTAAGGATCCAGCAGGGTTTGATGACTTTTTAATAAACGATAGAATTGTAAAGTTTGTCTCTTTTAAATTCAAAAAATAGCTTAAAATTCCAAAAACACGTTGATAAGGAGAATTATTTTTATGTTTTTCTAAATACGTATCAATTTCTTGAAACATAGCTTCAACCTACTTGTCCATAACTGATTCGCATAGACGTGCCTTGCTCTCAAAATGTCGATATAATGTCCCCCCACCTACACTAGCATGTTTAGCAATATCTGACATCTTCATTTCTGTAATATCTATATTGCTATGTGATAACTCAATTGTTGATGACATAATTATATTTTTATTTCGTCTGCATCACTTCTAATTTTTTTTGGTCCCCGTGTCAAACTTAATATCCCTTTCCTTATTTAATGTTTTATTTCCAACGATACTTAACAATGATTTACAGGCAATTATTAACCAATCTCTATTAAAATGAATATCATACTACTTACAATAAAACTAGAGCATCCTTCACTTTTACGGTGAGGGAAGCCTTATTATTTATTTTTTTATTATTACTATTAATATATTTATTCTTAATACAATCAAATATGAGAATTTTATAGGTTTCATAGTAAGAGTAATCAATCGAGAATAACAAGAAAATGAGAATTAGTATGTGATGAATTAATTGTTAAAATAAAGTGTTCACAGTGAATGATGACTTATTCGTTATTTATATTTATAATGCAAATATATGAGAAAATTTTGGGAGTGGAATTATGAAACTAAGAGCATTAGAGTATAGTGATTTACTTTTTGTTCATGAATTAAATAATGAATATTCTATTATGGCTTATTGGTTTGAAGAACCTTATGAATCCTTAACGGAACTTCAGTATTTATTTGATAAGCATTTATTAGATGAATCGGAAAGACGTTTTATCGTTGAAGATGAAAATCAAGTCGTAGGGATTGTTGAATTAGTAGAAATTAATTACATCCATCGTAATTGTGAAATACAAATAATTATTAAACCTGAGTTCAGTGGTAAAGGTTATGCAAAATTCGCATTCGAAAAAGCGATAAATTATGCATTCGATATATTAAACATGCACAAAATTTATCTATATGTTGATACAGATAACAAAAAAGCTGTGCATATATACGAGTCACAAGGATTTAAAACTGAAGGATTACTCAAAGAACAATTCTACACTAAAGGTAAATATAAAGATGCCTATTTTATGTCATTATTGAAATCTGAATATATTTTGTAGCATAAAAAATAACTCATATATTTATTTAGGTAGGTTCAAAACTAAATTACTAGAACGGGTTTCATTCGAATATCCATTAGAGGAATAAATAAAATTAAAAGAGAATTTGGATTTGTATGAATGGCACTCAATATAAGAAAAGTAGCAGCTCAATTGATCTGAAAATAATCAAAAAATTATAAAAAAGACAATTTCTATATTA
>NZ_KV827285.1:106283-115991 GCF_001836075.1 Staphylococcus sp. HMSC035D11
ATTTCTATATTATTTCAATAGAAATTGTCTTTATTGACTTATCCAGAGACTTTATGTCTCAGACTCATCATCCCACTCTCACATGAATTGCATTGAGTTGACATTTTGTATAAGCACACAATCATTATATATAAATATTTAAACGCTTTTTTATCCGTTAATTACCATGACGAAGTATCCCTTTTTATCTATACACTAATCCACCATCAGTTAAAATGGATTGACCAGTAATATAGTCAGAATCATTAGAAGCTAAGAATGATACTAAGTTTGCAACATCGAATGATTCTTGATATCTTCCAAGCGTAATTTCTGAAGAAAAGGCTTCAAACGTATCTCCTATTTCAGGACTATCATCAAGTTTAACCATTTATTCATCAATACGATCCTATATTTTAGTTTTAGCAACACTTGAGCAATAAGCATTTACAGTGATGCCTTTATTCACTAATTCTTTGGCAGCTGTTTTACCTATATCTATCTGCCGTCTTAATTATCTATCACCCTTAAAACAAGGTGATAGTAATCAAGCAATAATATTTACTGCGCCAACTCCCGATTTAAGCATCTACATTCTTTCTAGGAATTAAACAATACGCGGCAATAAATGCGATAAACACTAAACCTGCCCCCACGATAAATGCGATTGTAGCTGCAAATTGTGCTGGATGATTGACAGACAATGCTGTATAAATTGTAGTTATAACAGCGATACCGAATGCTGCACCGAGTGTAGAAGTCATTTTGATAATTCCTGATGCAGTACCAGCTTTTTCTGCCGGAACATTAGATACAGCTGTAGATAGCGCTGGTGTCGCAAAGAAACCTAATCCTAGACCTATAAAGATAAATCCGATGCACGCCACAATATAGTAAATCATGTTAGGCAACGAAGTGAAGGCTAAAAGTATAATACCCACTGTAATTGATAAAGGACCTAACATAAGTGGCAATTGTGGCCCTCGATTTTGCATAAAACGTTCACCTACACGTATCATTAACAAACTACACAACATATATGGAATTGTAATTAAACCCGCTTGTGCGCCTGTTAAATGTTTATCATCTTGAACATAGATATTAAATAATGCAAGTGAGCCTATATCCATATTCACCATTAAATTAGCTAATGTTGTGCCAATATAAATATTATTTGAAAATAAACTAAAATCTATGAAAGGTTCATTTTGACGTTTTTCAAATATATAGAAAGCTATTAATGTCACAATGAATATGGCAATTAATATTACAATAATAGGATTTAACCATCCAATTCTATCACCTTGCGTTATTACTATGTTAATACTTAACATCATAATGACAAAAATAATGATACCGATAATATCAAATTTTTTATTATGTGCAGATTCATCTTTAGATTCTGGTATGCCTTTAAGCAATATTAAGGCAAGAATTGAGAAAATGATTGACAACACGAAAATCCAACGCCACCCAATAAAAGTGGCTATCATTCCAGCAAATAGTGATGCTAATCCTGTTCCACCATATGAACCAAATGACCAATAACTTAGTGCCTTTTGTCTTTCTTCACCATGAAAGAATGAATTAATTAACGCAATAGTTGCCGGAAGTAGGCATGCTGCAGATAAGCCTTGTAACACACGACCTACCAATAATAAAAGTGGCGCATGAGATATAATCAATGCAATAGACCCAAGTATACTAAGTATCAAACCTGCGTAAGTAATTTTAACTCGACCTATCTTATCAGATAAACCTCCTGCTACAACTATAAACACACCAGTTAAGAGTGATGTAAGACTGACCGCAATGTTAACAATACTCATATCTACATCATAGAAACGTTGCACATGTGGTGCGATATTCAAGAAAGACTGTGCAAATAACCAATATGTGAGAATCCCTAAAATAATCGCTACAATGAGTTGTTTTCCTTTATTAAACTGTTCACTCATCATTAAACGCCCTCCTGTTCTCCTTTATTTCATTACAGCACTTTGACCGGCAATGCGACCAAAAGTGAAAATATCTGCCAGTGCATTACCACCTAAACGGTTACCTGCATGTATACCACCAGCAACTTCACCAGCTGCATACAATCCTTTAATGATATGACCTTCTACATCAACGACTTGTGCATGTGTGTTGATTTTTAAACCACCCATAGTATGATGTATTGCAGGTTTTCGTGGTGTCGCATAGAATGGTGCTTTTTCGATTTTTAAATCAAATGCATTTTTATTAAAATCTTCATCATGTCCTTGTTCTACGAAAGTATTATATCTTTCAATCGTATTCACAAAAGTAGTTGTATCTATGTTTAATTTTTGAGCTAACTCTTCTAAGGTATTAGCCTTTATTAAAGTGCCATCTTCTAATTCTTGATTGATTTTGTCTTCAGTCGTATTCATAGCTAGCGCTTTAATATTTGCGTCTGCAATAATATAGAAGATACCGTCTTTTTGTTCTAATGCTGCCTTAGATAATACATCTCTACTTTCAAATTCGTTAACAAAACGATGTCCTTCCTTATTAATGAAGACGAAGTTTGAAGGTGTCACGATTAATCCTGTGAATAATGCACCTGTCTTAGGATCAGAAATCGGCATCATTTGAGAGAATCCCATACCTACAATGTCAGCGCCTGCTTGCACACCTAAACGTATACCATCACCTGTAATTGCAGGAGAATTTGTTGTTTTAATATCATCTGGAATGTTATCCCAATACGTATTATATTGTTGTATCATTTTAGTATTCGCTCCAAAACCACCTGTGGCCAACACTACGCCGTGACGAGTGTGAATCTTAACTTTAGCACCATTTGCTTTACGTGCTTCAATACCAACAACTTGATTACCTTCTTTAATTAATTTTTCTGCAGTAGTTTCTGTAAAAATACGACCATGATGATGTTTAACGTAATCTCCTAGATTTTCAATGTACTCTAAACCTTGTGCTTTCATTGGTTTATGACCACGACGCCATAGTGCACCAACAGGCATATCTACAAATGAACGATCAAAATGTACCCCTTTATCTTTCAACCAGTATACTGATTCCAAAACATTATCTGTGAGTGTTTTAACTAAATCATAATCACCTGAAATTTCGACATTATTACGATCTTTACGTCTTCCACCTAGATACGTTTGAATGCGATGTAATTCAACAGAATCGAAAAGATAATCATCTTTATTGCTACTTTTTTCAAGGTAATCTTTAATTTGACGCTTTAAAGTATTGAAATCTTCAAGATAAGCCTCATCTATATCCTTTTCATCATGATTTAATAACTGTATCAATGTGTCTTTTTCACCAGCGAGTGCAGGGAATGCACTTTGCCATTTAGGCTCAGCAGCATTGACTTGACCACCTGTTCGGATGGTATTGCCACCTATAGCCGCAAATTTCTCAAGCATGATGACTTCTTTTCCTTCGTCTAAAACCGTAGCTGCTGCACTTAAACCAGCACCACCTGTACCAATCACGACTACGTCAGTCGTCTCTTCAACGACCTCATCAGACCACTGAACAACTGGTTTAGGACGTGCTCGTAAAATATCTGGATCTTCGCCTGCTTGTTCAATTGCATCTGCAATGCCCTGCACGATGCCTTCACTTGTTACTGTCGCACCTGATATGACATCGACATTTAACGTTTGTCCATTGATGATATCTTGAGGTAAACGTTCAAAAACTGGGTTCGCTATACCTTCAGACTCTCCACTATCATCTACTTCAATACTTACAATTTTATCTTCCGACAATTGAACTTTCATTGGTAGATTGCCATTATGACCTTTTGCATAAACATGATACGTGCCTTTGTTAAATTTCACTTTTTTATTTTGTAGTGCTTTTAATCTTTCATATTTACGATGTTCTTCTTCTTTATCTAAAATCATGAAGTCCATCACTTTCCACAGAGGAGATGGTATGTGAAGTACTTTTTGGTCATGTATATCGACAAATTGTTCAACTTCTTCGTTTTGTGAAATTTTATCCGTCCATTGAGGTTCTATTAAATAGGCTTTTCCAACGCTTAAAAGATCATAACCGAGTTCAAGGGCATGTTCTGCATCTTTTCGTTGCGCAATACTACCAACACCAATTAATGGAATTTGTGCCAACTGTGCACTTTTCATTTTATGATATTTATTAATTAAAGGTTCTGTATCTTCTTGATTCACTATGGACGTACGTTGGTAACTGTTTGCTGATATATGGAAGTAATCGGGTTCATATTTTGCTAAAGTATTTAGTAAAAACATTGTATCTTCAAAACGTATGCCTGGCTCTTCAATTTCTTCAGGTGAGAATCGATATCCTATTATAAAATGAGAGGCTTCATTTTCAGCAACGACATGTTGAACTTTTGTTAGTACTTCGATTGGGAATCGCGTACGTTTTTCACGACTGCCTCCCCATGTATCTTCTCTTCGATTAGAATGCGGAGAGAAAAATTGTTGTAATAAGTATGTGTTGGCACCATGAATTTCAACACCATCAAATCCTGCTTCTATAGCACGACGTGTCGCTTCTCCGAAATCTTCTATCATCTGATTGATTTGAGCATGTGTCATTTCTCTTGGTGGTACCGCATCAGGTCTTAATGCTGCAATAGGACTCGCAGATATGGGTTGTTCACCTTCATTGAACTTAGGATTCGCCATTCTTCCAGCATGATAAAGTTGTAAAATCGCTTTTGACCCCTTAGATCGAATCGCTTCTGCTAGACGTTTAAGTCCAGGTATTTTGTCATCGTTATCAATACCTATAGCCCCTGGGAAGCCTCTCCCATGGTTTTCAACAAAACAACTTTCAACAATAATTGCTGAAGCATCACCAGCCCTAAATTGATAATAATCAATCATTTCTGATGTAACACTTCCATCAAAATATCCAGCTTGGATAGTCATGGGCGCCATTAATACTCTATTTTTTAATTCGGCACCACATTTAAATTTAAAAGTATCAAATAATTCTTTACTCATAGCAATTCCTCCTAAGACATTGTGATTTTTTTCACATTTATACTTAAAAATAAAATACTCTTTATGAGTATTCTTTAAAATTTTATAAATACCTCTGCATTTTTGAAGTCATTAAAACGTTTCCATCTCTTGTCACAATGATGCCTTCAACACCATCTATGAGGTTTAATAATTCAATATTTTGTTGTGATTGACCAAAACTACAAATTGTACTCCATACCTCGCCATCAATCCCATGATCAGATATGATTGTCACGCTAACGATATCATTATCTACAGGATATCCTGTATTGGAATCCAAAATATGATGAAATAATTGATGTTCCTGTATGAAATAGCGTTCATAGATGCCGGAAGTAACAACTGATTGATGCTCTACATTTAATGTAACGAGTGATAATGCATCTTTATAAAAAGGATTGCGTACACCTACATGCCATTTTTCTAAAGTTTCCGGTTGTCTACCAATTGTTAAAACATTACCACCTAAATCGATAATGGCAGAAGCTACACCATGAGATAAAAAGTATTGCTGTAATTGATCAGCAAAATAGCCTTTTACAATGGCTCCTAAATCAATCTCCATTCCTGGTTGTGTAAGAAATACTTCATGTGTCTTTGAATTTAGAACAAGATTTTCAGGATTCATACACATTAAAGCGCGTTGTATATCTTCTTCTTTAGGTTTCAATGCATCTTTGAAACCAATTTTCCATAATTTAACTAATGGCCCTATCAATATGTTCATCTTAAAATTAGAAGATAGTGTAATTTCATAACCATAACGTATCATGTTAAACATCTCAGGATTAACCTTGACTGGTGCGATACCTGCATGTTGATTCACATTCATCAAATCTGATTTTGGATCATTAGCACTAAATTGAGATTCCCAATCATGAATTTTTAATTCAGCTTCTTGAAGTAATGTGTTCGAATGTTGATGTTCAATCGATAAACGTATCACCGTCCCCATTGCTTTAATCATTAGCGTTTCCACTTTTGATTCCCCCTCTATACGTGTATCACAACGCTAATATGTATATAAAATTTAAAAGTTATTTTAAATGAAATTATTACTTTAGTTTCTACATTCATATTAACACAATTTCAAATATTTGATTTTTACTTATTTAGATGTTCATAATTATGTCAAAAGTTAATCAAAGTATAAATTTTACTATTTTAAAAAATTCTTTATTATATATTTTTAATAAAAAAGAGTAGAACAGAAGCCATACAGAATTCTTTATTCCACTCTTCACACAGTACTATGATCTGTAACAACAATTATTGATATTCCATTAGTGTATATGCTGTATATCAAAATAAAATAAGAAAGCATTTCCTTTAGATTTTTATAGTTCTTAAAAATATCTAATTCCTTTAAATCATTTATATTAGAATACTCACTGTAAAGAAAATTTTCTTTTTTAGCAATTCTAAATATTTCATCTTCGCTAATAGCATAGAAATATTGTTTATTCCATTCATCATATAATTTGAAATCATATGATCTTGGAATATGTATATGTAATAGTGTCTTATGGTATTTACCAAAATTTATTTTATCCTGTTCTTTCATCATCTTATAGGCTTTTTCTACTTCTATGTCTCTCATTCGACCCCCTTCAAAGATAATTTTTTCATAATCTATTTTTTAGTTTTATTTGTGGTACGCTTCTTCTTATTAGTTATTTTGCTAAAAAAGAGAGGGCAGATTTTGTCCTCTCTTTTTAAACAACTCTATAATTTATTTAACAGATTAGAGAAAAATTGAATGATCGATTGAATAATTTCCACAATACCGTCCCATATGCGTTGAAGAAGATTTCTATTTTCTTCTGTATTCAAATCTTTGGCTTTATCCTTCGCTTTATTCAATAAATCATCTGAGTTTTTTTCAATATTTTTTAATACATCTTTAGCATTTTGTTTAAATGCTTTAGGATCGGAAGTTAAGGCATTAGAGTTTGCCACATTAATCATATTATTATTAATCATTTGAATTTGATTTTCTGATAATATTTCTGACAAGCCACGTTCATCGAGTACTTTATTGACCGTGTCTTCAACTTGTTGTTGTGTTATTTGTTTATCTTGATTTTGTTTAATATCTGCAAGTTGTTCTTTAATATCTGCTATTGAAGCATTCAAAGCTTCATCTGAATATCCATCTTCACCTTTATTTTCTTCTGAAATTCTACCTAAGTCATTCATTTCTTGATTAGAATTTTGAATATCTTCAGCGTTGAGGTTGTTACCTTTTTCTTCATATGCTTTATAAATACCAGCTAAAGCACCTTCACCAGTTACTTGGTCGACAGAAGCTATATGTATTTCTGCGTTTTTAATTCCTGCCGTAATTGCAGCATTTTGATATTGTTCAGATGTCACTTTTGTAATGTTATCTGGTGTATCAATTTTCACATCAACACCCTTACCCCATTTTTTATGTTCAATTGTTGCACTTGAATAAATATAACTTAGATTACTGCTGTTTGGGATATAATTACTCACATCATTGACGTTAACATTATAAGTTTCATAGTTATCATCAACGCCTAGATCATTCTCAGTTTGTTGTAAATCTTGCCCTTCTAAGTCAGCGCCTTTAATAAAAACAGGTTCATCCCAATCTTCTTTATTTTCAGCTGCTTTAACAACACCTGAAGCTGATAACAACAATGTAGCTACTGCTAAACTAGTTATTGCTTTTTTCATTTTCAAATACACCATCCCTTAAAATGTTTCATATATTTATATTAATCGTATCCAATAACACGTTTTTGGATTGTTTCAATCATTTCTGAATCAGCCTGTGTCATATCATATTTATAAATTTGGTTGAATCTTGGATTATAAATACCAATGTAACGTATATTCTCAAAGGTAGGCTTTTGAGATGTCTTACCCATTAAATAATATATCGCTAATTGAAGCGTACTGTTTTTCTGTGGTAGTTGTTTTGAAACTTTAAAATCCCACAAAGTATCTTCAGTTAGAAAGTCGCCATCTCCACTATCAATAATGCTTGTATAACCCCCCTCAAATGTGAAACCATCCATTTTAACTTCACCAATTTGATTAAAAAATGAAAGACTTCTGTTTATAAGTGATTTTATATTATTAATTGTGTCTTGATCTGGAATTTTAAATTCTTTAGGCATGCTTCCTGCTCTATATACCATATCGTAATTTACCAATTGACATGCTTTAATAATAGATAGATCATCATTATCATTAATATCTTTTAACAATGATTCGGCTGTTTGTAATTCCCCAGCTAATTTTGCGCCAGTTAACGATATGGCAAATGATTTTTCTTTGTCTTGATTTATAACCATACGAGTAAGGTAGTCTACGACTAAACCAATTGTTTGAGGTGCTATATTTTCATATTTTGTATCTATAAATGTTTCTGGTTCTAGTTGCTTAACTTCAAATGATTTTCTGTTTAAATACCCACCACGGGGTTGTTTAATTTGTGAAATTCTTTGTGTAACACTAACCAATTAAAGACTCCTTTTGATAATAATATTTTTATATTTATGAAGCGTTTGAAGTTTCTTTGTCATTTTCTGAACTTTTTGATTCTACATATTGAGATTGTTCATTTTCATAGTTGTTACCATCAGTATTTTCATCATTGTTTTGGTTATTATTTTCTTGTGCTGCATCTGGATTTTGCTTATCTTCGCTAGATGGTTGTTCTATTTGTTGATTTGGATCCTCACGTTCCTCATTTTGCGAAGCTTCCTCGTTACTATTTTCTTGCTGTTCTTCATTATTTTGTTTTTGATTTGATTTATTATTATCTTCTTCAATGTTGTCTCGGTTTTGTTCATTTTTTGTATTTTCATTCGTTGATTGTTTACTATCATTATCTGTTTGATTATTTTCTTTTTTATTTTGAGACTGGTTGTTATTTGATGTTGATTGATTTGACTCATTGTCATATCCTTGTTCTTTTTGCCAATAATTACCTACGATTTTTGAAAGTTCTTTATATTTTTGTTCTGGTACATCAGAGTTGGCAGTTTCAAACTTAGGCATTCCTTTTTTGTATACGTAAGTATTGTAGAAATCAGCAGTTGAATTATAAATATCTTTATCTATATAACCGTTTTCCGCTTCTATAGGACCATCTGGATGTGTAATAGCGCCACCCGTTTTGATAATTTTTCCTGTATTTCTATCTATAATGGCGTGGTGCTTAACGGAGTCGTTTATCCCACCAAAAGGCGTTTCAATAAAAATTTTATCATCATTACTTTTATCTTTATTGTAAATTAGATCATCTTTATTTTGAGTAAAATTGAGTATATCTTCGGAGTTAAAAGCAATAGATTTTGCTTCATCAATTGTTATAGGTTGACTAATTTGATTATTTGCTTCATTTGTTGTTTCTGCAGCATTAGACTCACCTTGAGGTTGATGCTTTGTATTTTGATTGTTTTCTGCTACTTCATCATTTGATTGCTTTTCAGTTTCATCTGATTTTTTATCCCTTTCCTGTGTTTGATCACTGTCTTTTTTATGATTATTGTCTGTATTTTGACCACAAGCACTTAAAATAATAAAAGAAGACAAACCTAACATCCCTAATTTTCTAAATTTCATTCATACATCTCCCTGATATAAAACTCACTTTCCATGCTATCAAAAAATAAAGCGTTATCAAATACAATAAAATTAAAAGGTTCTGTTGCAAAGTAAAAAAATATAG
>NZ_KV827285.1:116091-122052 GCF_001836075.1 Staphylococcus sp. HMSC035D11
GATGCTAATTTCGTGGCATGGCGAAAATCCGTTATACTTTCAAGTAATTCAAGTTGCATATAATTACCATAATTAACATAATTATCACCTTTCATAATATAAACGCTATCTTCAATTGTGGATTTTGGCTTATTCACTTCTTTAATTTTACATATATATTTAATACATGAATAGGGACGGGAAAGATAAATCAAAACCATATCTCCAACCGCTGCTGATTTCATATTATTACTTTGTTTCCAATCGATTTCACTTAATTTATTGAATGCACCTATAACATCATAATCTTTAACATTACATGGAATAATCCAATACTTCATCATTTATCACCCGTTATACATTATTTATTGACTTCTATCTTTCTACTTTATAATAATAAAAACCGCATCACTTATGATATGCTTCTGCTTATCGATTAATGATGCGGTTTCCTATAAATACAAAAAGTGAATTTATTACATATTACTTTCTCATTATAAACAAAAAGGCTACTTATTACACTATAGATATAGTAGAAATTAGTAGCCTTAATCATAGTACTTTCTAGTTTATTTTTTTCCAATCTAAAATATTATCTTCTAACTTAAATGCTTTATACCCCTTTTTATTTAACAATTCGACTGCCTCTAAAGAAGTTAAACATAAATTCCCTCTACAATATGCAGCTATTTGTATGTCTTGCGGCAGTTCATTTAGTTTCTCTTGTAAGTCCTCTAATGGTATAGAAACAGCACCTGGGAAATGACCATGTTCATATTCTTCAGTCGATCTCACATCTAATAATAGTATTTCTCCATTATCCACTTTGGTTTTTAATTCTTCAATTCCTAAGGTCTGGAGCGGTTCTTCGTTATAAAATTGTTCTTTTAAATATTTGATACTATCACGTTGATTTTCAGAAATCTGATAAAAGGCGGCTAAGAAATCAATAATATCATTACTCGCTAATTGATAATACACATAATTTTTTTCTTTTGTATATATAACTAAATTAGCATTCAACAAAGTTTGTAAATGTTTTGAAACGTTAGCTACTGACATTTGTGTAATGCGTGCTAATTTTTCTACACTTTTTGGCCCACTTATAAGTAAATCTAAAAGTTCTATTCGCTTAGGACTTGATAAGCATTTACCTATATTTGAAAATTCATTAAATATTGAGTCTTTAAAATTTCTATCTTTTAACATCGATTACCACCACCATTCAATATTAAAATAACAAGTTCAAGTTATCAAAGGCAAATATATTGCGTCAAATCAGATTATGTTCTGATTTTTTTATTGAAACGTAAGAAGGGAATAATTGTTAAAGACAGTAGCCCACCAACAATTGCCAATGTCATATAATTGCTTTGTGCCATAACTATACCAGATAATACTCCGCCTGCTGCACCTGATAATGCAATAAATACATCTATTTGTCCTTGAATTTTAGCGCGTATATCTAAACTTGTAGATTGAACTATAATTGTAGTCCCACTAATAAGATCAAAATTCCATCCCATACCTAGAAGAGATAAGCCAATGGCAATCCATAACACTGAATTTGTTGGAGCAAAAGCACAAACTATCCCCGCTAATAGTAACGTTAAAGCAGATGCAATACTCATAACTTTCGTACCAACTTTATCAACTAATACACCTGTAATTAAAGAAGGAAGATACATAAAACCAATATGTAATCCAATAACAATACCTATAGCGTTTAATGAGTGACCATTATTCTCTATATGAACAGGAGTCATTGTCATAATTGCAAGCATAACAATTTGAGTTAATACCATAATAAAACCGCCAAACACTATACCGTTTTTATCATTGATTGTTTCATCAACCTCTTGTTTGTTATTGCCGAATGACTGAATATGATTTGCGATTATATAAGGATCTGGTCTGAGCATAATAAACAACACTATCCCTGCCATAATATAGGCTATTGCCGCTAATATAAAAGGGCCACTTAAAGATGGTAGATTTAAATTTTGAGCAATACTTCCCATAAAGTTAGATACATTAGGTCCTATAATCGCACCAAATGTAGTCATAACCATTGCAATACTTATTGCCTTCCCTTTTTGATGTGACTTTGCTAAATCTGTTCCAGCGTACCTAGCTTGAAGATTAGTAGCAGTTCCTGAACCGTATATAAGTAAAGCAATGAAGAGTATCCATATGTTACTAAGTAAGGTTGCAATTACAACTCCAATCGCTCCTATACCTCCAAGAACAAATCCAATTGAAAGTCCTATCCGTCGTCCATACTTTTGAGATAATATACCAACCATCATTGCTGCTCCTGCAGAACCCAAAGTAAATAAAGCAGATGGAATACCTGAATAAGCATCTGTACCTAATATATCTTTAGCAATTAAAGCACCTACAGTAATTCCAGCAGCAAGGCCTGCACCACCAAATATTTGAGAAACACTAACAATAGTTAAAACTTTTTTGTAAAATTTAACCAATTCTTTTTCACTGGTCATCAGTTCAATTTCTTTGTCGAACTTTGCATATTCAAGCCTCCTAAAATAAAACTATCTATTAAACTAAACAGTTTAATAGTTGAATTTCTTTTAGTCAATAACAGAAGATAGTTGACATACATATTAGAAAATATTAATATGTGTGTCATATTAGAAAATATTAATATGAGGTGGGTATATTGAATAATATAGATTTAAAAGCACATTTTATTCACGGTCTTTCTAATAAAGTGAGATTAACTATTTTGGAGTTACTCAAATCGAGTGAAATGACCGTTAATGAAATTGTTGAAAAAGCAAAAATAAGTCAATCTAGTATTTCCCAACATTTAGCTTGTCTTAAAGGTTGCGGATTAGTTACTTCTAGACAAGAAGGTAAATATGTTTATTATCAAATTAAAAACAAGCAAATTTTAGAATTGCTCAAACTGATTGATTCAGTAGTTGAGCACACTGAAGATGATATTGAGAGTTGCCAATATCATACTATCTAAGAAAGAAGATGACATATATGAGTAATGATTGCTGTAATAATAAGCAAACATCCAATACTTGTTGTACAAATAATGTAGTAAAGGATAATAATTGCTACAATAACGAAACGCATGTAACAAATTCGAAGAATGACAATTGTTCAAATAATGAAACATATACATGCACAAGTCAGAATTCCACGAATCTTACAAATAACAAATACTCTGAAGAAAATGACAAAGTTGCCACCTCTGTCTCAAATTATAATTTTAAAGTGAATGGCATGGATTGTAGTTCTTGTGCAAGAACAATTGAAAAAGCATTAAGTCCTTTAGATGAAGTGACAAATCCTAAAGTTAATTTTTCTACAGGTAAACTTACTGTAGGATTGAAATCTCAAAATGATATCAACCAAGTAACTCAAACTGTGAGAAAATTAGGCTATGATGTAGAAGAAACTAAGACTAATTCAAAATATATAACTTTCTCAGTAGAAGGTATGGATTGTGGAAGTTGTGCTAAAAGTATTGAAAAACATTTAAACAATTTGTCATATGTTAATGATGCTCAAGTAAGTTTTTCTACAGGAAAAATGCAAGTTGATTTTGAAGGTAATAAAACTAAAAATATTGAAAAAGAAGTTTCTAAAATCGGTTATTCTGCAACATTAAGTCCAACAAAAAAAAGTAGTAATTCCAAATGGAGAGTATTCAGAAAACCTATCATTTCAACATTATTTCTTATCCTTGGTTTAGTTGTAACTCTGACAACATTGCCAGTATTAATTGCAAATTTAATGTATATCATAGCCATTATTGTTAGTGGCATAAAACCATTGAAAAGCGCATATTATGCCATTAAATCTAAAAGCTTAGATATGAATGTGTTGATGTCCGTAGCTGTTATTGGCGCTATATTCATTGGTGAATATTTTGAAGGTGCGATTGTTGTATTGTTATTTACAATTGGAACCTTGCTGCAAACAATTTCAATAGATAAAACACGTAATTCTATACAATCATTAATGGATATTACTTCCACAACAGCAAATGTCATAACAGAAAACGGAACAACTACTAAAGATTTGACAGATATACGAGTTGGTGAAATCTTACTTATCAAACCAGGTGATCGCGTCCCTTTAGATGGAACAATTACCGATGGAAGTTCCAGTTTAAACCAAGCACCTATTACCGGTGAATCGATACCTGTTGATAAAACGATTAACGATGAAGTATATGCAGGCTCTATCAATGAAAATGGTACTTTATACATCCGGGTGTCTAAATTGGTAGAAGATACAACGCTTTCTAAAATCATTCATATGGTTGAAGAAGCACAAGAAAATAAAGCACCGACGCAAGCTTTTATAGATCGATTTTCAGAAATTTATACACCTATCGTCTTTGTATTAGCATTATTAGTCATGGTCATACCACCTCTATTCTCTTTAGGTACGTGGGGCGAATGGTTATATAAAGGGCTTGAATTACTAGTTATCGCATGTCCATGTGCACTTGTCATTTCAACACCGGTAGCTATCGTTACTGCGATTGGAAGTGCAGCAAAAAATGGCGTACTTATCAAGGGTGGTAACCATTTAGAAGGTCTAGGTACTTTATCTGCGTTGGCTTTTGATAAAACAGGTACTTTGACTGAAGGTCGTCCAAAGGTGGATACGATTAAAACTATAGATGCTAATGAAACAACATTGCTAAATATTGCTATGAGTTTGGAATCCTACTCAACCCACCCTATTAGCAACGCTATCGTAGATTACGCAATGCAATTAAATGTTAAAAAAGCTTATGTAACTGATTTTGAAAATATCGTTGGTCAAGGCATCAAAGGTAAAATAAATGAAAGTTACGTTTATGCTGGTAACGTAAAATTAATTGAGTCTATTAACAAAAAAATTAACAACTATAAAGAAGAAATAAACAAATATGAGCAAGAAGGTTTTACCGTCATCATTATTGCATCTTCTAGCATGATTCATGGCTTGATTACTATTGCAGACCCATTACGTTCAAATATCAAGCAAATAATACAACAATTAAATGGTACTCACATTAAAAACACTATAATGCTAACAGGAGATAATAAAGGTACTGCCCAAAAAATCGCACAACTTTCAGGTATTAAAGAAGTTTATGCTGAATTAATGCCTGGTGACAAATTAGCTGCAATAAAAGATTTGCAAAATAAAGGATATCGTGTCGCTATGATTGGAGACGGCATAAATGATGCCCCTGCTTTAGCACAAAGTGACGTAGGTATTGCAATGGGAGGTATTGGTTCAGATACAGCAATGGAAACAGCTGATGTCGTACTTATGTCAGATGATATAAATCAATTAACACGTACGATTTCTATAAGTAAAAAAGCTAAAAATATCATTAAGCAAAACATATATTTTTCTATCATCATAAAATTGATTGCATTCATTCTTGTATTTCCTGGGCTATTAACACTTTGGTTGGCAGTATTAAGTGATACAGGCGCTGCGATACTTGTCATACTTAATTCATTACGCTTATTAAGAAATAGGAATAACAATTAAATAAAAAGAAGAACTAGGGCACAAAACCTAGTTCTTCTTTTTTTAATTAGTATGCCATCACAAAACATAACTAAATTGAATTGATTTGTTAAAAATCAACAGCGATTAATTGTCTATAGATCTATTTAAATATTAATATCATCACCAAAACTCTCTTATTTCATTATATCTTTTCAAATTGCATAAAGTTACACACTAACCAATCTTAGCTTTATTTATTATAAGGCTCTGCGTATCGGTTAATGATGCGGTTTATTTTTATTTTTTTATATCCAAATGATTTTTTAACAGATGACTCTCATAGTCTCTTCTAAACACTCCACGTTCTTGAAGAATTGGTATCACTAAATGAATAAATTTTTCAAATGATTCTGGATACGTCGGCGCCATCAACATAAAACCATCGCATGCTTCTTTTTCAAACCATTCAATCATTTCATC
>NZ_KV827285.1:122152-125873 GCF_001836075.1 Staphylococcus sp. HMSC035D11
TCTTTTTCAAACCATTCAATCATTTCATCCGCCACTTGTTCTGGCGTTCCAACTATTGTCTTATGCCCTACCCAAGTACTAAAACGATCTAATAAATCTCTTAATGTAAGATGTTCATTCTTAACGACACGTTGTACGGCTTCACATACTGATTTTACGACCTTTTTCGATAATGTTTCATAATCTGGTAAGGACGATACAATTTCATCTAGTTTCCATTCACTTATACCTAAACCAATGCATTTAGATAATTGTTTCTTGCGTTTTTCAAGTGGCATCATATCATCTAATTGGCGCTTAAGTTTGTATGCATTCTTTCTCATCCTCATCAGCATAAACAGTGAGACCTGGTAATACAAGAGGTGGTTGACGATACTTATTTATTAAATCTTTTATTTTCATGCACGCTCATTTCCAATCTCAACTGTAGTAACACATCATTAGCAGCAAAACCCTCTTTTACACACTTATGAAAATCACTTATACCTTCAAATACTTCTGCTTTAACTCGTTTACCTTGCTTGTTTCGTCCAAACGGTTTATCATACTGTTTGATAAAATGAGATATTACATCTAATTTTTCTAAAGGTATACTATTATTAGTATTACTAAATAAACTATTTACACTATTTTCTTTCCACTCATTTACAACTTTAAATAATTTAATGAATAATTCATTATACATATTATTTGGTACATAAGCGAAATCACTTCCTAACAAAGCAGTTAGTTCCGTATTAAGAATATTTAAGTTTTCAATATATTCAAAATGGCTTTTCACATTGATATAGCCAAATTTTGATAATATAACAAATTGAATTAATTGTTCAACATATTCTTCATCATATTCTTTTTTATTCTCCAATGCGCCAATATAGTTAAATGATTGACGTATTCTCCAACTTAAGTCCTCTACAAATTCTGAGAAGTTGTTAAAATGTTCTGTGAATTTCATATAATCCATTTTTATTGTTTTATTTATTTTACTACTAGAATCAAAGTGTTTATTAGCATTTATATATTTCATATATGAATGATTTAATAATGCTACATAAGTTATTGCAATAACATACTCATGTATTTTAAATTTGCTTTCCTTGTTGTATTTAGTTTTTGTCGATCTTTCTCCCATTTTAAAATAATTAGATTTATCAAGCTCATTGCTATTGTTAATTAAAAAACTTACTACATCGTTTTTATTAAGTAAGTAAGTGTTATAGCCAAAGACTTTTTTACTAATATACTTATTTACGTAAGCATAAAAATCTAATGGTAATTCATTCATTTCAGTTAAATCTTTACTTAAAATTGGTGTAATATTTGAATTTAAAAATTCTTTTTGTTCATCCGTCACAATGTTAAATAATGATTCGTACTTATTAGTATCACTTATTTCATCTAGAATTCTAAGTAACTCATCTTCATCTATTTTTTCAAACAAAATATTTGTGTTTTGAGTATCAAAGTTATACCACAACATGGCATTACTTTCATCTAAACTTACATTAATAGCATTATCTAGTCCGTAAAATGTAGTTTGCACTATGATATTTTTCATATATTTTTTTATTTTTTCATCTTGGTTTCCTTGTCCATAAGTATGAATGAATAAGTAATATAAAAACTTATAAACAATATTTTTACCATTAAAAATTCTTCTTGTTTTCTCAAAAAACACTAGCCACTCATAATGACTTTGTTGATCTAATTCCGATACTCCTATAAATTCACCTATTGCATCTAAATATCTAGTAACTAATAAATCTGCTGCTATATAATTTCCGCTTATATTACTAATTGAAGCTATATCATCATCATAAATTATAACTTTCTTTTGTTTGACAATGACATGATAACCTATCATAGATTCTGTACTTTCAACAATATTTCCTCTTTCAATTTCACACGATAAGTTCGGTACAGCCTTCCAATTTTCTATCGATTTTATACAATAGCGATGTAAATATTCTAAAAAGTCATACATCTAAAAACCCTCCTATTTTGTCAAGTAATTAGCATTGCAATTATGTATGTATTATTTGCCCAGAACTATTAGAGCTTTAAACTTTATACTTCTCTATTATAGTCATTGTAATTTCCAACCGCATCAACAAAACTTATTCAGTCATGATGGAAATAATCAAAAAATAAATAGGAGTGATTTTATGACTTATAAAAGTCAAGAATTTATAAATTTAAAAAATGCAGATTTAGCTATTGCAAATAGTTTACAGAAAGGCACTGAATTTACAATTGGTGATTTAACTAAAAAATCAGGGCTTAACTGTTCTAGGGAGGTTCAATGTGAGGTAGGACGTTGGTTCGCCTATTTTGTAAAATATACGCCTAGCATTCCTTTTATTATCATTGGTAAAAAGAATGGTAGCTTATTGTATCAAAAAATAGGAACTAATCCACTCAATGATAGCAACTCTTCGAAAGGAGGTGTTCGCTAATGAGTCATTACATCATTTTTGAAGTAGGTCCATACCAATTAGATGCAAAGGCGTGGCGTAAAACTATTCCACCTAAAAAAGATGGAGATAAGGAAAAAGTAGTGCCTATATCTAGTTGTATCGTTGTTGAAGCTAAATTTTGGCATGCCTCAGAAAATACAGAAAAAATAATTATTTCTAACGGTAAAGATAAAGAACATACATTTGAATCTGATATTTTAACAACTCAAAAGTTACCTTCTTTGATTAAATATGGTCACAGTATCAATGAAAGTTATATAAGAGATTTGAGCTATGCACTACAATTAATGCGTGATGAACTGCCCACTTCTGATTTATATGATGGCTCGGGCATCATAGAAACACCCTACGGTTACATTGTAATGATAGATACCGTTTACACATCTAAACAATATGATCGGTCAGCATCCTTAGATCCTATTGTCGATAGTGCTTATCTATTAGAGCCTAAAGGGACATTTAAAGATTGGTTAAATATGTATATGAACGAAGTCAAAGGTCATCTTCTTCTAGAGTTAGCGGTCGTATTTGGAATTTCTGCCTTAGTGACAAGCTTTCTGAAGTACAAACGTGAAATCGAATTTGCAGGAATTATCTTTAGTTTTACAGGCCAGTCATCAACTGGTAAATCAACAGCGGCAGCTTTAGCGGTATCCGTCGCTGGAAATCCAACCAAAGGTAATCAAACACTTTTTCGAAGTTGGAATGGTACACGTAATGCACTTGAAGGTTATTTAAGCAACAACTATGGTGTACCACTAGTATTTGATGAACTCTCATCAGCAACTTTTAAAGATACAACAGGGTTATTGTACTCTATCGCTGAAGGTCAGGGGCGTCAACGTTCCAATGTACATGGAGAAGTTAAAACGCCTAAGAATTGGGGCACTTCTGTGATTTCAACCTCTGAATACAGTATCTTTACTGATTCTGCTCAAAATGATGGTTTACGCGTGAGAACTATTGAAATTAATGAACGGTTTACTAAAGATGCAACAAATTCTGACAATATTAAAAAATCTGTGGCACTAAACTATGGTCATGTTTTACCGTTAGTAGCTAAATATCTTATCAACCGTGAAGATGAAGTCATTCAATGGTTTCAAGATGAGCATCATTGGTTTAAAGATAAATTGAAGGATGAAAAAAATAATACTGGTATTCGTATGTTTAAGCGCTATGCGGCTATCACTACTTCGGCCAAGATTCTAAGTCGTGTTTTAGCTACAGATATTGATATCGCT
>NZ_KV827285.1:125973-126617 GCF_001836075.1 Staphylococcus sp. HMSC035D11
GTAGCACAAAACCGTGGTAAGTTTTCTGATGATACAGCGTTAAAGAATATGATTGAGAACCATGGACTAATTGCCTTAAAAGATGATTATATCGAAGTCAAAATCATTGCATCTGTATTTAAAGATATGTTGATAGAGAATCACTTCCAAGATGTCAATAATGTTGTTAATGCACTAAGGGATAAAGGATTTATCGAATCTGACCATGATCGAATTACAACAAAACGAACAGTCAAAGATGACAATGGCAAAAAACAGTCACTTGTCTTTTACCATTTAAAGCTAGATTCAGAATATGCGTCTATTTTTGGTCTAACTAAAGATGCTGAACCTATTAAAGCTGAAATTAACTTGGATAACAAAAAGATACTTGAATCATGGAAAAAACAGAACGATGATTTAATTGATTTTTAATAACTTAAAGATGAAATCGTACAGGAGTAGATAAAATGGATGAATTGATTGAATTACTAGCTGATTTAATCGTTGAAGAGTTACAGAACGATAACTAATCATGGCGGTCCAACGTGTTAAAAGCACGTTGGACCTTTCATTCTAATTTACTCACAAATATATATTATCTTTTTGGAGGTGTATAACATGGAAGAAGTTATTGCTTATGTACGTCAAAGTACACTCAAACA
>NZ_KV827285.1:126717-128386 GCF_001836075.1 Staphylococcus sp. HMSC035D11
CTCAAACAACAAAGCTTAGCGACTCAGAAATCTCTCATTTTGAATACTGCTAAGCAATATGGATGGTCTAATGTGACGTTTTATGATGATAAGAAAACAGGTCGACATACAAAACGTTCAGGTTATCAAAGGATGGTAGAAATGATTACGTCTGGAAAATGTAAAGTATTGTGTTGCTATCGCTTGAATCGACTACATCGTAATTTGAAAAATGCCATACAATTCTTTGAAATTTGCAAAAAGCATCACGTCACAATCATCAGCGTGAATGATGGCTATTTTGACTTATCTAAAGAATTTGATCGCTTTCGCCTAAACATACTTATGAGTCTAGCTGAAATGGAGTCTAATAATATCAGTGAACAGACACGAAATGGGATAAGAGAAAAAGCCAAACAAGGTAAGCTAATCACAACTCATGCACCTTTTGGCTATCGTTATAGACAAGGTCATTTTGTTGTACATGAAGAAGAAGCCTATACAGTCAAAGCAGTTTATCGCTGGTATTTACAAGGTCTAGGCTACAAAAAGATTTCCCAACATTTAGATAACAATCCTAAGCTTATTCCTCGTAAGCCCTATCAAGTTAGAAATATTCTCTTGAACCCTAACTATTGCGGTCGTGTCATCAATAAGTATGGAATATTTAATGATTTAGTCCCTTCTATTGTCGATATTGATACATTTGAAGAAGCACAGCAATGCCGTGTGAATAAACATCATAAACAACATATTTCTGAAAACAAATTAAAGAAGTTACTTAGATGTCCTTATTGTCAGGCAACGTTAACAAACTTAACAATAAAAAAAGAACATCATTCTCTACGTTACTATGTCTGTCCTAAAAATATGAATGAAGCTTATCATACGTGTCCATTTAAAGGTATCAATGCGCAAATGATTGAAACAGAGGTCCTCAATACTTGTAAAGCGTATTGTGACAATCAGTCATTTCATGACAAATTAAATGAGACAATACTAAAAGCTCTAAAACACCAACAAATGAAACACAGACAATCACATCTAACACAAGAACAACTCATCGAAAAACTAGCACAAAATCAAATTGATATAGAAACATTTAAACGGTTATCTACTAGCTCTGAAAGTGAAGAACGTTACTCTAATTATTCACCTAATCAAATTGCTGAAACAATCCGTCATGTCATCAAAGATAAATTGACATTAGAAACCATAGCACCTTTGATTGATGACATTACAATAACTCAAACTAAACAATTACAAGGAATCTACTTTAAAAACAGTCCACTCAATATCGTTGAACAATCGCATTTAATAACTCTTGAAAGGAATGAAGTCATATGAAACAACTCAAAAAGAAACGTATTGGATTATATGCACGTGTATCGACTGAAATGCAAACCGATGGTTACAGTATTCAAGGTCAATTGAATCAACTTACAGAGTATTGTCAATTTCAAGGCTATGAAGTCGTCAATGAATACACTGATCGAGGTATATCGGGTAAAACAATGCAACGTCCAGAATTACAACGTATGTTAAAAGATGCCAACGAAGGTAAATTAGATTGTATTATGGTCTACAAAACCAATCGTTTAGCTAGAAATACCTCAGATTTGTTAAATATTGTCGAGGAATTGTATAAGATTAATGTCGAATTTTTTAGTCTAACTGAAAAAATAGAAAT
>NZ_KV827285.1:128486-129025 GCF_001836075.1 Staphylococcus sp. HMSC035D11
AGACAACGTGCTATTGAAGGTTATTACCAAGGGAATTTACCTTTAGGCTATGATAAAGTACCTGACAGTAAAAAAGAACTCATGATCAATCAACATGAAGCGAATATTGTTAAATATATTTTTGAGTCATACGCTAAAGGTCATGGTTATCGTAAGATTGCGAATGCATTGAATCATAAAGGTTATGTGACTAAGAAAGGTAAACCGTTTAGTATTTCGTCCATTACCTACATCATCTCAAACCCTTTTTACATTGGAAAAATACAGTTTGCGAAGTATAGACACTGGAGCGATAAGAGACGAAAAGGACTCAATGAGGAACCTATTATCGCTGACGGTAAGCATGCACCTATTATTGATAGAAACTTATGGGATAAAGTACAGTTTAAACGCCAGGAGAGTCGCAAGAAACCACAAGTCCATGGTAAAGGGACAAACCTACTGACTGGCATTGTAAAATGTCCGAAATGTGGTGCAGCAATGGCCGCAAGTAATACGACCAATACGTTAAAAGATGGCACTAAGAAAAGAATCAGATA
>NZ_KV827285.1:129125-129553 GCF_001836075.1 Staphylococcus sp. HMSC035D11
AAAGATGGCACTAAGAAAAGAATCAGATATTACTCATGTAGTAATTTTAGAAACAAAGGTTCTAAAGTTTGTTCAGCCAATAGTGTTAGAGCAGATGTATTGGAAAAATATGTTATGGATCAGATATTGGAGATTATCAAAAGTAAAAAGGTACTGAAACAATTGGTTGAAAAAGTAAATGAACAAAGCCAAATAGATAAATCCTCTTTGAATCATGACATCGCTTATAAACAGTCACAATGTGAAGAAATCAAAGCCAAAATGCATACACTAACGAAAACAATCGAAGACTCACCTGACTTAGATAGCGTATTGAAACCAACAATACTTGGCTACCAAGATGAATTGAATCAAATAAATAATCAAATACATCAACTAGAACGAGATAAACAAGCGGAAGCTCCACATTATGATGCTGATATGATTGC
>NZ_KV827285.1:129653-131417 GCF_001836075.1 Staphylococcus sp. HMSC035D11
GCTCCACATTATGATGCTGATATGATTGCCAATATACTACAAACAATATTCAAAGATATAGATAAATTAGAGAAATCTCAATTGAAATCACTATATCTAACAGTCATCGATCGCATTGACATAAGAAAAGATGAGCATTGTAAGAAGCAATTTTACGTTACACTCAAACTGAATAATGAGATTATCAAACAACTATTTGATAATCATCCACTTGACGAAGTGCTCCTCAGCACTTCGTCTTTATTTTTGTCCCAAACATTATATCTTACTATTTATTAAAAGAAGTGAGTATAAAAGTTAACTGAAATAATAAATAATTAAAAATATAGTAGATACAATTATAAAAATTAGATAAAATTAATTTGTTAAATTTTAAATATTACAAATAAAGGGGAAAAATGAATGAAAAAAATTATTAATATCTTATTAATTGCGATACTTTCAGTCGTCTTCATTGGATTAGTTTTATTTGTTCTTAATTTCGCTAAAGATATGTGGAGTGACAGTGATACTAAAATTGTTGATAAACATCAACATGAAACGTCTAAAGATAAAAATAACAAACCTTCAGATAGTTCTTCTCAAAATAATAGCAATGAACAAAGCACCACTACTAGTATTGAAGAGCAAGATAATAATATTACTTCTACTAATAACAATGAAAATCAGTCAATTGAAACAAATACCTCTCAACAACAAGCTAGTACAAATAATCAACAAAATAGCACTACAAATGAAAATTCTGAAAGTACTTCTAACGTAGACGATATGTCAAACAAAGAATTGATGGATTACTATACTCAAAATATGAGCGAAGATGATAAAAAAGTCGTCGAAGGAAGATTTGAATATCAAAAAGGTAATGAATACTCAGACTATATTAGAGATCAATTAAAAAGTAATCCAGATGCTATCAATGCTACTAAGTAAATAAGGAGTAAAATATGAAAAAAATTATTAATATTCTATTAATTGCAATACTATCAATCGTATTTATTGGTTTAGCTTTATTTGTAGTAAATTTTGCTAAAGATACGTTCATCAATGACAACACAAAAGCTGATACTGTAAGTAAAAAACCGAGTAAAGATAAAAAAGAAAAACAAAGTTCTGAACCAAATACAGAAGAGGTACAAACGTCTCAAGAAAATTCAAGTAACACTACTATAGAAAATAGTACAAGCGAACAAATATCTAATAACAATAATAATTCTGAATACCCTTCGAGCAAACAAGCAAATACAGAAAATGTACGAACTAATGAGTCTGGTCAAGTAATACATAAAACCAAGCGATATGGTATAGATTACATTGATGAATTTTCTTCTCCTGCTGAGGAAAGAGAGTATGAAGATCAAGTTATGTCACAAAGTGGAGGAGGCCCTACAGAACCAAAAGATAAAGTTGACGATGACGGAATAAGCCAAGATGAATTAGATAGTCTATCAGAAGATGAACAAGCAGGCATAGGATATAATCCAAATAATCCACGCGGTGACGTAGGTAGCCCTAGACCTATATATTCTGATGATGATACCGAAAATTCTAGTGAAGATGAATAATATTTTTTATTAATAATACAAATTGTAATACTAACGAAGTGCCTTGTAGCACTTCGTTTTTTCTTTCTTTAAAGTTTCTAACTAAGTTTAAGAATTCTCTTTATCAATTTCAATAACACTTATCTAATGAGATAGCGAATTAGCATTATCTATCTACTACTACACGATGCTTATATTGAAATTGCTAAAGAACATCCCACAA
>NZ_KV827285.1:131517-133482 GCF_001836075.1 Staphylococcus sp. HMSC035D11
CCGTTATTTTTTATAAATAAATAATATATATAAGGAAGCAGAGACACAACCCTATCATCAATACTTATAAATAATGAGTTGATTGTTCGTCAAAATGAGTGGGATTCCGGGATTTCCTTGTTACACCAACGTTTATCACGGGTTTTTATATGGAATTTCCTCATATTCCCACCGGGATTCGTAATAAATGACAAATCAAATATATATTATCCCAATGATGTATATCAACTACATCACTATCACACTATCTAGGAGGCAATGATATGAAAACAACCACTCAAGAACTCAAACAATATATAACTCGTCTATTCCAACTATCTAACAACGAAACATGGGAATGTGAAGCACTTGAAGAAGCAGCAGAAAATATTCTACCGGAACGTTTTATTAATAATTCTCCACTTGCGCATCTTACACTTGAAACTTATACCTACTATAATGATGAGCTACATGAGCTAAGTATCTATCCATTTCTAATGTACACCAATAACCAACTCATCAGTATCGGTTATCTGGATCATTTTGACATGGACTTTTTATATCTCACAGATACTAAAAATACGATTATCGATGAACGTCATCTACTAAAAGAAGGAGGGAATAACCATGAATAATTGGATCAAAGTGGCACAAATATCTGTTACGATTATTAGCCAAGCAATTATCATTATGAAAGAAATTCAAGACGAGGTAAAATAACATGAAAATCAATCGATATATAACAAGAGGCATTAGTGAACACCTATCTCTAGAGCTTCAAATATTACTTTGGAATATGGTAAAAGAAAGAGATAATCAACCCCATACAGATTACCTACACATTTTTAGACTGCAAGAAGATGAAAATATACTCTCAATCACACATGAACAAGAACAACCCGCATACAAATTGGAATATCACTATACAAACTATGAAAAAAATCAAAACGCATTACCTAAGAAAGTCTACGTCATTCGTGAAGATGACGTGGACGCTTTTTATTATGTGATGCTTTTACCAGAAGAATACTAAAGGAAGTGACGATATATGAATACAATAAACAGTACCATATACACAGAAGCGATATTTAGCAGTGATAAAAAACACCGCTACTTACTCAAAAAAACATGGGATGAAAAGAAACCCGCTTGTACAGTGATAACGATGTATCCTCATTTAGATGGTGTATTATCACTCGATCTTACTACGGTTCTCATCCTCAATCAATTAGCGAATTCAGAACGATACGGTGCTGTATATCTAGTGAATCTATTCTCTAATATTAAAAGTCCAGAAAATCTCAAACATATCAACGAGCCATACGATGAACACACCGACATTCACTTGATGAAAGCGATAAGTGAAAGTGAAACAGTGATTCTTGCTTATGGTGCTTATGCGAAGCGACCAGTTGTTGTCGAACGAGTCGAACAAGTGATGGAAATGTTAAAACCTCATAAAAAGAAAGTAAAAAAGCTCATCAATCCAGTAACAAATGAAATTATGCATCCACTCAACCCTAAGGCACGTCAAAAATGGATTTTGAAATCATAGCAAATACATGGAGGTCAATATGGAAACAAAACAAATCAACATCGTTTTACTGTAAATGATATTGTTGAAACAATTCCTGACAATGAATTCGACGAATTCAGACATCACCGTGGTGCAACTTCGTACCATCCTAAAATGATGTTAAAAGTGATTCTATATGCCTACACACAATCTGTATTCTCAGGTCGTAAAATAGAAAAAATGCTTAATGATAGCATCCGAATGATGTGGCTATCACAAAATCAAAAACCTTCTTATAAAACAATTAATCAATTTAGAGTAAATCCAAAAGTAGATGCTTTATTAGAATCTTTATTTATTCAATTTTACAGTCAGTGTGTAAAACAAAATCTTATAGATGATAAAGCTATTTTTATTGATGGTACAAAAATTGAAGCAAATGCCAATCGATATACATTTGTATGGAAAAA
>NZ_KV827285.1:133582-133817 GCF_001836075.1 Staphylococcus sp. HMSC035D11
AAGATCATGATAATGAATTAACAAAAGAAGAAATAGATTTGATTGGTAGTCACTTAGATAAAGAAATCGAAGATTTAAACCAACATATCAACAATGAAAAATGTACTAAAACAAGAAAACAAATACGTCTCAAAAGAACTAAAATCAAAAAATACAAAAAGCAAATCAATGATTATTTTGAGCGAAAGTATCGATACGAATTTCAAAAATCTATTTTAAAGGATAGAAATAGTTA
>NZ_KV827285.1:133917-134740 GCF_001836075.1 Staphylococcus sp. HMSC035D11
TCTATTTTAAAGGATAGAAATAGTTATTCTAAGACAGATTATGATGCGACATTTATGAGAATGAAAGAAGATCACATGAAAAATGGACAACTTAAGCCAGGGTATAATTTACAAATAGCAACAAATTCCCAATTTGTTTTATCTTATAATGTGTATCAAAATCCAACGGATACTAGAACGATGATTCCATTTTTAAATTCAATTCAAGAGACCTACGGTCATTTACCTGAATATATTGTAGCTGATGCAGGTTATGGTAGTGAATCAAATTATAAGGCAATTATAGATGACTTTAATCGAACGCCACTCATAACATATGGAATGTTTATAAAAGATAAAACTAAAAAATATAAAAGTGACATCTTTAATACTCAAAATTGGAACTATGACGAAATTAATGACGAATTCATTTGTCCGAATAATAAACGGCTAGGTTTTAAAAGATATGCCTATCGTCATGATAAGTATGGTTATAAGCGAGACTTCAAATTATATGAATGTGATGATTGTTCAGAATGTCCTTTAAAAAATCAATGTATGAACTTCAATTCAAAAACAAACAAAAAAATAATGAAGAATTATAACTGGGAATATTTTAAATCCCAAATTAACAAAAAGCTTTCAGAACCAGAAACAAAAAATATCTACAGTCAAAGAAAAATTGATGTGGAACCTGTTTTTGGATTTATGAAGGCTATTTTGGGTTTCACTCGGATGTCTGTCCGAGGACTCAATAAAGTCAAAAGAGAACTTGGTTTTGTATTAATGGCACTTAATATAAGAAAAGTAGTAGCTCAACGAGCTGAAAATAATCAAAAAATTT
>NZ_KV827285.1:134840-140665 GCF_001836075.1 Staphylococcus sp. HMSC035D11
TTCAATAGAAATTGTCTTTTTTCACTTATCCAAGAACTTTATGTCCCGGACTCATTATGATTTATTTTTTTATTGCTGACTTGCCATTAATTCTGCTTGCTCTACAACTTGTTCCACAGCCATTTTTTGAAGATCTGGTGGATAGCCATATTTCTTTAATAGGCGTCTAACTTGAACTCTCATTTTAGCTTTAGCACTGTCTCGTTTAGACCAATCAACACTCATGTTATCCTTAACTGTTTTAGTTAACTCATGTGCAATGGCTCTTAACTCTTTATCGCCCAAAGCTTCTTTAGCTGTTTCATGTGAAGCTCGATATACTACATACAATATACGCAACAATACGCTTGTTTCGATTAGGTTTAGGCATTGAATCATAAAGTGCAATATACTTAACACGTTCTTTAATATTTGAATTAAAACCTAGTAAATATTGTGCTGCCACATTATTTATGTGCTGAGATTTTAAAATAGAGCATTTTAATATCGATTCACCATAACGTATATGTTCATGGCGATTCAAAATTTTTAAAACGTTTCTATCACATACTTTTTCACAGTCATTGTCCATCATTGTTTTACTTATATATAGTGCAGGATTAAACCAGAATATCATTTTAAAAACAACATAAAGCTGGTTGAATATTAAGTCATGACTTTTCACATGTGATAGTTCATGTAGAATAATATATTCAATTTCTTTGTCATTCATGGTTTCGACTACGACAGTTGGTAGTACAATTTGGGATTTCACTAAACCAAATACCATCGGATTATCAATGTTTGAACTATAACTAATTGTTATATGCTTTTTGTAGAACTGCATCTTACTTTGACATACTTTAAGTCGTTCATTAAGATATGACGATTCCAATGACGAACTTTTAATAACATCAATTTGTCGGAATGCCTTAATCATATAAAATAAGCACAACAAACTACCAAATACCCATATCAAAAGAATCATATACGTTATATTTGAGGTCTCAAACTGATTAACATTAATTGCTAAGTCTTTCGTAACAGATGATTGTTGACCATCTAACATATGACTAACCGAAGAAGTCGTGTCAGATACATTTCGATTCATCATATCTTTTGAAAATGTAAAATTCGATATTTTGTAAAATGGTATTAATGGAATTAACGTGGAGACGAGCACTAATAACCAAATCTTATGTGACATAATATTTTGAGTATATTTTATATAGAGCATTCTCACTAAAAAAATTACACATATCGTGAGCAATGAACTGATTATACTTAACATTAAAAAAGATGATAACACCTTCTACACCTCCATATCACAAAAATTATAACATTATTTTGACATAAATACTACATTTGTAATATATTACAAATGTAGTCTTATATAAGGAGGATATTGATGAAAAAGATAAAAATTGTTCCACTTATTTTAATAGTTGTAGTTGTCGGGTTTGGTATATATTTTTATGCTTCAAAAGATAAAGAAATTAATAATACTATTGATGCAATTGAAGATAAAAATTTCAAACAAGTTTATAAAGATAGCAGTTATATTTCTAAAAGCGATAATGGTGAAGTAGAAATGACTGAACGTCCGATAAAAATATATAATAGTTTAGGCGTTAAAGATATAAACATTCAGGATCGTAAAATAAAAAAAGTATCTAAAAATAAAAAACGAGTAGATGCTCAATATAAAATTAAAACAAACTACGGTAACATTGATCGCAACGTTCAATTTAATTTTGTTAAAGAAGATGGTATGTGGAAGTTAGATTGGGATCATAGCGTCATTATTCCAGGAATGCAGAAAGACCAAAGCATACATATTGAAAATTTAAAATCAGAACGTGGTAAAATTTTAGACCGAAACAATGTGGAATTGGCCAATACAGGAACAGCATATGAGATAGGCATCGTTCCAAAGAATGTATCTAAAAAAGATTATAAAGCAATCGCTAAAGAACTAAGTATTTCTGAAGACTATATCAAACAACAAATGGATCAAAATTGGGTACAAGATGATACCTTCGTTCCACTTAAAACCGTTAAAAAAATGGATGAATATTTAAGTGATTTCGCAAAAAAATTTCATCTTACAACTAATGAAACAGAAAGTCGTAACTATCCTCTAGAAAAAGCGACTTCACATCTATTAGGTTATGTTGGTCCCATTAACTCTGAAGAATTAAAACAAAAAGAATATAAAGGCTATAAAGATGATGCAGTTATTGGTAAAAAGGGACTCGAAAAACTTTACGATAAAAAGCTCCAACATGAAGATGGCTATCGTGTCACAATCGTTGACGATAATAGCAATACAATCGCACATACATTAATAGAGAAAAAGAAAAAAGATGGCAAAGATATTCAACTAACTATTGATGCTAAAGTTCAAAAGAGTATTTATAACAACATGAAAAATGATTATGGCTCAGGTACTGCTATCCACCCTCAAACAGGTGAATTATTAGCACTTGTAAGCACACCTTCATATGACGTCTATCCATTTATGTATGGCATGAGTAACGAAGAATATAATAAATTAACCGAAGATAAAAAAGAACCTCTGCTCAACAAGTTCCAGATTACAACTTCACCAGGTTCAACTCAAAAAATATTAACAGCAATGATTGGGTTAAATAACAAAACATTAGACGATAAAACAAGTTATAAAATCGATGGTAAAGGTTGGCAAAAAGATAAATCTTGGGGTGGTTACAACGTTACAAGATATGAAGTGGTAAATGGTAATATCGACTTAAAACAAGCAATAGAATCATCAGATAACATTTTCTTTGCTAGAGTAGCACTCGAATTAGGCAGTAAGAAATTTGAAAAAGGCATGAAAAAACTAGGTGTTGGTGAAGATATACCAAGTGATTATCCATTTTATAATGCTCAAATTTCAAACAAAAATTTAGATAATGAAATATTATTAGCTGATTCAGGTTACGGACAAGGTGAAATACTGATTAACCCAGTACAGATCCTTTCAATCTATAGCGCATTAGAAAATAATGGCAATATTAACGCACCTCACTTATTAAAAGACACGAAAAACAAAGTTTGGAAGAAAAATATTATTTCCAAAGAAAATATCAATCTATTAACTGATGGTATGCAACAAGTCGTAAATAAAACACATAAAGAAGATATTTATAGATCTTATGCAAACTTAATTGGCAAATCCGGTACTGCAGAACTCAAAATGAAACAAGGAGAAACTGGCAGACAAATTGGGTGGTTTATATCATATGATAAAGATAATCCAAACATGATGATGGCTATTAATGTTAAAGATGTACAAGATAAAGGAATGGCTAGCTACAATGCCAAAATCTCAGGTAAAGTGTATGATGAGCTATATGAGAACGGTAATAAAAAATACGATATAGATGAATAACAAAACAGTGAAGCAATCCGTAACGATGGTTGCTTCACTGTTTTATTATGAATTATTAATAAGTGCTGTTACTTCTCCCTTAAATACAATTTCTTCATTTTCATTGTATGTTGAAAGTGACACTGTAACGAGTCCATTTTCTTTTTTTATGGATTTCTTATTTGTAATTTCAGCGATAACGTACAATGTATTACCTGGGTATACAGGTTTAATAAATTTAACGTTATTCATTTGTGTTCCTGCTACAACTTCTTCTCCGTATTTACCTTCTTCTACCCATAATTTAAATGATATTGAAAGTGTATGCATGCCAGATGCAATGATACCTTTAAATCTACTTTGTTCTGCTTTTTCTTTATCTATATGCATATATTGAGGATCAAAAGTTGTTGCAAATTGGATAATTTCTTCTTCTGTAATATGAAGGCTTTTTGTTTTGAATGTTTCTCCTACTATAAAATCATCGTATTTCATATATGTCTCTCTTTCTTATTCAAATTAATTTTTTAGTATGTAACATGTTAAAGGTAAGTCTACCGTCACTGAAACGTAAGACTCACCTCTAACTTTCTATTGAGACAAATGCACCATTTTATCTGCATTGTCTGTAAAGATACCATCAACTCCCCAATTAGCAAGTTGGTTTGCACGTGCTGGTTTGTTTACAGTCCATACGTTCAATTCATAACCCGCTTCTTTTACCATTTTTACTTTTGCTTTAGTAAGTTTGGCATCTTCAGTGTTTACTATTTTAGCATTACAGTAATCTAAAAGTGTTCTCCAGTCTTCACGAAACGAAGTTGTATGGAATATAACTGCTCTGTTATATTGTGGCATGATTTCTTCTGCAAGTTTAACAAGCACAACATTAAAGCTTGAAATGAGCACTTCTTGATTCTGATTTAAGTTTGTTAATTGTTCTTCCACTTGCTTAACCATACTTTTAGAAAGTGCTAGTCCATTCGGTCCAGTAATACCTTTTAATTCTACATTTAAATTCATATTATATTCATTTGCTATTTTTACTACATCATCGAAAGTTGGCAAATGTTCATCTTTGAATTTTTCACCAAACCAAGATCCTGCAGAAGCATCTTTAATTTCATCATAATTCAATTCAGTTATTTCCCCGGACATATTTGTAGTCCGTTCTAAATAATCATCATGAATGATAATCAGTTGTTCATCTTTTGTAATTGCAACATCTAACTCCAACCAGTTTATACCTTCTACTTCTGAAGCAGCTTTAAATGATGCAATTGTATTTTCCGGAGCTTTACTAGGTAATCCTCTATGTCCATATACAGTTAGCATATTACCTCTCCTTGCATTTTTATTTTTTTAATTAACGTAACTGTATTATCACATTAATCGCACTTTTATTTCCATTAAAAAGAGATGAATATCATAAATAAAGAAGTCGATAGATTCGTATTGATTATGGAGTTAATCTACGTCTCATCTCATTTTTAAAAAATCATTTATGTCCCAAGCTCCATTTTGTAATCAAGTCTAGTTTTTCTGTACCCCTTATCTGCAATTTTACTTAGGATTGCTTTTAACTTACCCCTTATCAGCAATTTTACTGAGAACTGCTTTTAACGCACCTCTTATCTGCAATTTTGCCTAGAACTGCTTTTAACGTACCTCTTATCTGCAATTTTACTTAGAACTGCTTTTAACGTACCTCTTATCTGTAATTTTACTGAGAACTGCTTTTAACAAACCTCTTATCTGCAATTTTACTTAGAATTGCTTTTACTATTCCTCTTATTAGTATAATCTCAGTAAGAATGCGTATAAAAATGAAAATTACAACCGATTTTGTAAGTGCTGACGCCTGAGGGAATAGTATGTGCGAGAGACTAATGGCTCGAGCCATACCCCTAGGCAAGCATGCACGTACAAAATCGTAAGATAAAAAAATAAGCATATCACTGTAAACTTTAAAAAATCAGTTTAGTGATATGCTTATTTATTTCGAGTTAGGATTTATGTCCCAAGCTCATCAAGCACAATCGGCCACTAGTTTATTTCTCTATCTTATATGTTCTGATATGGTCTTCTATACTGTATAAGTATACTTTTGAATATGGATCTTGTGTCAATTCACGTTCGAAATCAAATTCTTGATTATCAAATCTGTTAAAGAATGTTTCGTATTCTTCGACTGATAATTGCTCTCTAGATTCTAGCATATTTAAGTGTTTCTCTTTATCTAATGCTTTGTCATATCCTTTAACGATTGAACCACTAAAGATTTCTCCTACTGCTCCTGAACCATAACTAAATAGACATACTTTCTCTTCTGGTTGGAATGTGTGGTTCTGTAATAACGAAATTAAACTTAAGTATAATGATCCTGTATAAATGTTACCAACATCTCTATTCCATAATACGGTTCTGTTGCAAAGTTGAATTTATAGTATAA
>NZ_KV827286.1:0-2008 GCF_001836075.1 Staphylococcus sp. HMSC035D11
TTAGCTATATTTTTTTACTTTGCAACAGAACCAATTCAACAATTTGCTTAATTTGATAACCTAACCCAAACGAAATAGATTTAGAATCAATCACTGTAATATTACCATCTACCATATGGCTCGCTTGAACAGCAGTATTATAAGTACCACTTAAGCCTGACGAAAGATGAATACTTATAATTTCAACGTCATCTTGAGCTAATTGCTCATATGTTTCAATAAATCGACCAATAGGTGGTTGACTTGTTTTGACGTCTGCATCATTTTCAATATGATCGATATACTCACTTGAAGAGATATCAACTTGATCAGTGTAAGATTTCCCGTCGATTGTCAGGCTTAATGGTATAACATGAATGTTATGTTGTTTTAAATATTCATGTGATAAATCAGAGGTTGAATCCGTGACGATAATTTGTTTAGCCATAATTGCCTCCTATTTCCCTTTTCTACGCACTAAATGTAAGAATGTATGCGGTATAGTATTTTTTTCATCTAGTTGACCTTCTACTGAAGATTCGACTTCCCAGTTTTCGAATGTGTATGGTGGAAAGAATGTGTCTCCTTGAAACTTTCCATCTATTACTGTGATATACATATCATCTACCTGGTCAATCATTGCTTCGTATAACGTTTGTCCTCCAAATATAAAAACATGACCAGATAACTCTTTAATTTCATCAAGAGAGTTTATAACATCTACCCCTTCATGGTGAAATGAAGCTTGGTTAGTGAGTACGACGTTACGTCTATTTGGCAATGGCTTCCCTATAGAATTAAAAGTTTTCCGTGCCATTACAAGTGTATTCCCAGTGGTCAGTTGTTTAATATGCTTTAAATCATTTGGTAAGTGCCAAGGTAATTGATTTTGGTACCCAATGACTCTTTGTTTATCGTGAGCGACAATTATTGATAATGTCATGGTATACCTCCTTTCTGTATGCGAAATATTAATGCATCTTTTTATACCGCAATAGGTGCTTTAATAGCAGGGTGTGATTCATAATTTATCAATTCTAAATCTTCATAATTAATATCAAAAATTGATTTATCTGTATTAATTTTTAATTGAGGTGGTAGATAACTATCTCTTGATAATTGTGTATGTATTGCATCCATATGATTGGAATAAATATGTGCATCTCCAAATGTATGAATGAATTCACCCACCTCAAGTCCACATTCTTTTGCAACAAGATGTGTCAGTAAAGCATAACTTGCAATATTGAAAGGAACACCTAAAAATATATCAGCACTTCTTTGATATAATTGACAATTTAATTTACCCTCTTGTACGTAAAATTGAAACATTGTGTGGCAAGGTGGTAATGCCATTGAATCGATTTCAGTAGGATTCCATGCTGAAACAATGTGACGTCGAGAGTTTGGATTGGTTTTAATTTGTTGTATAACTGATTTTAATTGATCGTAATGATTTCCATTTTTATCTTCCCAATCTCTCCATTGTTTACCATAAACATTCCCTAAGTTGCCATATTTTTTAGCAAATGCATCATCGTTTAGAATACGTTCTTTAAATTTTTTCATTTCTTCTTTATACTGCTCGTTAAATTCAGGGTCTTGCTGGGAACGATGTCCAAAATCTGTCATGTCTGGTCCATGATAATCATCAGACTGAACATAATTTTCAAATGCCCATTCATTCCATATATTGTTATTATATTTAAGTAGGTATTGAATGTTTGTATCTCCTTTAATAAACCATAATAATTCAGTTGCTACTAATTTAAAAGAAACCTTTTTGGTTGTAAGTAAAGGAAACCCTTTGGTTAAATCGAAACGCAATTGATGCCCAAATTTGGAAATTGTCCCGGTATGTGTGCGATCATCGCGTCTATTCCCTATTTCTAATATCTCTTCGCATAAGCCATGATAAGCTTCGTCGAATGGATTATACATGCGTACAACTCCTTATAAAAATATGTACTATATTAATAAACATTATACTAGAAAAGAGGTTCTGTTGCAAAGTTGAATTTATAATATG
>NZ_KV827287.1:0-21270 GCF_001836075.1 Staphylococcus sp. HMSC035D11
ATTTTGTTAGGAATTATGTCCCAGCCTCTTTTATTCTTCATTTACTTTCATAATTACTGGTAAAATCATTGGACGACGAGCAGTTTTTTCATATAAATATGGCTGTAACGTTTCAATGATTGAAGATTTAATTTGATGCCATTGAATATCATCATTTGAATTTAGTTTTGAAATAACATCCGTTTTAATTTTTCGTTGTGCATCATAAATTAATTGGCCAGATTCACGCATATAAACAAAACCACGTGAAATAATATCTGGACCTGAAAGAAGTTTATTTGTATTAAAATCAATACTTACTACAACAATAACCAATCCTTCTTCAGATAATAATTTACGATCCCGAATGACAACATTACCAATATCACCGATGCCACTTCCATCAACTAATACATTACCAGATGGAATTCGACCAGCTTTACGCGCAGAATCGTGTGTTAAAGCTAAGACATCACCAATATCAAAAATAAAGACATTTTCTTCTTTAACACCACAATCAATACCTGTTTGACCATGAGCTTTTAACATACGATACTCACCATGAATAGGTAAGAAGTATTTAGGTTGAATTAAACGAAGCATTAACTGCTGGTCGCCTTGGGAACCATGTCCTGATGTATGAATGTTAGAAATCTTACTGTGAATAACATCAGCACCAGCTTTATATAATGCGTTAATTGTACGATTGATGCTTTTAGTATTCCCTGGAATAGGAGAAGAACTGAATACTACAGTATCATCAGGTATAATTTTAATTTGTTTGTGTGTACCATTAGCGATACGCGAAAGTGCAGCCATTGGTTCACCTTGAGAGCCAGTGCATAAAATAAGTAACTCGTGTTTAGGAATATTATTAATTTTGTTAGGCTCAACAAATGTTTCGGGAGGTGCTTTGATATAACCAAGCTCCATACCAATCTTAATATTATTTTCCATTGAACGGCCAAAAGTTACAATTTTACGATTATATTTAATTGCTGCTTCCACCGCTTGTTGGACACGATAGATGTTTGATGCAAAGGTTGCGAAAATAATACGACCTTTACAGTTACGGAAAATTTTATCTACATTTTGTCCAACTTCACGTTCACTTAATGTGAAATCAGGAACTAGCGCATTCGTAGAGTCAGATAACAAGCATAATACGCCTTCTTTACCAAGCTCTGCCATTTTGGCGATATTAGCAGGCGCACCAACAGGTGTAAAATCAAATTTGAAGTCACCAGTATGGACAATTTTACCTTCAGGTGTGTCAACAACAACACCATATGCTTCTGGGATACTATGCGTAGTTAAGTAAAAAGAAATTTCAAAATGTTTAGATTTTATAACACTATCTTCTGTAATTTCATTTAAACTAGCATTACGCAGTAAATTGTGTTCTTCTAATTTATTGCGTATTAAACCTAAAGCTAAAGGGCCACCATAAATAGGCACATTAATTTGCTTTAATAGGTAGGGCACACCACCTATATGGTCTTCATGTCCATGAGTAATAAATAAACCAACAATTTTATCTTGATTTTGTTCTAAGTAGGTATAATCAGGAATAACGTAGTCTATACCTAATAAATTATCATCAGGGAACTTAATTCCAGCATCGATGATAACAATTTCATCTTTATACTCCACAGCATAAGTGTTTTTACCAACCTCACCTAAGCCGCCTAGAGCATATACACCTACTTCATTAGAATGTAATTGTTTCATTATTGAGCGTTCTCCACATTAAAGTGATCAGAATGTTCTTTTTCATATTCTAAATGTGCGCCCTCTAATTTAGTAATAAATTCGATATTATAATTGCGATCTTTTAAATAACGTCTTACTTGTTCTTCAGTTTCACCTTCAACATAAATTGTGTTTGTGTTCTCACGAACAATTACTTCGTCTTTATTATGTTGAAAAAATACTTTAAATACTGCCATGATATATATTTCCTCCTAAATAAATGTTTATTTATTGTCTTATGAGCACAAGTAGAAAATAAATAAAATATACATGTTTATTTATTTTCACATCTAACGTGAATGCTACATAACAGGTATTTTAAATTTTTAATATAAAATAATATTTATTTTACTGTGCTTAAAGGCAAATCATACATGTCGTTCATTTTTGAAAGATAGTAATTTACTATGATTTCAGTTAACTTTTATTTTACCTTATGTATCAGAATAAATAAAGCAGTTTATATGTAGTAAAAGTAGTAGGAAATTGAATAAAAAAAGAAAAGCCTAACACATTTATTACAATAATGTAAAAATGCATTAGGCTTGAATATTAAACTTCAACTGAGTCTGGTAATGGAGTAAGAGGATGATCTTTATCGATATAATCGTAGAACATAATGCCGTTTAAATGATCAATTTCATGTTGAAATACAATTGCTGGATAACCTTTTAAACGTAATTTAACTTCATTACCATCAATATCATAAGCTTTAATTGTTGTTCTATAATGACGATGAACTAAACCAGGTATATTTTCATCTACGCTTAAACACCCCTCACCAGTAGGTAAATAAGCGTGTTGGACACTATGACTAATTACTTTAGGATTGACTAACATATAGTCGTAAGATTTACCTTCCCCGTCGTCGGGTAAATACACAGCTATCATTTTTTTTGAGATATTAATTTGTGGTGCAGCTAAACCTACTCCAGAGCGTAGACCGTATTTTTTAGCAATTTCATCATCTTGACTATTAATTAAAAATTCACGCATATCACGCAAAGTATTTTTATCTTCTTCAGAAAGAGGTAAATTCACGTCTTTTGCTTTTTCGCGTAACGTAGGATGTCCATCTCTAATAATATCTTTCATTGTTAACATGTTATACACCTTCCTTATATAATATAAAATATAACAGATAATATACATTTACGTACATTATATAGTTTCATTTGATTTATAAACTATCTTTATATAATATTACAATCGAAACACTATGAGGAGGAATGACATTAATGAAATTACGTAAAACCATAGTTGTTGCAGCTGCCTCTACACTTTTATTAGCTGGTTGTACAACTGATAAAAAAGAGGTAAAAGCTTATGACGAGAATGTTCAAAAAGCATTTGATAAAGAACAATCTATAAATGAGGTTAGTAAAAAACTAAATTCACTTGAAGAAAAGAAACAAGGTTTGTATAAAAAAGCAAATAGCAATGACATTAATACACGTAGTAAAGCAGCTGACGATGTACTTGATAATATTGATAAACGAGAAAAAACCTTTGATAAGGAAGTTTCAATTTTAAAAAATTCCGAAAAGCAATTTAAAAAAGGCGATTCTCATATTAACGATATTAAAAATGATAATAAAAGAAAAGAAGTTAAACAACTTGACGATGCTATAAAAAACAAATATAAAACACATGACGACTATGCTAAAGCTTATAGAAATGTATTAAGTAAAGAAAAAGATTTATTTGAATTAGTCAAACAAGATGGAGTAACGCAATCTCAAGTAGACGAAAAAAACAATGCGCTTAATAAAGCTCAAGAAAACTTTAAGAAAAAATTCCAGGCTTATGCTAAGGCAATGAATACAGTTAATAAAGAAAAACAAGACGTCGATCATTTAATCTCTTAACATCACTAATACAGTGTTAATTGTTACATTGATACAGTTTCTCAGACTGTATCTTTTTTTAGTAATACAGAACTTTATGAAAATGTTTAACAGTCTAAAATAATTGTGGTACACTATGAGTGGATAAAATGAATTTCTATTATATGGGAAAGGTATGGTGAATTGAATGGCTCCTAAGTTACAAGCCCAATTCGATGCAGTAAAAGTATTAAATGATACTCAGTCGAAATTTGAAATGGTTCAAATTTTGGACGTAGATGGTAATGTCGTAAATGAAGACTTAGTACCTGATTTAACTGATGAACAATTAGTAGAATTAATGGAAAGAATGGTGTGGACACGTATTCTTGACCAACGTTCTATTTCTTTAAATAGACAAGGTCGTTTAGGTTTCTATGCTCCAACAGCAGGACAAGAAGCATCTCAATTAGCTTCTCAATATGCTTTAGAAAAAGAAGACTTCATTTTACCTGGTTACCGTGATGTACCACAACTTATTTGGCACGGTTTACCGTTAACTGATGCTTTCTTATTCTCAAGAGGTCACTTTAAAGGTAACCAATTCCCTGAAGGCGTAAACGCATTCAGTCCACAAATCATTATCGGTGCACAATACATCCAAACAGCTGGTGTGGCATTCGGTATTAAAAAACGTGGTAAAAAAGCAGTTGCTATCACTTACACTGGTGATGGTGGTTCTTCACAAGGTGATTTCTACGAAGGTATTAACTTTGCTTCTGCTTATAAAGCACCAGCAATCTTTGTTATCCAAAACAATAACTATGCTATTTCTACTCCACGTAGTAAACAAACAGCTGCTACTACATTAGCTCAAAAAGCAATTGCAGTAGGTATCCCTGGTATCCAAGTTGATGGTATGGATGCATTAGCTGTATATCAAGCTACTAAAGAAGCTCGTGATCGCGCAATTAATGGTGAAGGTCCAACATTAATCGAAACTATGACTTATCGTTATGGTCCACATACAATGGCTGGAGATGATCCAACTCGTTACAGAACTTCAGATGAAGATGCAGAGTGGGAGAAAAAAGACCCGTTAGTTCGTTTCAGAAAATTCTTAGAAAATAAAGGATTATGGAGCGAAGAGAAAGAAAACGAAGTTATTGAACGTGCTAAAGACGACATCAAGAAAGCAATTAAAGAGGCTGACAATACTCCAAAACAAACTGTTCTTGACTTAATGGATATCATGTATGAAGATATGCCTCAAAATTTAGCTGAACAATATGAAATTTACAAAGAGAAGGAGTCGAAATAAGCCATGGCACAAATGACAATGGTTCAAGCGATTAACAATGCGCTTAAAACTGAATTGCAAAATGACGAAAACGTTTTAATTTTCGGTGAAGACGTTGGTGTTAACGGCGGTGTATTCCGTGTTACTGAAGGTTTACAAAAAGAATTCGGTGAAGACCGTGTATTCGACACACCATTAGCTGAATCTGGTATTGGTGGTTTAGCTCTTGGTTTAACTGTAGAAGGTTTCCGTCCTGTAATGGAAATTCAATTCTTAGGATTCGTATTTGAAGTGTTTGACGAAGTTGCTGGTCAAATCGCTCGTACGCGTTTCCGTTCAGGTGGTTCTAAAACTGCTCCTGTAACAATTCGTACACCATTTGGTGGTGGGGTACACACTCCAGAATTACACGCAGATAACTTAGAAGGTATTTTAGCTCAATCACCAGGTATTAAAGTAGTTATTCCATCTGGTCCTTATGATGCTAAAGGTTTATTACTTTCATCAATTAGATCAAACGATCCAGTTGTATATTTAGAGCACATGAAATTATATCGTTCATTCCGTGAAGAAGTTCCTGAAGAAGAATATACAATTGAAATTGGTAAAGCAAATGTCAAAAAAGAAGGTAATGACATTACATTAATTGCATACGGTGCAATGGTACAAGAATCTGAAAAAGCTGCAGAAGAACTTGAAAAAGAAGGTTACTCTGTAGAAGTTATCGATTTACGTACAGTTCAACCAATCGATATTGATACATTAGTTGCATCAGTTGAAAAAACTGGTCGTGCAGTAGTTGTTCAAGAAGCTCAACGTCAAGCTGGTGTTGGTGCTACTGTAGCAGCTGAATTAGCTGAACGTGCTATTCTTTCATTAGAAGCTCCAATTGCACGTGTTGCTGCTGCTGATACTGTATATCCATTTACTCAAGCTGAAAACGTTTGGTTACCAAATAAAAATGATATTATTGAACAAGCTAAAGCTACTTTAGAATTCTAATAGTATATACAAAACAGTAAGCTATATATGAATCTATATATTTAAAATAAGTATTTTCTATTTATTTTATGTATATATAATTAATTGTAAACTAGAGACGTAGGACAAAATGATAAAGTGTTAACAGACACGACATATTATTCTGTCCTTCCTCTATGTTATAAATTTATTTAAATAATAAATATTTAAATCTTAGGAGGATAAGAACGTGGCATTTGAATTTAGACTACCCGACATTGGTGAAGGTATCCACGAAGGTGAAATCGTTAAGTGGTTTGTTTCAGCCGGAGATACAATTGAAGAGGATGACGTATTAGCAGAGGTTCAAAATGATAAATCTGTAGTAGAAATCCCATCTCCTGTAAGCGGTACAATTGAAGAAGTAGTAGTTGAAGAAGGCACTGTAGCAGTTGTAGGTGATGTCATTGTTAAAATTGACGCACCAGATGCAGAAGAAATGCAATTTAAAGGTCATGATGATGACGATGCTTCATCTAAAGAAGAAGAACCTGCAAAAGAAGAAGCTAAAACTGAAGAAACTCCAGCAGCTTCAACATCACAAGATGAAAAAGTAGACGAAAATAGACGAATTAAAGCAATGCCATCTGTACGTAAATATGCACGTGAAAAAGGCGTGAACATTAAAGCAGTTTCTGGTTCAGGTAAAAATGGACGTATTACTAAAGAAGACATCGATAACCACTTAAATGGTGGCGGTGCTCAAGCAGCAACAGCTTCAAATGAAAGTGCAGCTGCTTCAACATCAGAAGATACTTCTGCAGTTCAAACTCAATCAGTACCTGAAGGAGACTTCCCTGAAACTACAGAAAAAATCCCTGCTATGCGTAAAGCAATTGCTAAAGCAATGGTTAACTCAAAACACACTGCTCCACACGTAACATTAATGGATGAAATTGATGTTCAAGAATTATGGGATCACCGTAAAAAATTCAAAGAAGTTGCAGCTGAACAAGGTATTAAATTAACATTCTTACCATATGTTGTTAAAGCGCTTGTTTCTGCACTTAAAAAATACCCAGCACTTAATACATCATTTAATGAAGAAGCTGGTGAAATTGTACACAAACATTACTGGAATATCGGTATCGCTGCAGATACTGAAAGAGGTTTATTAGTACCTGTAGTTAAAAATGCAGATCGTAAATCTATTTTCCAAATCTCAGATGAAATCAATGAATTAGCTGTTAAAGCTCGTGATGGTAAATTAACATCTCAAGAAATGAGCGGTGCTACATGTACAATTAGTAACATCGGTTCAGCTGGTGGACAATGGTTCACTCCAGTTATCAATCACCCAGAAGTAGCTATTTTAGGTATTGGACGTATTGCTCAAAAACCTATTGTTAAAGATGGTGAAATTGTAGCAGCTCCAGTATTAGCATTATCATTAAGCTTTGACCACAGACAAATTGATGGTGCAACTGGTCAAAATGCTATGAATCATATCAAACGCTTATTAAATAATCCAGAATTATTATTAATGGAGGGGTAAAACATGGTAGTTGGAGATTTCCCAATTGAAACAGATACTATTGTAATCGGAGCAGGTCCTGGTGGATATGTTGCTGCAATTCGTGCAGCTCAATTAGGGCAAAAAGTTACTATTGTTGAAAAAGGTGACTTAGGTGGTGTGTGCTTAAACGTTGGATGTATTCCTTCAAAAGCGTTATTACATGCTTCTCATCGTTTCGTAGAAGCTCAACACTCTGAAAATTTAGGAATTATAGCTGAAAGCGTATCACTTAAATTTGATAAAGTTCAAGAATTTAAACAATCAGTTGTTAATAAATTAACTGGCGGTGTTGAAGGTTTATTAAAAGGTAATAAAGTTGACATCGTTCGTGGTGAAGCTTATTTCGTAGATGAAAATAGTTTACGTGTTATGGATGAGAAAAGTGCTCAAACGTATAACTTCAAAAATGCTATTATTGCAACTGGTTCAAGACCAATTGAAATTCCTAATTTTGAATTTGGTAAACGCGTTATCGATTCAACAGGCGCTTTAAACTTACAAGAAGTTCCTGGTAAATTAGTAGTTGTCGGTGGCGGTTATATTGGTTCAGAACTTGGTACTGCCTTTGCTAACTTCGGTTCTGAAGTTACAATTTTAGAAGGTGCTAAAGAAATTCTTGGCGGTTTCGAAAAACAAATGGTTCAACCTGTTAAAAAAGGTATGAAAGAAAAAGGCGTTGAAATTATCACTGAAGCTATGGCTAAAAACGCTGAAGAAACTGAAAACGGTGTTAAAGTTACTTACGAAGCTAAAGGTGAAGAAAAAACAATTGAAGCTGATTATGTATTAGTAACTGTAGGTCGTCGTCCAAATACAGACGAATTAGGCTTAGAAGAATTAGGTCTTAAATTTGCTGATCGTGGATTATTAGAAGTAGACAAACAAAGTCGTACTTCTATTAAAAACATCTACGCAATTGGTGATATCGTACCTGGTTTACCACTTGCACACAAAGCAAGTTATGAAGGTAAAGTAGCTGCAGAAGTAATCTCAGGTCAAGCATCAGAAGTTGATTACATTGGTATGCCTGCTGTATGCTTCACTGAACCAGAATTAGCTCAAGTTGGCTATACTGAAGCTCAAGCTAAAGAAGAAGGTTTAGATTTCAAAGCATCTAAATTCCCTTATGCTGCTAACGGACGTGCTTTATCATTAGATGATACAACTGGTTTCGTTAAATTAATTACATTAAAAGAAGATGACACAGTTATTGGTGCTCAAGTAGCAGGTAATGGTGCTTCTGATATTATTTCTGAATTAGGTTTAGCTATCGAAGCAGGCATGAATGCTGAAGATATCGCATTAACTGTTCATGCTCACCCAACATTAGGTGAAATGACTATGGAAGTTGCTGAAAAAGCTATTGGATTACCAATCCATACTATGTAATTTCCTTTTGAAATAATTGTGAATTAAATCGACGTATTTAATTGAAATAATTGAAATAACCATTTACGGTGGGACTATGATTTTTATAAGGAATCTAGTTCCACCTTTTTTTATAGAAATAAGTTTATATTTTGGAGGGTAACTATGGAATATCAATATCCACTCGATTTAGATTGGTCTAATGATGAAATGGTTGAAGTTATTAAATTTTTTAATCAAATCGAAAACTATTATGAAAAGTCTATAATAGGTACTGAGTTAATGGAACAATATAAAAAATTTAAACAAATTGTGCCAAGTAAAGCTGAAGAAAAACAAATTTTTAAAGAATTTGAAGAAAAAAGTGGCTATAATAGCTATAAAGTAATCCAAGAAGTTAAAAAGCATCCTGATCGAGAAAATTTTAGTAAACATTAAGATTGCTAATTCAATCTCAATTTTTTAATATACCTATTGAATTTAAAGCTGTATTTTGTTATTTTTATTAAGCATTAAACAAAATGTTTGATAATAGTAAACAATATACAGCTTTTTTAGGTGGTTAGTTATGCAGATTGGATATAAATTAAAAAATTTAAGACGTCAAAAAAATCTTACTCAAGAAGAGTTAGCGGAACGAACTGATTTATCAAAAGGATATATTTCACAAATTGAAAGTGAATATGCGTCTCCAAGTATGGAAACATTTTTAAATATATTAGAAGTATTAGGTACTACACCAAGTGATTTTTTTAAAGAAAAAGCGAAAGAGAAAGTATTATATAAAAAAAGTGAACGAACTATTTATGATGAATATGACAGAGGATATATTTTAAATTGGGTTGTACCTAGTTCAAATGAATATGAAATGGAACCTCTTATATTAACAATTAAGCCTGGATCATCGTACAAATCTTTTGAACCTTCTGAATCTGATACCTTTATTTATTGTTTAGAGGGATGTGTAATACTTACGTTAGGTAAGGAGCGCTATCAAGCTTATGAGGGAGATGTACTTTATTTTAGAGCAAATGAATTACATCAATTACATAATCATTCAGAAAATGAAGTTAAAATTCTAATTGTAGCAACAGCATCATATTTGTAAAGGAGGAAATGGATTGGAATCACTATTATCTTTTAAAAAAGTTACTAAGAAATTTAATGATACAACAATATTAAATAATATGAACTTAGATATTGAATCGGGATATTTTTATACGTTACTTGGTCCCTCAGGTTGTGGTAAAACTACGATTTTAAAGCTTATTGCAGGATTTGAACAACCTAATGAAGGTCAAATTATTTATAAAAATCAGTCTATCGAAAAATTACCTGCAAATAAACGTAAAGTAAATACAGTATTTCAAGATTATGCTTTATTTCCTCATTTAAATGTATATGAGAATATTGCTTTTGGTTTAAGACTAAAAAAGTTTTCTAAACAAGAGATTGATAAGGAAGTTAAAGAAGCATTAAAACTTGTTAAGCTCACAGGTTATGAACAACGTCATATTGATGAAATGAGTGGGGGACAAAAACAAAGAGTCGCTATTGCCAGAGCTATTGTAAATAAACCTGAAATTTTATTATTAGATGAATCTCTTTCGGCACTAGATTTAAAATTACGTACTGAAATGCAATATGAACTGCGTGAGTTACAAAAAAGATTAGGCATCACTTTTATTTTTGTTACTCATGATCAAGAAGAAGCATTGGCACTTAGTGATTATATTTTTGTGATGAAAGATGGTGAAATACAACAATTTGGTACACCAACAGATATTTATGATGAACCAGTGAATCGATTCGTGGCTGATTTTATTGGAGAATCTAATATTGTTGATGGCACAATGGTTAAAGATTTTGTAGTGAATATATATGGTCAGGATTTTGAATGTGTTGATGCTCGGATTCCATCTGGGAAAAAAATTGAAGTAGTGATTCGTCCAGAGGATATTTCTTTAGTTGAATCGACACAAGGTTTATTCACTGCAACTGTCGATTCAATGCTTTTTAGAGGTGTACATTACGAAATTTGTTGTATTGATGAAAAAGGGTATGAATGGGTTATTCAATCTACTAAAAAGACCACAATAGGAAGTCAGGTAGGTTTGTTTTTTGAACCGGAAGCTATTCATATTATGGTTCCTGGAGAAACTGAAGAAGAATTTGATAAACGTATTGAAAGTTATGAGGATATTGAACATGCGTAATTTAAATAAATTTCTCATCATTCCATATTTATTATGGATGATTATTTTTATTATTATTCCTGTGCTATTACTTGTATATTTTTCATTTATCGATATAAATGGTCATTTTAGTTTTACCAATTATCGACAAGTCTTTTCAATGAAATATTTAAAAATGATGTGGGATTCTATTTTTTATGCGGCACTTATAACAATCATTACACTAATTATAAGTTATCCTGCAGCCTATTTTATTAGATCTTCAAAATTCCAAAATATTTGGTTACTTATATTAATTATACCAACATGGATTAATTTATTGTTAAAAACGTATGCTTTTATTGGGATTTTAAGTCACGAAGGTATGATTAATAAAATGTTAGGTATAATGCATATTGATCCCCTAAATTTGTTGTTTACATCAGGTGCGTTTTTACTTGTTGCAAGTTATATTTATATACCATTTATGATTTTGCCTATTTTTAATAGCATGAAATCAATTCCTAATAATTTATTACAAGTTTCAAGTGATTTAGGTGCAAATACATTTACTACTTTTCGTAAAATCATACTTCCTTTGACTAAAGAAGGTATAATGACAGGTGTTCAAGTCACATTTATACCAGCACTATCATTATTTATGATTACTAGACTGATAGCTGGAAATAAAGTGATTAATATTGGTACATCTATTGAGGAACAATTTTTAGTTATTCAAAACTACGGAATGGGTTCGACAATAGCTATCTTTTTAATTGTATTTATGGCCTTTATCTTAATTATTACTAAATCTAAAGAAACAAATGGAAGAGGGTGAATTAAATGAAATGGTACGGAAAACTTTATATAGGAATATTACTTGTTGTATTATATCTTCCTATTTTTTTCTTAATGTTTTATTCGTTTAATTCAGCTGGAAATATGGTACATTTTGAACATTTTACATTAGAACATTATCAAGCTTTATTTCAAGATGATCATTTAATGTCTGTAATATTCAATACAATAGCAGTTGCATTGCTATCCGCAGCAGTATCTACTATTATAGGAACATTTGGAGCAATATCAATTTATTATTTGCGAAATAAGAAGTTTAAATTGACATTACTTACATTAAATAATGTACTAATGGTTTCATCTGATGTTGTCATAGGTGCCTCATTTTTAATTATGTTCACAGCTTTAGGACATATATTTGGATTAGGGCTAGGATTTGGAACAGTATTAGCATCGCATATTGCATTCTGTATACCTATAGTAGTCATTCTTGTGCTACCACAGCTATATGAAATGAATCATAATATGTTAAATGCAGCTCGTGATTTAGGCGCTACAGAATCTCAAGTACTCGGACGTATACTTTTACCAAACTTAATGCCTGCTATTATTGGTGGTTTTTTTATGGCACTTACCTATTCTCTAGATGATTTTACTGTAAGTTTTTTTGTGACAGGTAATGGATTTAGTGTCTTATCAGTAGAGGTGTATGCCATGGCTCGAAAAGGTATCAGTATGGAAATAAATGCTATTTCAACAATCTTATTTTTAGCTATTGTGCTAGGTATTATTGGATACTATGCACTTCAAAATACATTAAAACGTAGAAGTGCTAAAAGAGGTGCAATAGAATGAAACAATTTTTTCAGTTAATTATCGGTGCCATTGTAGTAGGATTGATATGTTTAGGAATAAGTCATTGGTTTAATTCTCAAGATAATACAAAAAATGGTAAAAAAGTCTATGTATATAACTGGGGAGAATACATTGATCCTGATTTAATAAAGAAATTTGAAAAAGAGACAGGTATACAAGTTGTTTATGAAACGTTTGATTCGAATGAAGCTATGGAAGCAAAAATTAAAAATGGTGGTACACATTATGATGTTGCATTTCCAAGTGAATATACGGTTCAAAAATTAAAAAGAGAACATTTATTAGAACCTTTAGATCATCAGAAAATACCCAATATTAAAAATTTGGATTCTGATTATATGAATATGGCTTATGATCCACATAATACCTATTCACTACCCTATTTTTTTGGAACGGTAGGTATTCTATACAATAAAAAAGCGTATCCTAATGAACAATTTGATAGTTGGAGCGATTTATATCAGTCTAAATACAAAAATGACATATTACTTGTTGACGGGGCTAGAGAAATTATAGGGTTAGCTTTAAATAAATTGGGTTATAGTTTAAATGATTCCAATCCTGTTCATATTAAGCAAGCAGAACAAGACTTACAATCTCTTACACCTCAAGTTAGAGGGGTAGTAGGCGATGAAATTACTATGATGCTTCAACAAAATGAAGGCCATATTGCTGTAGTATGGAGTGGTGTAGCAGCACCACTTGTTCAAGACGGAGATACTTATGATTATGTGGTTCCTAAAGAAGGTTCGAATTTATGGTTTGATAATATGGTCATTCCTAAAACTGCTCAAAATAAAGAAGGGGCATACCAATTTATTAACTTTTTATTAGATGCCAAAAATAATAAACAAAATACAGAATGGGTTGGGTATGCTACTCCGAATAAGGCAGCTAGAAATTTATTACCAAATAACATAAAAAACGATCCCCGTTTTTATCCAACTCAAAAAGAACAAAAACATTTAGAAGTTTATAAAGATTTAGGAGAGAAAACATTAGGAGAATATAACGAAAGTTTCTTGAATTTTAAAATGTCGTTAAAATAAGTGATAATTAGTAGTTATTTTCCTATAAATTAGATATAATAATCTGACAAGTCAATTAAGGAGTTGTAATAAATGTCAGGAGAACGATACACACAAATCAAACGACCTGTGAGCCGTTTAACTGAGAAACTTTTAGGTTGGATTAGTTGGATTTTCTTATTAATATTAACGGTTATTACAATGTTTATTGCACTCGTATCATTCAGTAATGATACATCTATTCAAAATCTTGAAAATTCCATGAATAATAATCAATTAATACAACAAATACTAGTTAACAATAGTCTAAATACGACTCAATTTGTTATATGGTTACAAAATGGAATTTGGGCAATTATCGTGTACTTTATCATTTGTTTATTAATTTCATTTTTAGCTTTAATTTCTATGAATATTAGAATTTTATCTGGAATATTATTTTTAATTGCTTCCATTATTACTTTGCCTTTAGTGTTATTATTTATTACATTAATTATTCCAATCTTCTTCTTCATTACAGCGATTATGATGTTTGCAAGAAGAAGTAAATTAGAAACTGTTCCAGCATATGGTTCTACTTACGATTATCCCCCTTATTATAATCAAAGAGATGATTATGATGATAGATATTATTATGAAGAAGAACCTACTCAATATAATGATGAAGAAGAGTACATAGAACCACCTCGTAAGACTAAAAAATCAGAACGTCGTACTCGTCGTAAACCTTCAAGTTATTATAATGAAAGAGAACATGATTATGAGGATTATAATCATATTAATCAAAATAATAATGAGCAAGATTTTAATGATGATATTGAGGAAGATAAATATAATCAATATCCTAAACGTGCTGTAACAAGTGAATATCAACAATCTTCAAATGATGATGATACTTCTGGCGTGCTTTCAAGACAAAGAAAGTATAAATATAAATCAAAAAATAGTATGCCGAATGAAGTTAATGATGATGATGAAAATATATTCAATGAAAATAATGTAGAAACAGACTCATATATTGATAAGAAAGAACAAAAAGCACAACGTAAAAGAGAAAAAGCGGAATTACGTGCTAAGAAAAAAGAAAAACGTAAAGCTTATAATCAACGTATGAAAGAAAAAAGAAAGAATCAGCCAAGTGCTGTTAATCAACGTCGAATGAATTATGAAGAACGTAAGCAAATTTTAAATAAAGAAGAAAACAAAGAGAAACACTCAGTTGATCAAGAATAATTGAAGGTTATTAGTTTTACGTATAGCTCCCAAGCAATTTGAATTAAATGGCTTGGGAGTTTATTTATAGTCAATAAAAATAAAATTAGATAAGTATGTAATAATAGAAAGATATAAATTAAAATAAAATGCATACATAATTGAAATGATATAATCGCAATAATCAGTTCTATTGGAGTATTTGTAAAACCTACATTAATATTAAAAATTAAATCTATACTATTCATATTATGACATTGATATGAAAGTTTAATATAGTGTGGTTTGCAATGATATTATGGAAGTTATAATGAATTAAAAGAATACAGAGAAAAACTATTGTTAAGATATCATGTTCAATACCTTAACAATAGTTTTATTTTATGCAAAAAATTCTTTAAATGTTTCGATAATTAAATAAACATTAAGTAGGCTTAGAATAATAATTAAACTCCAAGAACAAAAGTTAATCCAGTTTTTATTATAAAAAGGGCCCATTAATTTTTTGTTGCTTGTTGCAAGTTGTAAAGGAATGAGTGAAAACGGTAAAGCGATACTTAAAAATACTTGAGAAAGTACTAAAAGTTGTTCCATTTTATTTTCATTACCTTTAAATACAATTAAACAAATTATAACAGGAATGACAGCTAAACCTCTAGTTATTAATCGTCTTAACCAATTTGGAATTGATAATCTTAAAAATCCTTCCATAACAATTTGACCTGAGAGTGTTCCAGTGATTGTAGAATTTTGTCCAGATGCAAGTAGTGCAATAGCGAATAATGTACTCATGATACTGCCAAGTACTGACCCTAGAAGCGGCTGAGTTTTAAGGGCATGATATAAATCATAAAATCCTCCTAATTTATCAGCATTAACACCATAAAATAGTGCAGCACCTAATATAAGTAACAAGCAATTTACTATAAAAGCGATGCTTAATTGTATATTAGAATCAATTGTTGCATATTTTATTGCTTGTGCCTTATCGTTCTCATTAGTTCTATCATATTTACGTGATTGTACAATCGAAGAATGTAAATAGAGATTATGAGGCATAATTGTAGCACCAATAATCCCTAAAGCAATATACAGTACACTATGATTTGTAACGATATCCTTATGAGGAATAAAACCGTTAAGAATATTAATCACTTTAGGTGACGAAATAAATACTTCGAATAAGAAAATAATTAGAACAGTAAAAATTAATGTTCCGACAATCGCTTCGATTTTTCTGAAACCAAATTTCATAATAAAGAGTAAAAGAAAAACATCTAAAACAGTTATAAGTGCACCTATAATTAAAGGAATATTAAACAATAAATCTAGAGCTATTGCACTTCCGATAATTTCAGCAATATCTGTAGCGATAATAGCTAGTTCTGCTATTATCCAAAATATAATTGCTAACGGGCGATTTAAATAATAACGTGTCATTTGTGCTAAATCCATATCTGTAGCAATACCTAATCTCACTGTCATGCTTTGCAAAAGCATTGCAGATAAACTAGAAACTAAAATAATAAAAAGAAGGATATAGCCAAATTGTGCTCCACCTTGCATAGATGTAATCCAGTTACCTGGGTCCATATATCCTACCGCTACTAATAATCCTGGACCTAAAAAAGCTAGAAATTTTTGACTTGCACTTTTATGACTACTAAAATCTACTGTATTATTAATTTCATCTAAGCTGCGTTGTTTTTTATCACTCATATAATTCATTCATACACTCCTAAAATCTTTTTAATTATATTAACCTAAATATATTTTTAGGTCAACCTAAAAATGTTGTAAAAAAGAATATTACTGAATTTAGATGGATCTTCAAGACAGTGAGTGATTACCAATAAAATAAAAAACACCTGAGACTTCTAGTAAAGTCCCAGGCCGAAGAATAGTATTTATTCATATAATTTTAAGAATTCATCAAATGTTTCTTTAATAAAAGCTAAAAATGTTTCATCTGATTTTAATCGTTCATCACTAGGGGCTAAAGTACGTGCTATAAAAAATTCTCCTTTTTTCACATTTTTAACACGATCAATAGCTTGATGTAAATCAGTATCACTTAAATCTTTGATATATTGTTTATCTTTTTTCATGTGATTTAAACTGATTTGATAATCATTTGGAAGTTGTTTTAATGCATTAAAATGTTTGTCAAAAACTTTAACACGTTCTTCTTTATTTTTTCCTTCATGCATTATTCCATACATGATAAATAATTGATCCCTAAAAAGGCCAATTTGGAAGTGGGGTAACATTTTATAACCACGTTTATTAGGTGCAAAAGCGACCCAGGTATCTATAGGAGGATTAACACTTCTACGCGCATGTTTAGCAACATGTGCATAAAATGTTTCTCCAGTTTGAGAAGTGAAATACTCACTAAAATAATCGCCTAACTGATATAATTGAGGTCTAATATATTTATTTAAAGCTTCCATTCGTTCATCTAAACCCTCAACGTCAAATGCTTTAAAATCTTTAGGTGTAAATGTGTATTGTGTCATTGATCTTCCTCCTATTTTAATAGTATGTTGAGTTTATTGTAGCATATATTTCAAAGTGATGATGATAGAATAGTAATATACAATATAGATAGTTAATTTAAACTAATAAGGTAGAGTCAGTACCTAGATGTTAGTCATTTAATTTTTAGGATTTTACCCCTCGTGGTTAGGAGAGTGTCATGAGATTAATAAAAGTAAAAGAAAAAAGACTATAATACAATACTAAAAATTTGGGAGAAATCTGTAGTAAAAACACATGATTTTTTTAAAGAAGAAGATAGAATGCAATTAAAAAATGACCTTCTAACTTATTTAAAATATGTAGATGCATATCTATGATTTTATGATAAAGAAGTTATTGGTTTTTCGGGAATTAATGATGAAAATTTGGAAATGTTGTTTATAGATCCTAAACATTTTAATAAAGGTTACGGTACAATCATACTTCAGTCACTGATTCAAGAAGATAAAATCCAATATGTAGATGTTAATAAAGATAACCAACATGCATTGAAATTTTATATTAAAAATGGTTTTAAAGCATATAGTGAATCTCAAAAAGACAATCAAGGTAGAGATTACCCGATTTTACATTTAAAATTAGCTTAATGATCTTTTATTTATTTATCTTCCATAATTATAAGATGAATGTACATATTTATTCATATATTTTAAATGTTTTCAGTCTTTTATATCATGGATTTGATAGGTTGCTTTTATTGGCGACCTATTTTTATGCTTATAAACTATTCATAAGAGTTTAATATATAGTGATGAAGGTATAAAATGATGTATAACAATTATAAAATTGATTTGATGTATAATAGTAAGCAACAGGAGATGATAGTATGTCGCTATATGATTTTGCTAAAGGCTTAGTTTTAGAAGCAGGAAATAAAGTTAGAATAATGATGAAGGAAGAATTAAATATTGAAACAAAATCAAATCCGAATGACTTAGTTACAAATGTTGATAAAGCTACTGAAAATTATATATATGATGCGATTACCCATAGTTATCCAGAACATCGTGTTATTGGGGAAGAAGGACATGGTCATGATTTAACTCATGTTGAAGGGGTCGTATGGGTAGTGGATCCAATTGATGGCACATTAAACTTTGTACATCAAAAAGAAAATTTTGCTATCTCAATTGGTATCTATCGAAATGGTAAACCATACGCTGGCTTTGTATATGATGTAATGAAAGATGTTTTATATCATGCCAAGGTAGGTGAGGGTGCATTTGAAAATAAACATCCATTATCTACGATTGAATCTACCACCCTAAAGAAAAGCTTAATTGGTATCAACCCAAATTGGGTAACCAAACCTAAAATGGGTCCTATATTTCAAGATATAGTAAATGATGCAAGAAGCTGTAGAGCATATGGTAGTGCAGCTTTAGAAATTATAAGTGTAGCTAAAGGACAATTGGCTGCTTATATCACACCTAGATTACAGCCTTGGGACTTTGCTGGTGGTCTTATTGTATTAAATGAAGTTGGAGGCGTAGCTAGTAACTTATTAGGTGAACCATTAAATATTTCAAGTGCGAATTCAGTATTAGTAGGAAATTCAAATATTCATAAAGAAATATTAGAAATTTATCTAGCACCTAATACGACTACTTTAATAGATTTACATCAACGCTTTAAAAAATAAAAAATCTTATTTCAATAAAAAAAGCTTGAGGCAAAAATATCTCAAGCTTTATATATCTTAATGGTTGATTATAGCCAATTGTTTTCACGATACTTTTTCTTAAGCGTAAATCCGGCGCCAAACGTTGCAATGAAAAGAATAAATGTTAAAATCATCATTGGAATACTTCCAGCACCCACGCTGAAACTAAAGAGCACTAAAAATATAACTGCTACAATAGAAAGTATCCAGAATATACCTTTAGATTTTGGTTTTTCCATCCCCATCCCCACCTTTTAGTTATCTTTTGTTAATATTATGATATAATAAAAAAGTTGCAATTAAAAGTGGGAATTTACTCAAGAAAGGATATTATAAAATGACTAATAGAAGAGAAGATGTTCGTAATATTGCAATTATTGCTCACGTCGACCATGGTAAAACAACACTAGTTGACGAATTGCTTAAACAATCTGGAATCTTCAGAGAAAATGAGCATGTTGATGAAAGAGCAATGGACTCTAATGACTTAGAAAGAGAACGTGGTATTACAATTCTTGCTAAAAATACTGCGATAAATTATAAAGGTACAAGAATTAACATCTTAGATACACCAGGGCATGCTGACTTTGGTGGTGAAGTTGAACGTATCATGAAAATGGTAGATGGTGTTGTACTTGTTGTAGATGCCTACGAAGGTACGATGCCACAAACACGTTTCGTACTAAAAAAAGCATTAGAACAAAATTTAAAACCTGTTGTAGTAGTTAATAAAATTGATAAACCTTCTGCTAGACCAGAAGCGGTAGTAGATGAAGTATTAGATTTATTTATTGAACTTGAAGCAAATGATGAACAACTTGATTTCCCAGTTGTTTATGCATCAGCTGTAAATGGAACAGCGAGTCTTGATCCTGAAAAACAAGATGAAAACATGCAGTCTTTATATGAAACAATTCTTGATTACGTGCCTGCTCCAATTGATAACAGTGATGAACCACTACAATTCCAAGTAGCATTATTAGACTATAATGATTACGTTGGTCGTATTGGTATTGGTCGTGTATTTAGAGGTAAAATGCGTGTCGGCGATAATGTATCGCTTATTAAATTAGATGGTACAGTGAAAAACTTCCGTGTAACAAAAATCTTTGGTTTCTTTGGTTTAAAACGTGAAGAAATTGAAGAAGCACAAGCGGGAGATTTAATTGCTGTATCAGGAATGGAAGATATCAACGTAGGTGAAACAGTTACACCACATGATCATCAAGAAGCGTTACCAGTATTGCGTATTGATGAACCTACACTTGAAATGACATTCAAAGTAAATAATTCACCATTTGCTGGTCGTGAAGGTGATTTTGTAACTGCTCGTCAAATCCAAGAACGGTTAGATCAACAACTTGAAACAGATGTATCTTTAAAAGTTACACCAACAGATTCTCCAGATACGTGGATTGTAGCTGGCCGTGGAGAGTTGCACTTATCTATTTTAATTGAGAATATGAGACGTGAAGGGTTTGAACTTCAAGTTTCTAAACCTCAAGTTATTTTACGTGAAATTGATGGTGTATTAAGTGAACCATTTGAACGTGTTCAATGTGAAGTTCCATCTGAAAATGCTGGAGCAGTGATTGAATCGCTTGGTGCGCGTAAAGGTGAAATGTTAGACATGTTAACAACTGATAATGGATTAACACGTTTAATCTTTATGGTACCTGCACGTGGTATGATTGGATATACAACTGAATTTATGTCTATGACACGTGGTTATGGCATTATTAATCATACATTTGAAGAATTTAGACCTCGTGTTAAAGCACAAATTGGTGGCCGTCGTAATGGTGCATTAATTTCAATGGATCAAGGACAAGCAACAGCCTATGCCATCATTGGTCTAGAGGACAGAGGTGTAAACTTCATGGAACCAGGTACTGAAGTTTATGAAGGTATGATTGTAGGAGAACATAACCGTGAAAACGACTTAACAGTTAATATTACTAAAGCTAAACATCAAACTAACGTACGTTCAGCAACAAAAGATCAAACTCAAACAATGAATCGTCCAAGAATTTTAACGTTAGAAGAAGCATTAGAATATATTAATGATGATGAATTGGTTGAAGTAACGCCTCAAAGTATCCGTTTAAGAAAGAAAATATTAAATAAAGCTGCACGTGAAAAAGAAGCGAAACGTGTAAAACAAATGATGCAAGATCAATAAAACTAATAAAAAGACGCAACATCAAATTTGATGTT
>NZ_KV827287.1:21370-35987 GCF_001836075.1 Staphylococcus sp. HMSC035D11
AACATCAAATTTGATGTTGCGTCTTTTTATTATTGAAAAGTATACTATAAGTTTTCATTTGGAAAATGGAGATTAAATTTACGATTTTCATTTGGTCGTTGTCTAGGTGTGTCTAATCGACTTTTACAGTCACTACACATGAATGTTTTAATTGGATTATTACGTAGACGTTTAGCTTCAACTGTACGTTCATCAATTAAGACCTTAGTATCACAAATAATACATTGTACTTCTCGCAACTTAAATCACCTCAATACGAGTTACATATTTAAAGTGATATGAATAGGCGTTCTCCTCGGGATTATAAACAAAGCTATCTACTGAATTATCATCGTACAATCGCTTACCATCTTTAGCAAATTGGAAAAATAGATAAGGTAATAATTCTAATGGAATTTCAATTGAAGATGTATCATTTGAAAGTTTAATTGTAGTTGCACTTTCTAAAGGCTCTGCATTTTTAAAAAATGGTGTCATATTTATTGCAAATGAATCTTCTAATACAGCACGTTTACGATACTTAATTTCAGAGTTTAATGTAGGAGGATTGGTTTGTCCTTCTAAAATAGCTCTATTCCATTCGCGGTTATCTTCAAATTTAATAGGTTTAGTTCCTTCAAAAATACCGTTTTCAATATCTTCTATTTTTACTTTTCTATCATCAAAAATCCATGTTGTACTATCTAAAGTAATAGGAAATTTGACGTCTCCTTTAATTTGAATCATCTTGCCCACTCCCTAGTTTCAATCTAACCATTATTTTATCATATTTAAAATGAAGGGTTTATTGAATAAACTTGCTTTTTAAAAGGTAGTAGGATAAACTTCTGATATGAAGATATTTAATGATAGGGGGAGAATGTGATGCCGAAGCAAATGAACATAAATAGTGCAGCTTATGAGCAATTAAATCAAGATGCTGACCGAATCTTGCATTTAATTAAGGTTCAAATGGATAATTTAACTATGCCATCTTGCCCACTATATGAAGAGGTTCTCGACACACAAATGTTTGGTTTACAAAAAGAAGTAGACTTTGCTGTGAAACTTGGTTTAGTTGATAAAGAAAACGGTAAAAATTTAATGCTTCGTTTAGAAAAAGAATTATCTAAATTGCATGAAGCATTCACAAACGTATAACTCTAAGTCTAATGCTTTGAATATGAAAGTGTTATAATGAGCAAGAATTAATAGATGTAATAATTTATGATAGTGACTGAAATGTTATGTAAATAATATTTTCAGTCCTTTTATTTTATTTTTTACGTTTATGTTTGTTAATTAATAATTACAAAGTATATAATAGTTTAGACAGAATTTAATTTGATAAATCGTTTTAATGAGCATATATAGTTTAAATTTTTAGAATTGGATGATCTTTTTTATGAATAATTTAAAAAATATATTTCGATACATAGGTAGAACCTCTAAGTTTATCGATTATCCATTATTAATTTCATATGTTATTTTGTGTTTTATAGGTTTAGTGATGGTTTATAGTGCCAGTATGGTGGCAGCTACTAAAGGAACGTTAACAGGTGGCGTTGAGGTTTCAGGTACATATTTTTATAACAGACAATTAATTTATGTTATCATGAGTTTCATTATTGTTTTTTTTATTTCATTTATGATGAATATAAAAGTCTTTAAACAATCAAAAGTTCAACAGTGGATTATGATTATTATCTTTGTCCTTTTATTTTTAACATTATTGGTAGGTAAAAATATTAATGGTTCAAAAAGTTGGCTTGACTTAGGATTTATGAATTTACAAGCTTCAGAGTTGCTAAAAATTGCTTTAATTCTTTATATTTCTTATGTATTAAGTAAAAAATTACCGCAGTTAAGAGGTAATTTAAGAATTATCAAAGGGCCAATTATTTTAATTATCCTTTGTTTAGGTTTAGTACTTTTACAAGGAGATATTGGACAAACATTATTAACATTAATTATTATATTAGCAATGTTTTTATTCGTAGGTATAGGTGCTAAGAAAATAGTAAAAGGACCTATTTTATATATTATTCTTGGATTTATTCTTATTGCTGGGTTCTTTATTTTCACTGGAATGATGCCAGAATATTTAAAGGCACGTTTTAGTACAATTTACGATCCTTTTAGTTCTTCTTCTGGAACTGGGTATCATTTATCCAATTCATTAATGGCAATCGGAAATGGAGGATTATTTGGTCGAGGATTAGGTAATGGAATCATGAAACTTGGCTATCTTCCAGAAGCGCATACAGATTTTATTTTCGCAGTAATTTGTGAAGAATTAGGACTGATTGGTGCCTTATTAGTAATAGGATTATTATTTTTTATTGTATTCCGTGCATTTATATTAGCCACTAAAACATCTTCATATTTTTATAAATTAATATGTGTTGGTGTAGCGAGTTATATTGGTAGTCAAACGTTCGTAAATTTAGGAGGTATATCAGCTACGATTCCTCTTACAGGGGTTCCTCTTCCATTTATAAGTTTTGGTGGTTCATCAATGATCAGCTTAAGTATTGCTATGGGATTATTATTGTTAGTAGCAAGACAAATTAAAGTTGAAGAAAAAAGAGCAATAAAAAATAAAAAAACAAAAGTGGATATTCCTAGACAATATTAAAATCATTTAATGATAGATGTAAATATGTAACTAACATTATTAAGAGTGGAAGCAAGAATTAAAAAATTTGCTTCCACTCTTTTTACATTTATGTGACAAGTTAAAGGATTACTAGTCTACAGTAGCGTCTTCAAACTATAAATGATAATATAAAGTTATTAAGTATAATAATTATTAATGATTACATTTTAAAATAGTGATTAAGCTAACCTAGTTACTATATTTTCATTTTATAAATTGTATGTAAAAAAGTATTAGCTTTCTCATGTATTTTAAGATAAAATTTTATTATCTAATTAGTTAGAATATTCAAAATATAAAGGGGTGTTTCTTGTTTGAATCATATAAAAAAATTATTAGTAGCCAATCGTGGTGAAATTGCAATTAGAATTTTTAGAGCAGCAACGGAATTAAATATTCAAACAGTAGCAATTTATTCAAACGAAGACAAAAATTCATTACATAGATATAAAGCCGATGAATCATATTTAGTGGGAAAAGATTTAGGACCAGCCGAAAGTTATTTAAATATTGAACGTATTATTGAAGTAGCAAAACGTGCGAATGTAGATGCAATACATCCTGGTTATGGCTTTTTAAGTGAAAATGAAGAATTTGCAAGACGTTGTAATGAAGAGGGCATAACATTTATTGGTCCTCACCTAGACCATTTAGATATGTTTGGTGATAAAGTAAAAGCAAGAACAACTGCAATTAAAGCAAATTTACCAGTTATACCAGGAACAGATGGACCAATTGAAAATTTTGATGCAGCAAAGGCATTTGCTAAAGAAGCAGGATTCCCACTGATGATTAAAGCCACAAGTGGTGGTGGTGGAAAAGGTATGCGTATTGTTCGCGAAGAAAGTGAATTAGAAGATGCGTTTCATCGTGCGAAATCTGAAGCACAAAAATCATTTGGTAATAGTGAAGTATATATCGAAAGATACATCGATAATCCCAAACATATTGAAGTTCAAGTTATTGGCGATGAATATGGTAATATTGTTCATCTATATGAGCGTGATTGTTCTGTACAACGTCGTCATCAAAAGGTAGTTGAGGTAGCACCATCTGTAGGCTTACCTGATGAATTAAGAGAACGTATTTGTCAGTCTGCATTACAATTAATGAAAAATATCAAATATGTTAACGCTGGAACAGTGGAATTTTTAGTATCTGGCGATGAATTCTTTTTCATTGAAGTCAATCCACGTGTTCAGGTAGAGCATACGATTACAGAAATGATTACAGGAATTGATATCGTTAAAACTCAAATTTTAGTAGCAGATGGAGCAAGTCTATTTGACAAACGTATCGCTTTACCTCCTCAAGAAGAAATCCAAACACTTGGTTATGCTATTCAATGTCGTATCACTACCGAAGATCCTACAAATGATTTTATGCCAGATTCTGGTACGATTATTGCTTATCGTTCAAGTGGTGGTTTTGGTGTACGTTTAGATGCAGGAGATGGTTTCCAAGGCGCTGAAATTTCGCCTTACTATGACTCACTATTAGTGAAATTATCTACTCATGCCATTACTTTTAAACAAGCTGAAGAAAAAATGGAACGCTCTTTACGAGAAATGCGTATTCGTGGTGTAAAAACAAATATTCCGTTTTTAGTTAACGTTATGCGTAATGAAAAATTCCGAAGTGGAGATTATACAACAAAATTTATTGAAGAAACACCGGAATTATTCGATATTGCACCTACATTAGACCGTGGTACTAAAACATTAGAATACATTGGGAATGTAACCATTAATGGTTTTCCGAATGTCGAAAAACGTACGAAGCCAGACTATGAGTCAACTTCGATTCCGCAAGTTTCAAAAAAGAAAATTCAACATCTATATGGTACAAAACAATTACTAGATGAAAAAGGCCCTAGTGGAGTTGCAGATTGGGTTAAAGCACAAGATGATGTTTTAATTACTGATACGACATTCCGTGATGCGCATCAATCTTTACTTGCTACGCGTGTACGTACAAAAGATATGTTAAATATAGCTTCTAAAACTGCTGAAGTATTTAAAGATAGTTTTTCTTTAGAAATGTGGGGAGGCGCTACTTTTGATGTGGCATACAACTTCTTAAAAGAAAATCCTTGGGAGCGTTTAGAAAAACTTAGAAAAGCGATTCCAAATGTATTATTCCAAATGTTATTAAGAGCTTCAAATGCTGTGGGTTATAAGAATTATCCTGATAATGTAATTCAAAAATTTGTAGATGAAAGTGCTAAAGCAGGTGTAGATGTTTTCCGTATTTTCGACTCATTAAACTGGGTAGATCAAATGAAAGTGGCAAATGAAGCGGTACAAAAAGCAGGTAAAATTTCAGAGGGTACTATTTGTTACACAGGGGATATTTTAAACTCAGAACGTTCAAATGTGTTCACTTTAGATTACTATGTTAAATTAGCTAAGGAATTAGAACGTGAAGGTTTCCATATTTTAGCAATTAAAGATATGGCTGGCTTATTAAAACCTAGAGCAGCATATGAACTGGTTGGAGAATTAAAAGCTGCAGTTAATTTACCAATACATTTACATACACATGATACAAGTGGAAATGGTTTATTAACCTACAAACAAGCCATCGATGCTGGTGTAGATATTATCGATACAGCTATTGCATCGATGAGTGGCTTAACAAGTCAACCAAGTGTGAACTCCTTATATTATGCATTAGATGGGTTTAAACGAAATATGCGTACAGATATTCAAGGTTTAGAAGAACTAAGTCACTATTGGAGTACTGTTCGCCCATACTACGTTGACTTTGAAAGTGATATTAAGTCACCTAATACAGAAATTTATCAACATGAAATGCCAGGTGGTCAATACTCTAATTTAAGTCAACAAGCTAAAAGTTTAGGTCTTGGTGAACGTTTTAATGAAGTCAAAGATATGTATCGTCGTGTTAATTTCTTGTTTGGAGATATTGTTAAAGTGACACCATCTTCAAAAGTGGTAGGAGATATGGCGTTATATATGGTACAAAATGATTTAGATGAACAATCTATTATTGAACAAGGTTATAAATTAGATTTTCCTGAATCAGTAGTGTCATACTTTAAAGGTGAGATTGGTCAACCAGTAAATGGCTTTAATAAACAATTGCAGGATATTATTTTAAAAGGTCAACAACCGCTAACTGAACGTCCAGGAGAATATTTAAAACCAGTAGATTTTGATGAAATACGAGAACAATTACAAGATAAAAATTATGGTGAAGTGACTGAGCAAGATATTATAAGTTATGTACTTTATCCAAAAGTATTTGATCAATTTATTCAAACTAGACAACAATATGGTAACTTATCATTACTTGATACACCGACATTCTTCTTTGGTATGCGTAACGGTGAGACTGTAGAAATTGAAATTGAAAACGGAAAACGTTTAATTATTAAACTTGAAACAATTAGTGAAGCAGATGAAAAGGGTAATCGAACAATTTATTACGTGATGAATGGTCAAGCTCGTCGTATTACGATTAAAGATGAAAACATAAAAACAAATGCGAATGTAAAACCTAAAGCAGATAAAACAAATCCAAATCATATAGGAGCTCAAATGCCAGGAAGTGTGACTGAAGTTAAAGTTTCAGTAGGTGATGAGGTTAAAGTAAATCAACCACTATTAATCACTGAAGCCATGAAAATGGAAACAACAATTCAAGCTCCATTTAATGGAGTGATTAAAAAAGTTACTGTTGGAAATGGTGATGCTATTGCAACGGGAGATTTATTAATCGAAATTGAAAAATCTGAGTAGGTATTAAAAAGTTTAAAAGCATAAGATAGAAAGTTAAATGACATTCTATCTTATGCTTTTTTGCATAAAAAACACGTTAGAGATTCCATGTTTTACAATAACTCTAACATGTCTTTTAAAACTTTATTTGATTTTTGATTTTTCACTTCTAATTGAACGAAGCATGAGTAAAATAAAGTAAGCGATTAAGCCAAAAAGTATAGTAATACAAAGTGCGTGTAGCAATGCAATAATTAAATTAACATGTGTGATTACAGACAATGCACCCGTAATCACTTGTAAAATAATTAAAATAAATGCAGCAGTATAGCCATATCTAATTGTACGGTTTTCAGAATAATTTTTGATGGCATGAATAAATGTAATCATAATCCAACAAAAAGTGATAAATGCCATACCGCGATGTGCAAATTGTACCCAATCTTGCTCAGTATGGGGTACTAAATTATTAAACGGCAATGGCCAGCTTCCATATGCTAAACTTGCTTTAGCGTGGCGAACCAAAGCACCAGTGTAAATAGTGACATAAACAACGCCCGTCATAATCCAAGTAAGATTGCGCAATGGTTTTTTTATAAATAATTCATCAGCCTCATATTTTTTATCCACTTCAAAAATAATAAGCATTAATACGAACACAGAAGAAAAACTAATTAATGAAATTCCAAAATGTAAGGCTAAAACGTAAGAATTTTGTTGCCAAATAACAGCTGCTGCGCCAATTAAGGCTTGAATTAATAGGAAAGCGACACTAATAATTGCTAAAGGTTTAACCTCTTTTATGTATCCTATATTTTTCCAAGCTGTGATGGCCAACCATAACACAACAATTAATGATAAACCTGATACAGCTCGGTGACTCAATTCAATGATTGTAGCAATTGGCAAATTCTGAGGTAATAAAGCGCCGTGACATAAAGGCCATGAAGCACCACAGCCATCTTCAGAGCCCGTCTTAGTTACTAAGGCGCCCCCAAGTTGTACCAATGCCATAATAATTGTTGCTACGATTGATAACCATTTAAGGTTTCGTTTGTTAAACAAGTTTAAACACCCCATCATTAATTTAAAATATTTTGTAATATGATATCCATTTATGCTCTGATTTTAATATAAAAGATATAATTATAAATATTACAACTATTATACTACAATAATTAAAGACAAAAAATTAGTGAGACAGGAAGTCGTTAAAGTGTCACAATTTAAATAGATATAACCTAGCCTTTTATAAGTAATTATTATATCATAGTACTATATGAAAATTTTAAGGAGGGGAACCATGAGTAAAGAACACACTTTATCACAGCCGTCAAGTAGAGTGTCTTTTAAAGAACTACAACAAATTATTAAAATGGGCTTGGTACAGGGTAACCTAATTCCTGCTTTTGCAGGCGCTTGGTTAGCTATTGTAATGACAAATCATTCCTTCCTATCGTCAATACCTCAAATCCTATTAATGTTGATAGGTTCGACATTAATTATGGGTGGTGCTTGTGCATTAAATAATTATTATGATCAAGATATCGATAAAATTATGCCAAGTAAACAAAGTAGACCAACAGTAAACGATAGAATTTCAGATAAACATTTATTAATGTTAAGTTTTGGTATGATGTTAGTAGGAGAAGCATGTTTATTCTTATTAAATGTGCCATCAGGTGTTTTAGGACTTTTTGGTATAGTAGGATATGTATCATATTATTCAATCTGGTCTAAAAGACATACGACTTGGAACACAGTAGTAGGAAGTTTTCCAGGTGCTGTGCCACCTTTAATTGGATGGACAGCTATTGATGGACAAATAAGTCTTGTAGCTTTTGCTTTATTTTTAGTTGTCTTTTGTTGGCAGCCTATTCATTTCTATGCTTTAGCTATTAAACGTAGTGATGAATATTCATTAGCAAATATTCCTATGTTACCTTCAGTAAAAGGCTTTAAACGTACAAGAGTAAGTATGTTTATTTGGTTAGTATTTTTATTACCATTACCGTTCTTATTATCTAGTTTAGGCACTACGTTTGTTGTATTAGCAACTTTATTAAATCTTGGATGGATTTTTATAGGTTTAACAACATTTAAGAAAAATACTGATCAAACTAAGTGGGCAACAAAAATGTTTATCTATTCACTAAATTATTTAGTAGTATTCTTTGCATTAGTTGTTGTCATCTCTTTAATAAAAATGATTTAAAATATCTAAGTTAAATAAGGATGGAACATATGAGTTTACCAATTCTACCAACTATTAGTACAAGCTGTATCGTAATTAGTGCTATTTTAGTAGCAATAGGATGGTGGCAAATTGCTCATCGTCATGTTAATACTCACAAAAAAGTTATGTTATGGGCAGCATTTTTCGCATTAACGTTTTTTATAATTTACGCAACTCGAACGATATTTATAGGTAATACAGATTTTGGTGGTCCAGATTCTGTTAGAACATATTATAAGATATTCTTAATCTTCCACATTAATCTTGCTACGATTGGTGGCGTATTAGGATTAGTTCAAATTATTACTGCATTTAAAGATAAATTTAAATGGCATAGAAGAATCGGACCTGTCGCTTCAATTATATGGTTCTTTACTGGTATTACAGGTGTGGCAGTATACTTATTACTATATGTAATTTATCCAGGTGGAGAAACTACATCGGTGATTAAAGCCACACTAGGTTTATAACAATATTGAATATTTTAAAGAATAGCCTGGGACATAATGAGTGTCTCAGGTATTTTTAATATTTTGGCAGTCGATGATCAAATTGTTTAGTATAAATTATGTTTTAATATTAATTGTTTATTTTATTTGTAAATAGGTATAATGTAGTTTAATTAATAAATTTGGAGTTTAGAAAAAAAGAATGGCTTGATTGTTAAAATAGTTATTTTGTACAATATATATAATTCTAAAGAGGTGGGGGAGCAATGACTAAGTTAGTAATCAAAGTTTTAGGAGTCGTATTTTTAATTACATTTTTAATTTATTTATTTTACTCACCAAGATTAAAATTTGATGTTCTTGAAAATCCTAATAACAACAATAAAATAAGTCATTCAAATCAAGTATCACATTCCGTGAAAAAACAGACTGAAAATCCTGCTCCCAAAAATGGGATAGGTACTTGGATAGGTAAAGATATTAATTATCTTACAAATAAATATGGACAAGCAAATCGTACATATCCTGTTAAAGGCGGATATACTGATTATATATTTAAGAGAAAACAACAATATTATATTGTTACTACAAAACATGATGAAATTAAATCTGTTTATGCTACTGGAGAAAAAGCTCAAACCGGATCATTAAAAATCAATGAAAATGCTTCACATATATTTGAAAAAACTAGTATTAATCCTGACCCCTCTTTTAAAGTGAATGGAAAACAATATAATTTTGAGTTATCAGATGAAGATATTAAAACTCAAACTCTAATTAAATATGGTAATATTTATGCTCAAGTTTATGTGGATCAACAATCAAATCGAATTATGGGTATTCGATATCTAGATAAAGAACTATTAGCATTTATAAAACCTTATCAATTAACAGATGAAGAAGATATTTCAGATGATAAATTTAATAATGACAGAAATAATAAAGATTCATTACCATATGAACAAAGCCCAAATCAATTGATAACCCTCTATGAAATTACTAATCAAATGAGAGATTTAAAACATATTCCACCATTGAAAGTAAATTCAGACATTTCACATATTGCTTCAGCAAATTTATATGAAGCAACTGGTACAGAAGATGTTGAATTTACAGAAGAAGCCCTTAAGAGCCAACTTGGTAACGAAAACATTGACTTTATAGCTACAAGTCAAAATGTGGGCTATGATTTTGATGACGTGCCTACATTAATTCATAGTTGGATGAATTCGGATATACACCGTTCAAGAATGTTAAATAAAAAGTATAATGAAATGGGTGGAGAAGTAATGAGAAATTATTATTCACTTATTTTTGTACAAAAATAGGTTGTGAGGTGACCGATAATGTATACAGAGGAAACATTATCAATTTTAGATGAAATTGAAGATTTATCAGACATGATTGTACAATCAAAAGTGTATTTTAATTATAGAGAAGCTCAAAAAACACTTAAACAAGATGATGAAGCACATTTACTGTATCAAGCTTTTTTAAAATCAAAAGAACGTTATGATGAAGTGATGCGCTTTGGTAGATATCACCCAGATTATCAAAATGTAATGTTAGATACACGTCGACGTAAGCGAGCTTATGAAATGTTGCCTAATGTAATGGATTACAAATCTAAGGAAGTACAATTACAAAATTTAATAGATGAAGTGTTGACTAAAATCGCATTATCTGTGTCAGAAAATGTAAAGATTGAAGTGGGTAATCCATTTTTTAAAACGGATTCTAAAGGCTGCGCCTCAGGAGGTACATGTAATTGTCGTTTATAATTAAAAATAAAATCTAGTAAATCAGAGGTTGAGTTGCAAAATGAGATGTCAGCATATTTTTACTTTAATTATTGAAGATTAATATATTAAAAGAATCTGAGACAACTATGATGTATGTCCCAGATTCTTTTATGTATATATTTTAATTTTATATAGAATGAGTGTATTTAATTTGAGGTATGTTGTTTTAGTAGTGATTTAAATTGTTTACCTAAATCAGGACGGTCAGTAACAATGGTGTGGACACCTTTTTGATACAAATCATACATTAAGTCAACACTATTAATGCCATAATAACCTGGCACAATATTTAATAAGTTAAGCCATTGAATAAAATGAGTTGATGATAATGGGATACCTTTGAATTTTATAGGCATTTGAAATGTGTCAGCTTGAGGATGATAATGATAACCTAGTCCTAAAATAAACTTAATCACACCTTCAGTCACTTCATGTTGACTTGCACCAGTAGCTATTTCTCCATTGCTTATTGCTCTAAAACGTTCATTTTGTTCTTTATGAAAACTTGTTACAAGTACACGTTTCTCAGCATGATGATGCTTTATAATATCATACATTTTTTTAGGCGCAATAGCTCCTTCATAACTACTTGGAGTATCTTTTAAATCTACATTGATATATTTGCTAGGATACATTTCTAAAAGTTCATCGAAAGTTAAAATTTTAGCTTGTTGATGACCTCTATAAATATGGCGACCATTGATATCAGTAAAATGAAATCCTGCATCTAATTTTTTTAATTCTTTTAATGTGTAATCACATACTTTTCCTGAACCATTAGTAGTACGGTCGACTGTAGCATCGTGAAAAACAATCAATTCTTCATCTTTAGTTAGTCTCACATCTGTTTCAAAGCCATCTAAACCATAATCAACAGCATTATCGAAAGCTAATTGTGTTTGTTCTGGTCGAACTGACATTCCACCTCTATGTGCAAAAATATAAGGTGCTGGTCCATTAAAAAAGTAAGGTATGTCTTTAAGCATTTTAGGCTTTTGATTTCTTTTTAAAAGTAATAAACTGCTTAGTATACCCATACTAGTGATACCCAAGTTAAAAAAATTCTTCTTAATGTGTTTCAAGGTATAACCTCCTAAAGTTCATTTAAAATTAATAATTAAAGAAATATTTTTCGAAAGTTAAGTGTTGAGATATTGAATGTATTTTATAAAATTATTAGTCATGGTATAGTAATTATGCATAATAAATGGAGTGAGTGAAATAATATGGAATTGATTCCAAGAGTTAGCTTAATTATTTACTTAAAGCATATTAAACATGAAAGACAGATACGTAAATATGGACATATCGTTTATACTAATAAACCTCGAAAGTATGTAGTAATGTATGTTAATGAATATGAAGTAGACGATATTCTCCAGAAATTAATGAAATTAAAATATGTTTTACATATTGATGGATCCCCTTATAAAAACTTGAAAAAAACATATGATAAAGAAAAGCATGAAAAGCTTTAAGATGTATTTAAACATTGTTATTGCATCGGTGGGATCCAATTTTGTAAACGAAGTACGCTAATTAAATATTTAAAATATAAATCATTCGTATGAAATGCATTTGGCGGTTGAACATCAATGCCGACAATAGGAATATCATACGATTGAGCTTGTTCATTAATCATCTCAAATTTTTTATTACTATTTGGGTAGGGATATTTTAAAGCGTTTAACATCATATATATGGCTTGAAATTGTTTACCGGTCGTAGGATTCATAATAATTGCGACTGATGATAATTGTTTGTCTGACTGTGGTGTATGGAAATAGACAACCTTGTCTATTCTTGCATGATTATATTCAATAAGAGTAAGAAATTCGAATAAATCTGTAAGTCCTTCTCCTAAAATAATAAATGATTGTTTCATAAATATTTAATTCTCCTTTTTCAAAATAAATTATAGTAAATAAATGAATGAAATGGAAGTGTAAGTCAAAATGAGAGTCATTGCTGGAAAACATAAAAGTAAACCACTAGAGAGTTTAGAAGGACGTAATACACGTCCAACAATGGATAAAGTTAAAGAAGGTATTTTTAACAGTTTACATGAAGTATACGGCTTAGGTTTAGACTTATTTGCTGGTAGTGGTGCTTTAGGAATTGAAGCACTTTCTAGAGGTATGGATAAAGTTATATTTGTAGACCAAAACTTTAAAGCAGTTAAAGTGATCCAAGCTAACTTGAAACAATTAAATTTAGAGGAACAATCTGAAGTATATAAAAATAATGCAGATAGAGCGTTAAAGGCTATCAATAAAAGAGACATTCAATTTGATTTCATTTTTTTAGACCCTCCTTATAATAAAGGGCTAATAGATAAGGCTCTAGACCAAATTTCTAAGTTTAATTTATTAAAAGAACATGGTATTATCATTTGTGAGTTTAGTAATCAAGAAAAAATCAATACATATGATTTTGAAGTAATTAAGCAATATCATTACGGTTTAACAGATACTTTGTTATTAAAAAAAGGAGAACACAATGACTAAGACAAAAGCAGTCATTCCAGGTAGTTTTGATCCTATTACTTATGGGCATTTAGATATTATAGAAAGAAGTTCTGATCGATTTGATGAACTTCATGTATGTATATTAAAAAATAGTAGTAAAGCAGGTACATTTTCTATTGAAGAACGTATGGAATTAATACGTGAATCTGTAAAACATTTGCCAAATGTGAAAGTACATAATTTTAATGGATTACTTGTCGATTTTTGTGATAAAATAGGCGCTAAAACAATTATTCGTGGCTTAAGAGCAGTGAGTGATTTTGAATATGAATTACGTTTAACTTCAATGAATAAAAAATTAAATAGTAATGTAGAAACAATGTATATGATGACAAGTACAAACTATTCATTTATCAGTTCAAGTGTTGTGAAAGAAGTGGCTCAATATAAGGCAGATATTTCAGATTTCGTACCTAGGCATGTTGAAAGAGCATTAAAAGAAAAATTTGAAGATTAAAAAATTAGCGTATAGAACAGAAATGAAATGTTCCATACGCTTTAATTCAATTATTTAATCTAATTACAGGGGTATTAAAATCATTTTTCTGTTGACCTGATAATAAGTTATAAATATCGGTAGATTTAATTTCATTTTTAAAAAAATGAGCAGATGTTTTATTAATATTAGTGATGAATTGACGCTCTGGAAATTTGGTTTTTAATTGTTTGAGATAACTTTGTCCGCGACGATTCATTCCTAAAATTCTTACAGCTGAAATGGATTGAATAGAATCTTCTTTTTTTACATTTAAAAGAATTTGCATAAGTATGCGTTGTAAATGAGTATAGGTAAAGCGTTTTGTCTTCAGTAAAGACATAAAGGATTCAAAAGAAGTGGCTTGATTGATATATTTTTTTAATCGATGTTCTAGTCCTTCAGATATAGTGTATATATGAGCCATTTCATGAATTGAATGACTTAAGATATGATATTTAATCAAGCTAAATGTATCCTCTTTAGTTAAATGAGGTGTTGTATACAGTGATTGAATTGAAGAGGGAACAACTGTAGTCCACTGAGTTTCTTGAGTGATTAACGACTGCCTAATTGCAGAACCACTTGCAAAGGATGATGTTTCAATTGTCGCATCATGATGATGAGCATGCACACGTTGGATAGCAAGTCCTTTCATGTGAGGTGCAAATTGTTGTATAGCTTTTAAGTAAGTGATTGCTAAAATATTATTAGGCATTTTCAGCAAAGTATTATCGCTAATTAAA
>NZ_KV827287.1:36087-59458 GCF_001836075.1 Staphylococcus sp. HMSC035D11
CATTTATAATTTTTGCATAATTACTACCTTCTTTTACTTTTTGATTAAAAGTTGAACTATGTTCTAAATTGATTATTTCATTTGCAACGTTTTTAAGGCGAGTTATATCAGGTGTTTCACTTCCAAAAGCAATAGTATTAACATCTAGATAACGAGCAACTTGAACAGCTATTTGTGCAAAATAATCACTTGAAGAAAGACTAGCGATAAGGGGTAACTCAACAACTAAATCGACATTGGAAAGTGCCATTTGTGTACGTAGGAATTTGTTATAAATAGCAGGTTCACCTCTCATAACGAAATTACCACTCATGATTGCAATAGAGATCTCTGCATCGGACTGTACTTTAGCTTGTTGCGCATGATAAGCATGACCGTTATGAAATGGATTATACTCTGTAATCAATCCAACACTTTTCATTTGCAATTCGTCCTTTCAGTATTCATTATTAGTATTGTAACAGATAATAAGATGTTAAGAAAAAATCTTGACAACTTATAATAGTAAAGTTAAAATAAATTTTGTGTTTGTTAGAGGTGAAGCCATATGAAATGGTCAATAACGCAATTGAGAAAATATCAAGGTAAACCTTTTGAATTCAATGAAAAGGCGAACTTTGACGATTTAATAGAACCTTTAGGTCTGATTGATTTATCAGAGATGAATATCGAAGGTGAATTAACCATAAAATCAAATGAAGTGATAGCAGATATGCATGTTACTGGTACGTATACTATGCCTTGTGCTCGTACATTAGTGCCTGTAGATGTGCCACTTGATGTCAGAACTTCCGAAATATTTGATTTAGAAGGTTATAATAGTTATACCGATGAAGAAGTAGATGAAGATGAACATTATCATCTTGCTACAGATGGTATGATTAATATCCGAGATATTGCTAAAGAATTGGTTATTATTGAGAAGCCAATGCGTGCATTTTCTGAGAATAGTGATCAAATGCTTACAGAAGGTAACGGTTGGGAAGTTATTGATGAAGAACAAGCGCTTGAGCTTGAGCACTCTAAAGATAACGACGATTCCCAAACACGCCAAGTTGATCCTAGGCTTCAAAAATTACAACAGTTATATGATAAAGAGTAATAGCAGGTTAATTTAATTTATAGTATAATAATTAAATGACCGAATACTTGAGATTATGTGTTTTAATATTAAGGAGGATATATCATGGCAGTACCAAAAAGAAGAACGTCTAAAACTAGAAAAAATAAACGTCGTACTCATTTCAAAATTTCAGTACCTGGTATGACTGAATGCCCAAACTGTGGCGAGTACAAATTATCTCACCGCGTATGTAAAAACTGTGGTTCTTACAATGGTGAAGAAGTCGTTTCTAAATAATTTATATCTATTTAAAAAAGGTGGAATACGAATTCATTATGAATTCTATCCCACTCTTTTTTTATATTATCTCAATTTATACCATTGCTATCAAAAATAATTTGGAGAGACTATTATGGAACAAATTACTTCAACACAAAATAATAAAATTAAATTAGCAAATAAACTTAAAAAGAAAAAAGAACGCGATAAAACAGGATTAGCTCTCATCGAAGGCATACATTTAATTGATGAAGCATTTAAAAGTAATATGATGATTAAACAATTATTTGTAATTGAGCCAGAAAGAACAGATTCTAGACTTTTAGAGTATGCAAAAGAAGCTTACGAAATTAATATGAAAGTGGCTGAATCATTATCAGGGACTATTACACCGCAAGGTTTTTTTGCAGTCATTGAAAAACCTAAACATGATATCTCAAAAGCGAAACAAGTGTTATTACTTGATCGTATACAAGATCCTGGTAACTTAGGCACGTTAATTCGTACAGCAGATGCTGCGGGTATAGATATGATTGTAATGGAAAAAGGTACAGCAGACGCATACCAAGATAAAGTAATGAGAGCCAGTCAAGGAAGTGTATTTCATATTCCTATTGTCACAACAGAATTAAATAAATTTATTGAACAATTTGATGGCCCAGTATATGGTACAGCCTTAGAAAATGCTGTGTCCTATAAAAACATCGAATCGCAAGACACATTTGCCTTATTACTTGGTAATGAAGGAGAAGGTGTTAATAAAGAATTATTAGCACATACCTCGCAGAATCTTATTATACCTATATACGGCAAAGCGGAAAGTTTAAACGTGGCGATTGCTGGAAGTATTTTGCTTTATCATTTGAAAGGTTGACCTTTTGATTTAAAATCGACTATACTTAATTGTATACAAAATTAAAATAATATGTTTATTAAAGATAAATATAAACCGATAAAAAGACGTAAACTAAATGATTAATTGCACAGGGAAAGTAAGCGTGACTGAAACTTACTTCAATTTACATTAGTTTTTTTCACCTTTTTGGTTACTTAAAGAAATTTAAGTCGGAGTGCATCTTCGTTAACAATGCTAACAAGTGTATGCTTAGGCATAAATTTGGGTGGTACCACGGAAGGCTTTCGTCCCAGTTATTTAGGGATGAAAGTCTTTTTTTAATTTAATAAAGTAAATTTTATGATAAATAGAAAGTATGAGGTGTAAGTCATGACTCAAAATGATTCAATGACAGAATTAAGACAACAAGCTTTAGTAGATATTAACGAAGCGCAAGATGAACGTGCTTTACAAGATGTCAAAGTAAAGTATCTAGGAAAAAAAGGCTCTGTAAGTGGTTTAATGAAAAATATGAAAGATTTACCAAATGAAGAAAAGCCAGCTTATGGACAAAAAGTAAATGAGTTAAGACAAGCAATTCAAAATGAACTTGAAGAAAAACAAGAATTATTAAAAAATGAAAAGTTAAACCAACAACTTGCTGAGGAAACAATTGATGTTACATTACCTAGTCGCCAAATTAATATTGGCTCAAAACATCCATTAACTAGAACGGTTGAAGAAATTGAAGATTTATTCCTAGGATTAGGATATGAAATTGTTGATGGATACGAAGTAGAACAAGATTATTATAATTTTGAAGCTTTAAACCTTCCTAAATCACATCCAGCCCGAGATATGCAAGATAGTTTTTATATTACAGATGAGATTTTAATGCGTACGCACACGTCTCCAGTGCAAGCACGTACAATGGAAAAACGTCACGGTCAAGGACCAGTAAAAATTATTTGTCCTGGGAAAGTGTATCGACGAGATTCAGATGATGCTACACATAGTCATCAATTTACACAAATTGAAGGTTTAGTAGTAGATAAACATATCAAAATGAGTGATTTGAAAGGAACGTTAGAGTTAGTAGCTAAAAAATTATTTGGTGCTGATCGTGAAATTCGATTACGACCAAGTTATTTCCCATTCACAGAGCCATCAGTGGAAGTAGACGTCTCTTGTTTCAAATGTAAAGGTAAAGGATGTAATGTATGTAAACATACTGGATGGATTGAAATCTTAGGTGCAGGTATGGTACATCCTAATGTTCTAGAAATGGCCGGTTTTGATTCAAATGAATATTCTGGCTTTGCATTCGGTATGGGGCCAGATCGTATAGCAATGTTAAAATACGGAATCGAAGACATTCGTCATTTCTATACAAATGATGTGAGATTCCTTAATCAATTTAAAGCTGTAGAAGATAGAGGTGAAGCATAATGTTGATTTCAAATGAATGGTTAAAAGATTACGTAGATGCTGGTGTACCTGCTAAAGACTTAGCTGAGCGTATTACACGTACGGGTATTGAAGTAGCAGATATTATAGATTACTCAAAAGATATTAAAAATGTAGTAGTAGGATATGTAACATCTAAAGAAAAACATCCAGATGCAGATAAATTGAATATCTGTCAAGTTGATATAGGTGAAGAAGAACTTGTTCAAATTGTTTGTGGGGCACCTAATGTTGATGAAAATCAATATGTGATTGTGGCTAAAGTAGGTGGACGTTTACCTGGAGGTATTAAAATAAAACGTGCCAAATTACGCGGAGAACGTTCGGAAGGTATGATTTGTTCCTTACAAGAAATTGGTGTCTCAAGTAATGTTGTACCAAAAGACTATGAAAATGGAATTTTCGTATTTCCTAGTGAAGTGACACCGGGAACTGATGCATTAGACGCATTATATCTTAATGATCAAATTATGGAATTTGATTTAACACCTAACCGTGCAGACGCTTTAAGTATGGTGGGAACTGCATATGAAGTTGCAGCATTATATCAAACTGAAATGACTAAACCAAACACAACGCTTAACGAAACTGAAACTTCAGCAACAGATGAGTTATCAGTGACAGTTGATAATCCTGAAAAAGTTCCTTATTACAGTGCAAGAGTTGTTAAAAATGTGAGAATTGCACCATCACCTATCTGGATGCAAGCACGTTTAATTAAAGCTGGTATCCGTCCAATTAATAATGTAGTTGATATTTCTAACTATGTATTACTTGAATATGGTCAACCACTTCATATGTTTGATCAAGACCATATGGGTTCTAAAGATATCGTTGTACGTCAAGCGAATGAAAATGAAACAATGACAACATTAGACGATACTGAAAGAACGCTTATTGATACAGATATCGTTATCACAAATGGTAAAGAACCTATTGCATTAGCTGGTGTTATGGGTGGAGATTTTTCAGAAGTGACTGATCAAACAATGAATGTCGTAGTAGAAGGTGCGATTTTTGACCCTGTATCTATCCGTCACACATCACGTCGTTTGAATTTACGTAGTGAGTCTTCAAGTCGTTTTGAAAAAGGTATTGCAACAGAATTTGTTAATGAAGCAGTCGATAGAGCTTGTTATTTACTTGAACATTATGCTTCTGGTGAAGTATTAAAAGATAGAGTGGCACAAGGGGATTTAGGTTCACTTGTTACGCCAATTGATATTACTGCGGAAAAAGTAAATCAAACAATTGGTTTTAATTTATCAAATGATGAGATTAAAGCTATTTTCGAACAATTAGGATTTAAAACGATTCAAAATGCCGATACTTTAACAGTATATGTACCTTCACGTCGTAAAGATATTTCAATTAAGGAAGATTTAATTGAAGAAATAGCAAGAATATACGGATATGATAATATTCCTTCAACTTTACCAGTGTTTGATGATGTAACTAGTGGAAAATTGACAGATCGTCAATATAAAACGCGTACGGTAAAAGAAACACTCGAAGGTGCAGGATTAAATCAAGCCATCACATATTCACTTGTGTCTAAAGACCATGCCAAAGATTTTGCATTACAAGAACGTCCTACAATTAGTCTACTTATGCCAATGAGTGAAGCGCATTCTACATTACGTCAAAGCTTATTACCACATTTAATCGAAGCAACAACTTATAACGTAGCACGTAAAAACAAAAATGTAAGATTATATGAAATTGGACGTGTGTTCTTTGGTAACGGCAAAGATGAATTACCGGATGAAATCGAATATTTAAGTGGTATTCTAACTGGAGAATATGTAGTTAATACTTGGCAAGGTAAAAAAGAAGAGATTGATTTCTTTATTGCTAAAGGTGTAGTCGATCGAATTGCTGAAAAATTAAATTTAGATTTCACTTATAAAGCTGGCGAAATAAAAAGTCTTCATCCAGGTAGAACTGCGATTGTTTCATTAGAAGGTAAAGAGATAGGGTTTGTAGGAGAATTACATCCTCAATTAGCAGCTGAAAATGATCTTAAACGCACATATGTATTTGAATTAGACTATGATGCAATGATGCAAGTAGCTGTAGGTTACATTAATTATGAACCAATTCCAAAATTCCCTGGTGTGTCAAGAGATATCGCTATGGAAGTAAAACGTGACATGCCTTCATCAGAATTATTAGACATTATTCATGAGAATGGTGAAGACATTCTAAAAAATACACTTGTATTTGATGTGTATGAAGGTGAACACTTGGAAGAAGGTAAAAAATCAGTAGCCATTCGTTTAAATTATTTAGATACTGAAAATACACTTACAGATGAACGTGTTTCTAAAGTGCATGATAAAATTTTAGAAGCATTAAAAGCTAAAGGCGCTACAATTCGATAATAAATTAAAGAAGAGATTGGGATATACATCCTAAAAAAATAGCCAGTAAATGAGTTTATTATAAAGTCATTTACTGGTTTCATTATTTACAATACTTTGTATAGTTGGTTCGCTTTATTAGGGAATAAATTTAGTCTGTAGTCTTTAGCGTATCTTATTTTATCAAGAGTCGCACTAAAATGCTTTTTTTATGTAATTTTACATTGAAATACTTTTAAAAAATAAGGTCCTTTCGTATAATTTAATAAACTTCATTAAATTAACGAGGTACCTTATGTATAAAGATTCTAACATGACTCAACTTACTTGACCGATAGAAACTTCAGCACTTGTTCCCGCAAACGATGTGTCACGATATGTAAATAAAAGTGTTGAAACAATTCTCGATACTGAATTTGATGAATTTAGACATCATCGTATAGCATTCTAAAATGTTCTTTATTGATACTTTTTATTAACCAACGTCCATGCTTTATCACGATTTTTAAAATGTTTTTTTGAAATAGAATCTAACTTACTAATATTATATTTTTCAATAATTTGAGCAGCGATTAAATCTACTTTATGACTCGCGCCTTTTGGAATATCAAAATGCATCATTTTTGATATTGAATCCATGTGCTTAATAAAAGCATAGCGAGAAATGATACTTGCTGCTGCAATAGCAAGGGATTTAGATTCTCCCTTTGTTTCAAATTTTGTTTGATTTGGAAAAGGTAAGTCGCTTAGAGCATAACGCTTGTAGACGTTACGTTCTGCAAATTGGTCAATGACAATGTAGTCTAATGCTTTAGTATCTATCTTGTTAGTTACATTTTTTATCGCTTCATTATGAAGGACTGCTTTCATTTTTACTTGAGACCAACCTAGTGCTTGTCTTTCATTATATTTAGTATTGTTTAATGTAAGTAATGAATGAGGAATAAAGGTAATCAGTTGTTCTGCAAGTTCTATAATTTTAGTGTCTGTTAATTTTTTCGAATCATCTACGCCTAGCGTTCTTAAAATATCTATATGCTCTTTAGATACAAAAGCAGCACAAACCGTTAATGGACCAAAATAATCGCCACTTCCCGCTTCATCACTACCAATACAGTTATAATCATTATATGTTATATTATGTAAATCATCTGCCTTTGAAGATTTTGAATTAGTTACAGAATCAGTAGTACAAAATTGACGCGCTATATGTTCAGCATGTTTTCCTTGAAACATAACTTTACCAGAATTGTAAATACTAATGACAGTGTCATGATATTTGGTTCTTGCTTTCATCCCATTAGGTAAATTGGATGTACTAAAGTTAATTTGGTTCAACAGTTGCTCAATATCTTGATTAGTTAATTTATGTACTACATTTCCCATAAAATGTTTAAACCTCTCTTTTAAAATTCTAATAGATATACTTTAACATAATGAAGATAAAAACGTAGGTTTAGTGGTATAAATAAATAGTATTTTAAATCTATAATTACAAATAAGAGACGCTCATGTATAATAATAATAATCTACTTATTCACTCAACAAAACATTAGTCAAAGAAATTTAAAATATTATCAAAAGTCAGGAGTTAATACAATGGGAGAATTTAAAAATCGTATTAATGTATCGATCAATGATCAAAATTTTACGATTATCGGTGACGATGATCCTGAACACATACGTTATGTAGCACATTTAGTAGATGAACAGCTAAGATTATTAGGACGTAAATCAGCAGGATTAGATACAACAAGAAAAGCAATTTTAACTGCAGTGAATATCATGGACGAAAAAGTGAAATTGGAAGAAGAAAACGAAATATTAAAACAAATGATTTATGAATTAAAACAACAGGATAGCTAAATGACTATAGATTTAGTAATGATACTTATTATTTTGATGTATATGATAATTGGTTTTAGAAGAGGCCTTTGGCTGAATAGTCTTCATTTGTCGTCTACGCTTGTCTCACTATTCATTGCGCATCGTTTTTACCAATATATATCAAAACAAATGATTGTTTTTGTTCCATTTCCTAAAACAGTTGCTTTTGATACGCACTTCGCATTTCAATATCATGATGTACAACAACGTTTTGATACTATTGTGGCATTTTTATGTATTGCTTTTATAAGTAAGTTGCTTTTATATCTTATTATTGTAACTTTTGATAATATAGTGTCATATCATAATATTCATGTTACAAGTCGAATATTGGGAAGCTTATTAGGTAGTATTGCCAGTGTGATTGTACTGCAACTTGTTTTATATTTAGTATCTTTATATCCTAATGAATGGATTCAAGAAAGTTTAAAACACGGTTATTTAAGCCATATTATTCTATTTAAGATGCCGTTTTTATCATCTTATATACTAAATTTATAAATAAAAAAAGATAAAAGGTCAGGACTAGGTGATGGATATAAACCTCCTGGTCTCTTTTTATGGAGTGAATGTAATGACAAAGAAAGATGTAATTCAACTACTAGAAAAAATTGCTATATATATGGAATTGAATGGAGAAAATACGTTTAAAGTATCTGCTTATCGTAAAGCAGCACAAAGTCTTGAAATAGATGAACGTTCTTTAGATGAAATAAAAGATGTTACTGAATTAAAAGGAATTGGAAAAGGGGTAGGAGAGGTCATTAGCGAATATCGAGAAACAGGTACCTCATCAACTTTAAAAGAATTGCAACGTTTAGTTCCTGAAGGATTAATTCCTTTAATGAAAATTCAAGGTTTAGGTAGTAAAAAAATTGCAAAGTTGTATAAAGAGTTAAATATTACAGATAAAGAACATCTTCAAGAAGCTTGTGAAGCGGGAAAAGTTAGTGAACTAAGTGGATTTGCTAAAAAAACGGAACAAAACATACTTGAAGCAGTAAAAGCACTAGGAGCTAAAAAAGATCATTATCCTATTGATTTGATGCGACATTTAAATAAAGATATTATGACTTATCTAGAACAATTAGAAGAAGTTGAACATTATTCTGAAGCAGGTAGTTTCCGTCGTTATAAAGAAGTAAGTAAAGATTTAGACTATATTATTAGTACACGACACCCTCTTCATGTACAACAACACCTTTTAAATATTCCAAATAAAGTGAAAGAAGTCGCAGTTGGAGAAACGAAAGTGTCACTTGAATTGGAATATGATGATGAAACGATTGGTGTAGATTTTAGACTTGTTGAACCAGAAGCCTTTTATCATACCTTACAGCACTTTACAGGTTCCAAAGATCATAACATTCGCATTAGACAACTTGCTAAAGCACAAAATGAAAAAGTGAGTGAGTATGGTATCGAACAACAAGATGGAACGTTACTCCAATTCCAAAGTGAAGATGAAATTTACCAACACTTCGGTAGACATTGGATTGCTCCAGCAATGCGTGAAGATGGCAGTGAGTTTGATCGTGATTTAAATTCAATCATTACATTAGATGATATTAAAGGTGATCTTCATATGCATACAACGTATAGTGACGGCGCTTTTTCTATACGAGAGATGATTGAAGCAAACATTAAAAAAGGCTATGAATACATGGTCATTACGGATCATTCAAAGAGTTTAAAAGTTGCGCATGGATTACAAGTTGAACGATTATTACGTCAAAATGAAGAAATAAAAAATTTGAATGAAGAATACACAGAAATAGATATTTACTCAGGTACAGAGATGGATATTTTACCTGATGGATCATTAGATTATGAGGATGATATACTATCGCAACTTGACTATGTTATTGCAGCTATTCATCAAAGTTTCAATCAATCTGAAGAAGAGATTATGCAACGCCTAGAACATGCATGTCGTAATCCTTATGTTAGACATATTGCACATCCAACTGGTCGTATTATTGAGCGACGTGAAGGGTATCAACCTAATATAGAACAGTTGATGCAACTTGCAGAAGAAACACAAACGGTAATGGAAATTAATGCTAATCCAAAACGATTAGATTTAAATGCTGCCACTGTAAAAAAATATCCAAATATTAAATTAACAATTAATACAGATGCTCATCATGTGGATCATCTTGATTTTATGAAATATGGCGTAGCTACTGCGCAAAAAGGATTTGTAAATAAAGATAGAGTGATTAATACAATGACGCGTGACGCTTTTAAAAACTTTATTAATAATAATATTAAATTACAGAAATAGAGGGATTGTATGAGACAAAAAACATTAGACGTCTTAGAGTTTGATAAAATCAAATCATTTGTAGCTTCTGAAACGATAAGTGATTTAGGACGTGAAAAAGTGTCTAAAATGTCTCCAGCAACTGATTTTGAAACTGTAGAATTTCAAATGAATGAGACAGATGAAATATCACAAATTTATAATAAACATCGTTTACCTAGTTTAAGTGGTTTATCAAAAGTATCACCATTAATTCACCGTGCTAAAATTGGTGGAGTGCTTAATGTTACCGAATTAAATGTGATTAAGCGGTTGATACAAGTACAAAATCAATTTAAAACATTTTATAATCAACTGCTTGAAGAAGATGAAGGCGTCGTAAAGTATCCAATTTTAAATGAAAGAATGAATCAACTACCTGCACTTACTGATTTATATCAAGAAATAAATGAAAAATGTGATGCTTACGATTTATATGATAATGCAAGTTATGAATTGCAAGGTATTCGAAGCAAAATATCAAGTACGACTCAACGCATTAGACAAAATTTAGATCGTATTGTTAAAAGTCAAGCTAATCAAAAGAAACTTTCAGATGCCATTATTACAGTGCGAAATGATCGCAATGTGATACCGGTAAAAGCAGAATATCGACAAGATTTTAAAGGGATTGTGCATGATCAATCAGCTTCTGGACAAACCCTTTATATTGAACCATCTTCTATTGTTGAAATGAATAATCAAATTAGTCGATTAAGAAATGATGAAGCAGTAGAACGTGAACGTATATTAACAGAATTAACAGGTTTCGTAGCTGCTGATGATGATAATTGTTTAGTGGCAGAGTCGGTTATGGGTCAAATTGATTTCTTAACGGCTAAAGCGCGCTATGCACGATCAATTAAAGGGACAAAACCTACTTTTTATAAGGAAAGAACGGTTTATTTACCTAATGCTTATCATCCTTTATTGAATAAAGATACAGTCGTAGCAAATACAATTGAATTTATTGATGATATTGAAACGGTTATTATTACGGGACCTAACACAGGTGGTAAAACTGTCACTTTAAAAACGTTAGGACTTATCATTGTGATGGCTCAATCCGGGTTACTCATTCCTACATTAGATGGTAGTCAATTGAGTGTATTTGAAAACGTATATTGTGATATAGGTGATGAACAATCGATTGAACAATCGCTATCTACGTTTTCATCACATATGAAAAATATTGTAGAAATTTTGAAAGAAACGGATAAAAATAGTCTTGTTTTATTTGATGAATTAGGTGCTGGAACCGATCCGAGTGAAGGTGCAGCTTTAGCTATGAGTATTCTCGATCATGTGAGGGAGATTGGTTCACTAGTTATGGCAACGACACATTATCCAGAGCTTAAAGCTTATAGTTATAATCGTGAAGGCGTTATGAATGCAAGTGTTGAGTTTGATGTGAATACATTAAGTCCGACTTACAAATTATTAATGGGTGTTCCTGGACGTTCCAATGCCTTTGATATTTCTAAAAAATTAGGTTTAGGATTAAACATCATTAATAAGGCTAAAACAATGATTGGTACAGACGAACAAGAAATTAATTCAATGATAGAATCATTAGAGAAAAACTCTAAACGTGTGGATGAACAACGTATTGAGCTTGAAAAATTATTGAGAGAAGCACGAACGACGCATGATGATTTGGAACGTCAGTATCAACAATATAAAAATTATGAACAAAAATTAATGGATGAAGCTAAAGATAAAGCAAATCAGCGCATTAAATCAGCTACAAAAGAAGCAGATGACATTCTAAAAGATTTAAGAGAAATGCGAGATAAAAAAGGGGCCGACGTTAAAGAACATGAATTAATAGATAAGAAAAAACATTTAGAAGATCAATATGAAGCTAAATCCTTAAAACAAAATGTAAAAAAACAAAAATGGGATGATATTCATGCTGGCGATGAAGTTAAAGTATTATCTTATGGCCAAAAAGGCGAAGTATTAGAATTAAGCGGAGAAAATGAAGCTGTAGTTCAAATGGGTATTATCAAAATGAAATTACCTATTGAAGATTTAGAAAAAACGAAAAAGAAAAAAGAAAAACCAACGAAAATGGTGACACGCCAAAATCGTCAAACTATTAAAACAGAATTAGACTTAAGAGGCTATCGTTATGAAGAAGCGGTTGGAGCTTTAGATCAATATATTGACCAAGCTGTATTAAGTAACTATGAACAGGTTTATATTATTCATGGTAAAGGTACTGGTGCACTTCAAAAAGCAGTTCAAAATCATTTAAAAAAACATAAAAGTGTTCAATCTTTTCGTGGTGGAATGCCAAGTGAAGGCGGATTTGGTGTTACAGTAGCAGAACTTAAATAATATAAAACTAGAATGTTGATTTTTTTAAAATTTGACGTACAATAAAGCAAGCGTTTAATCTTAACACAAGTTTATGACAAGATTAATAAATAGTGATAAAGATGAGCAAGAGCAATGCAGATATATGGAAAGTCTGTTATAATTTGCTCATCATTTAATATTTAAGGAGGATTGGCAATTATGGCAATCGTAAAAGTTACAGATTCAAATTTTGATGAAAACATTCAATCAGGTGTTAAATTAGTAGATTTTTGGGCAACTTGGTGTGGACCTTGTAAAATGATCGCCCCTGTGTTAGAAGAATTAGCTGGAGACTATGATGGTAAAGCAGACATCTTAAAATTAGATGTAGATGAAAATCCATCTACTGCTGCTAAATATGAAGTAATGAGCATCCCAACTTTAATCGTATTTAAAGATGGAGAAGCAGTAGATAAAGTAGTAGGTTTCCAACCTAAAGAAAACTTAGCAGAAGTTTTAGATAAACATCTATAATATTTAGTACAATTATAAAAGAATGGGGCATTACATGTTATGTAATCGCTCCGTCTTTTTTATGTGAACGTCAAGTTAATAGAAAGGAGGAGACGGATGACCGACTACGAAGAAAAAATTAGAGATAAATTAAGTGTCGTCCCATTTGAACCAGGCTGTTATTTAATGAAAGATCGAAATGACCAAATTATTTATGTAGGTAAAGCAAAACGATTACGAAATCGACTACGTTCTTATTTTACTGGTGCACATGATGCAAAAACTACACGTCTTGTTAGTGAAATTCGCAACTTCGAATTTATTGTAACTTCAAGTGAGACAGAATCATTATTACTTGAGTTGAATTTGATTAAACAATATCAACCTCGCTACAATATTTTATTAAAAGATGATAAAAGTTATCCTTTTATAAAGATTACTAAAGAAAAACATCCACGTTTACTTGTGACTCGTACAGTAAAAAAAGGTACAGGAAAATATTTTGGACCTTATCCTAATGCATATTCAGCACAAGAAACTAAAAAATTATTAGATCGTATTTATCCTTTTAGAAAATGTGATAATATGCCTGATAAATTGTGTCTATATTATCATATCGGTCAGTGTATGGGACCATGTGTGTATGATGTAGATCAACAAAAATATGCACAAATGACACGTGAAATTACTGACTTTTTAAATGGAGAAGATAAAACAATTCTTCATAATCTTGAAACACGCATGCTAGATGCTAGTGAGAAGTTAGATTTTGAACGTGCTAAAGAATATAGAGATTTAATTCAACATATTCATAATTTAACTAAAAAACAAAAAATTATGTCTTCAGATAATACAATTAGAGATGTTTTTGGATATAGCGTTTCTAAAGGTTGGATGTGTATTCAAGTATTCTTTATTAGACAAGGAAATATGATTCAACGTGATGCAACAATGATTCCTCTACAACAAACAGAAGAAGAAGAATTTTATACATTCATTGGACAATTCTATAGCTTAAATCAACATATTTTACCTAAAGAAGTACATGTACCGAAAAATTTAGATAAAGATATCATTCACTCTGTAGTTGATACAAAAATTGTTCAACCTGCGCGTGGAACAAAGAAAGAAATGGTTGATTTAGCTAATCATAATGCTGAAGTTGCACTAGAAAATAAATTCCAATTAATCGCTAAAGACGAGTCTAGAACGGTAAAAGCTATTGAAGAACTTGGTGAAAGAATGGGCATTCAAACACCGATAAGAATTGAAGCATTTGATAACTCAAATATCCAAGGTGTTGATCCTGTTTCGGCAATGGTAACATTTGTGGATGGTAAACCGGATAAAAAAGGATATCGTAAATACAAAATTAAGACTGTGAAAGGTCCTGATGATTATAAGTCGATGAGAGAAGTTGTACGTCGTCGTTATACGCGTGTACTTAATGAAGGTCTTCCATTACCAGATCTTATTATCGTTGATGGTGGTAAAGGACATATGTCTGGTGTCATAGATGTACTAGAAAATGAACTGGGTTTAGATATTCCTGTTGCTGGATTAAGAAAAAATGATAAACACCAAACATCTGAATTATTATACGGTACAAATGCTGAGGTTGTACCTCTAAAGAAAAATAGTCAAGCCTTTTATTTGCTTCATAGAATCCAAGATGAAGTACATCGTTTTGCGATAACATTCCATCGTCAAACTAGACAAAAAACTGGATTACAATCTGTTCTTGATACAGTAGAGGGTATAGGAAGTAAACGAAAAACAAAATTATTAAGAACATTTGGTTCCATTAAAAAAATGAAAGAAGCTAGTATAGAAGATTTAAAAGCTGCAGGATTACCTAAAAAGGTAGCTGAAAATCTACAATATGCTTTAAAAGAAGATTAATTTCAAAAAAAGGGGTATGACTTTGAATTTCATACCCCATACATTTAGAAAGAATGTTACAATATAGTTAACAAAAGGCTTATTTTTTTAAGAAAGTATGGAAGCGTTTTCTAAATGAGAAATATTATCATTTTATAGTAGTTACACAATTATCATGTAATACTTGTATATCTCATTTATTCGTCTTGTTTTTAATTATATTTACTTTTTTAAGACATACTTGTAGTTATGAAAAATAATAATACTCAAACTAATAAAAAGTAGATGTTTGATTTGTTTAATTTTCAGAAAATTTACAATCATTATAACTATTATATTTTTATGCATACGAGTACTAAATAAAATAGTAAATGCGTTTATAGTACTATCTTAAAAAGAAGCTATTTAAATTTATTATGTTTTATAACAGGGGGGACTCCTTTTGGCTAAGTCTAAAAATGAATTTTATCTTAGACGTCTTCATTCACTACTAGGGATTATTCCGATTGGTGCGTTTTTAATTGTTCATTTAATGATTAACCACCAAGCGACTCAAGGAGCTGAGGCTTTTAATAAGGCTGCAGGCTTTATGGAATCTTTACCATTTTTATTAGTAACTGAACTTATTTTGATTTACATTCCAATTTTATATCATGGACTATATGGTATTCATATTGCTTTTACTGCTAAAGAAAATATCGGCCATTATTCATTATTTAGAAACTGGATGTTTGCGCTACAAAGGTTAACAGGGATTATTGCTTTCGTATTCATCTTTGTACACCTATGGCAAACACGTTTACAAAAACTTTTCTTTGGTAAAGAAATCAGTTATGACATGATGCATCAAACGTTACAAAATCCAATTTGGGTTATCGTATACATTATTTGTGTTATTGCTGTCATTTTCCATTTTTCTAATGGTATTTGGTCATTCTTAGTGACTTGGGGATTTTTACAATCTAAAAAATCACAACGTATTTTCACATGGGTTTCATTAATTATTTTCTTAATTCTGTCATACATAGGTGTGACTGCAATTTTAGCTTTTGCATAAAAAATGAAAGTAAAAAAAGCATAGTTATAAAAGGAATCAATAGGTTAGTTTCAGATATATTTTAGGGGAGTGACAATTCTATGGCAGAGAAAAAAATTATTGTTGTCGGAGGTGGCCTTGCGGGGCTGATGTCAACAATTAAAGCTGCAGAACAAGGTGCACATGTGGACTTATTCTCAATTGTACCTGTTAAACGTTCGCACTCTGTATGTGCCCAAGGTGGTATTAATGGTGCGGTAAATACTAAAGGTGAAGGAGATTCACCATGGATTCATTTTGACGATACAGTATACGGTGGAGATTTCTTAGCGAACCAACCACCAGTCAAAGCAATGACTGAAGCTGCACCAAAAATTATCCATTTATTAGATCGTATGGGCGTTATGTTTAATAGAACAAATGAAGGATTGTTAGACTTTAGACGTTTCGGAGGTACACTTCATCATAGAACAGCATATGCTGGTGCAACTACAGGACAACAATTACTTTACGCTTTAGATGAACAAGTTCGTTCTTTTGAAGTTGATGGTTTAGTTACTAAGTATGAAGGATGGGAATTTTTAGGATTAGTTAAAGATGATGAAAATGCAGCAAGGGGTATTGTTGCTCAAAATTTAACTACTTCTGAAATTAAATCTTTCGGTTCTGATGCTGTTATTATGGCTTCAGGTGGTCCGGGTATTATTTTTGGTAAAACAACGAATTCAATGATTAATACTGGATCAGCTGCATCTATCGTATACCAACAAGGCGCTAAATATGCAAATGGAGAATTTATTCAAATACACCCTACGGCAATTCCTGGTGATGATAAATTACGTTTAATGAGTGAATCAGCACGTGGTGAAGGTGGTCGAATTTGGACTTATAAAGATGGAAAACCATGGTACTTCTTAGAAGAAAAGTATCCTGATTATGGTAACTTAGTACCACGTGATATTGCAACACGTGAAATCTTTGATGTATGTATCAATCAAAAATTAGGTATTAATGGTGAAAATATGGTGTATCTTGATTTATCTCATAAAGATCCACATGAATTAGATGTTAAATTAGGTGGTATTATTGAGATTTATGAAAAATTCACTGGTGATGACCCACGTAAAGTACCTATGAAAATATTCCCAGCAGTACATTATTCAATGGGTGGATTATATGTAGATTATGATCAAATGACAACTATTAAAGGGTTATTTGCTGCAGGAGAATGTGATTTCTCTCAACATGGCGGTAACCGTTTAGGTGCTAACTCGTTATTATCAGCGATTTACGGTGGTACAGTAGCAGGTCCAAATGCAATTAAATACGTTGAAAATATTGAAACATCATATACTGAGTTAGATGACAGTATTTATCAAAAACGTGTAGATGAAGAACAAAGACGTTTCGACGAATTACTTAATATGCGTGGTACTGAAAATGCTTATAAACTTCACCGTGAATTAGGCGAAATTATGACAGCTAACGTTACAGTAGTACGTGAAAATGACAAATTATTAGAAACGGATAAAAAAATTGTTGAGTTAATGGAACGTTATCAAAATATTGATATGGAAGATACACAAACTTGGAGTAACCAAGCTGTATTCTTTACACGTCAATTATGGAACATGTTGCAGCTAGCACGTGTTATAACAATTGGTGCGTATAACCGTAATGAATCTCGTGGCGCACATTATAAACCAGAATTCCCAGATCGTAATGACGATGAATGGTTAAAAACAACTTTAGCTGAATATCAAGGTGAATATGAAGCACCTAAATTCACATATGAACCTGTCGATATCAGTTTAATTCCACCACGTAAACGTGACTATACAAGTAAATCTAAAGGAGGTAAAAAATGATGGCTAACAATCAATCAGTAAAAGAAACTCCAGAAGAATTACGTCATACAGATGAACAACATAATCAAGAAACAACACATAAAGAAGAAAAACACACGCAAAAAACAGTTAAATTAATTGTTAAACGTCAAGATAACCAAGAAGCAAAATCGTATGAAGAAACATTTGAAATTCCTTATAAAGAGAATTTAAACGTGATTGCTTGTTTAATGGAAATAAGACGCAACCCTGTGAATAGTAAAGGAGAAAAAACAACGCCAGTAGTATGGGATATGAACTGCTTAGAAGAAGTATGTGGTGCTTGTTCAATGGTTATTAATGGTCGTGCACGTCAAGCCTGTTCAGCAATTGTTGACCAATTAGAACAGCCGATTCGTTTGGAACCTATGAGTACATTCCCAGTCATTCGTGATTTACAAGTCGATCGTACAAGAATGTTTGATAACTTAAAACGTATGAAGGCTTGGATTCCAATTGATGGTACGTATGATTTAGGACCAGGTCCACGTATTCCAGAAAAGAAACGTCAAACAGCATATGAATTATCAAAATGTATGACATGTGGTGTATGTTTAGAAGTGTGTCCTAATGTAACACGTAATAATAAATTTATTGGTGCACAAGCTATTTCACAAGTACGTTTATTTGATCTACATCCTACTGGTTCAATGACTAAAGATGAACGGCTGAATGCTTTAATGGGTGAAGGTGGTTTACAAGAATGTGGTAATTCTCAAAACTGTGTTAATGCATGTCCAAAAGGTATTCCATTAACAACGTCAATTGCAGCAATGAACCGTGAAACATCATTCCATATGTTTAAATCATTCTTTGGTTCTGATCATCAAGTAAATTAAATATGACATATTTGCCAGCAAAGTAAAAACTTTGCTGGTTTTTATTAATGGAGAATTCAATACGGATATAAATGTTTATTGAGTAAAATAAAAATGAGCAAAAATATCAATTAATGAATGATTAGGTTTGTCTATGGTAAAATAAACGTATTATGTATTATAAGGATGAATGTAAATGAATAAACCCATTGGTGTCATAGACTCAGGAGTTGGAGGACTAACTGTAGCTAAAGAAATTATGCGACAACTTCCTAATGAGACAATATATTATTTAGGCGATATCGCAAGGTGTCCATACGGTCCAAGACCTGGAGAAGAAGTAAAAACTTTTACGACGCAACTTGCTAATAAACTGATGGAATTTGATATAAAAATGTTAGTCATTGCTTGTAATACTGCAACTGCAGTGGCGTTAGGACATTTACAGCAGTTATTACCAATTCCAGTTATTGGAGTCATTGAACCTGGTGCTAGAACCGCTATTATGACTACAAAAAATCAAAAAGTTTTAATTTTAGGTACTGAGGGCACGATTAAATCAGAAGCTTACCGCCATCATATTAAAAGAATAAACCCAAATGTCGAAGTATATGGGGTAGCATGTCCAGGTTTCGTACCACTCGTTGAACAAATGCGTTATGATGACCCTACAATAACTAGTATTGTAATACATCAGACTTTAAAACATTGGCGTAACACAGATGCCGATACTGTTATTTTAGGCTGTACGCATTATCCATTATTATATAAACCTATTAATGATTATTTTGGTGGGAATAAAAAAGTTATTTCTTCTGGGCTTGAAACTGCACGTGAAGTAAGTGCATTACTTACGTTTAGTAATGAACATGCAAGCTATACGCAACATCCAAAACATCGATTTTTTGCAACAGGTGATACGGTTCATATTAAACATATCATTTCTCAATGGCTGAAATTAGATGTAGAAGTTGAACGTATAAAAGTAGATTAAATTTAAAACAGAAGTGAAAGGAAGATTTAAGTGGCAGACATTGTTATAGCTTCTAACAACAAAGGTAAAATAAATGATTTTAAAGCTATTTTTCCAAATGATAATGTTATTGGCATTTCAGAAATTATAAAGGACTTTGATGTTGAAGAAACAGGCACTACCTTTGAAGAAAATGCACGATTAAAATCTGAAGCGGCAGCTAAAGCACTCAATAAAAGAGTGATTGCCGATGATAGTGGTCTAGAAGTATATGCTCTAAATGGTGAGCCTGGTGTATATTCTGCACGTTATGCTGGTCTTGAGAAAAATGATGAGTCAAATATTGATAAAGTACTTAAAAAGTTAGAAGGTGAGACAAATAGAAAGGCACAATTTGTATGTGTCATTAGCATGAGTACGCCAAATGAACCAACACATATGTTCAAAGGAACTGTATCAGGAGAAATTACAACAGAACGTAAAGGTGATCATGGATTCGGATATGATCCTATTTTTTATCTTCCAGAGAAGAACAAAACAATGGCTGAATTAACTACAGAAGAAAAAAGCGATGTGAGTCATCGTGGAAATGCAATTAAAGCTTTAAATGAATTTTTGGAGCGTGAAAAATAATGTATAAATGGTTAATTGTAAGTGATAATCACACTGAATCTGGAATTCTGTATCAATTATACGACTATCATAAAGACGCAGATATATGCTTACATTTAGGAGATTCTGAATTTAAATATAATGATACTGAATTAAGCTTGTATCAACGTGTAAAAGGTAATTGTGACTTTTATCCTGAATTTCCAAATGAAGACATCATTGAAAAGAACAGTGTTAAAGCATTATACACCCACGGTCATCTTTATGGTGTAAATCAAACACGTATGCGTTTGGCTGAAAAAGCACAATCTCTTGGTTGTCAATTTGCGTTTTATGGGCATACACATATAGCTAAATATGAAAAATTAGGCGACGTCCATATTATAAATCCTGGTAGTATTTCACAGTCGCGTAGTAATATAGAAGAAACATACGCAGAACTACTTATAGAGGATGAAAGTAAAAAAGCTACGCTGAATTTTAGAAATAGAGATCATCAAGTCATACAATCAATAGAATTTGAAATTAATTAACTATTAAAAGGGCTAGGACTACAATGCAAGATAGTCTAGTCCTAGCTAATTTCAAATTTGATACCAAACATTTAGCTATTTAGTTTAACTAAATAGCAACGAAGAAAGTATGTGATTAGTTGCAATTATACGTAATTAGTGGAAAATATAAACTTTTTTTATATTAAAGCTATTGCTAAATAAGATTTCTTTAGATATAATAATACTTGTGTTAAAAAATAATGTCCTGGTAGCTCAGCTGGATAGAGCAATGGCCTTCTAAGCCATCGGTCGGGGGTTCGAATCCCTCCCAGGACGCTAATAAACCCCGTTAACCATTGTGGTTACGGGGTTTTTGTTATGTTTGGGGAAAATTTGGTGAAAACAATTTAAAGTTTATTCAAAAACTCAATCATATTTTTATCTTCACGTTCATAAGTTTCTTCTAATAAGTGTAGGTAAACAGATTGTGTGACCAATGTAGAAACATGACCTAATCTTTTTGATATATAATGTAAACTATAACCATTATGAATTAACACAGACGCATGTGTATGCCTTAAGGCGTTTATCGTAATAGATTTAATGCCTAAGTGTACACATGCTTTTTTTAATACCTTATTTACAGCAGTATTTGATATAACGTGACCATTTACTGTAAATACATAGCCATTAATATTGGCTGGTTTCTTCTCAATAAACTTTTTCACTTTATTTAGCGTATTTGTATCAATAGAGATAATACGATCTGATGTTTCTGTTTTTGTACTAGGCAAATGTATTTTGTTATCACCTAAGTAAAAATCATCACGCTGCATGTTTGCTATTTCAGAAAAGCGACCACCAGTCACTAATGCCATTAATAATACTAATGATGATGTAGTATCTTTTTGTTCTAAATAATGCTTAAGTTTCACATATTCAGTATGGCTAATAAACTTCAAATCTTCACTTTTGCTAGGATTAGCACCTGTGACAGTCGCTTTATATGTAGGATTACGCATAATTAAGCCTTCATGTATTGCTTGGTCACATACATTCCTTACATAACTGTTTAATTTTCTTGCAGTTTCTCTATTGTGATTTTTACCATATTCATATCTATTTGACATGTGATGAGGTAAAAGATGTAATTGCTGTATCTTATCTGTAGAATGGATTATTGAGAGTAAAGAAAATATACTAAAGTACAAAGATAGATCTAAAATTAATATGAATGTTCTCAAAGAAATTATTAGTAAATACTCAAAATCAGAGCAAGTAGTTATCATGACTTATATGAATTCTAACGGTCGATTTAGACCAACAAAATTAATAGATAGATTATGTGAAGAAATTTTTGAAAGAACAAATTAAAAACGAGGCCAACGTTTTAAAGAGCAAGAAAGAAAAAGAATATTGAGCATTATGAGTATGAGAAAGCCTATTAATACAATGAATAAAACAAAAGGTGCGTGACTACTATTGCTGCATGACATAGCAACAGTTAAAAAGAATATTGAAGAATACCGGAAAAATAAAAGGCAAAGTAATATAGAAGTTGTAGATACATCAATAGAAGACTTTTTTCTCTCTTGATACTAATGTTACTGATGAAGTCCAAAGTTTAAATGTAGAAAATTATGTATATATCAATAACTTAATAGACGAAGTTAATTTAGTAGCAACAGATAGAGAATTTAGTATTTTTTGATTAATCATTAGTGGTAGGGAATTCAAAGATATAGCGAAAATATTTAACCTAACTGTCCAAAGAATAAAACAAATATTCGATGAAACAATAGAGAAGTTATTTTATTGAACAGTTTCACAATAAAAAGAACGACACGAACGACGGGTTAAAAAAGAACATAGTCATTGTTGATTTTATACCTTTAATTTTTGAGAGATTTAAAACTATATAGAAACTATGAGCCTCTAAGTGTAGAAAATAATTATTAAGTTTAATAATTAAAATCAGCTAAAATACTATATATTACTACATTTCATATTAGGTTTTCTTAGGTAGTTAAATGTATATTGAATGTTAAGTATTAAATAAGAGTTTAATTTGTTAATATCTAAAGTAAAGGTTTGTTTTTCTATTTTTTTAAAATTTACCTTTTATTTGTGTTCTAAGAGTTATTAAATAAAAAGTATATGAAATCCTCTAAATGATCTAAAAAGTACCTTAAAATTACAAATAAGGGTATTTTGAATTTAATTAAGTTTTTGATTTTTTCTTTAGCTTAAAAGAATAAGGGAGTGATTTTATGAGTGTTGTTTGGCTTTCGATTATTGGCATGTGGTTTTGTATCGGAATAGCTTTTTTTGCTATCAAAATGAGTAAAAATAAAAAATAGAACACGTATTTATGCTGAGAAAAATTTATTAATGTTGAGAAGAACTTTTAACTAGTATAGCAATAGCATGCACTATTCGAAAAGTCGTTGATTTTGGTTTAATAAAGCTTTAGAGACTCAAAATTAATAAAGCATTTGGAATAAAGCAATATTGATTTATGATTTTTTTGAGTAGAAGGGAGTTTTTTATGAATAGTAATTATATTTCTATCGATTTTTTGAATGAAATACCGTTGTTTAATCATAACTTTTCTTTGATAAAGCATGAATTTGAACAATGGAATCAAGAGTATGA